>UQFM01000005.1 GCA_900540295.1 uncultured Oscillospiraceae bacterium
CTTATCGTCGGCAGCGTCAGATGTGTATAAGAGACAGATTAATTTACAGATTATATTTTTAGGGGGACTTACCATGTTCTGTAAAAATTGTGGGCAGGAAATGAATGACAATATGCAGTTTTGCCCAAACTGCAATACACCCGTAGCATCTGAAAATGCTGCACCGGCACAACAGCCGTACAATGCACAGCCGCCCTATGCCGCGCCGCAGCAACCGTATGGTCAGCCGCCTGTTTCGCAGGAGCCTGCCTCTTTGGGACTTCGGTTTGTTTGCTGGTTTATCCCGATTGTCGGCATTATCCTGTACTTCGTGAAAAAGGATGAAAAGCCTGTTTACGCGAAGCAGTGCGTAAAAGCTTCCATTATCAGTATAATTGTCAATACGGTTGTCGTTGTACTGTTTCAAGGAATTGCTTTTGCATTGTTAGGCTCATCCTTGTATTAAGTAGCATATAAAGAAAGGAACGGTACTGCGCGCGGAAGTCTGATTTTTTACCCGCGTTTGTACTGAATGGCGATTGTTATGTTTTGCAGTCATTGCGGTGCGCCCGTCGCATCAGAGACAGAAGTATTTTGCCATAACTGCGGTGCGCCTTTACATGCGGAAGCTCCGATACCGCCGCAAGGCGCGGGGCAACAGATGCCGCCGTACGGTTACGTACCGCCTGTACCGTTTGTGCCGCCGGTCTCTTATGAGAATGCCGAGACGCTTTTAAAGGTGCTGTGTTTCTTTGTTCCGCTTGCGGGTATTATTCTGTATTGTCTGGATAAGGACAAAAAGCCCGTTGCCGCAAAGCAGTGCTTAAACATGTCGATTATTTCAATTGTAGTCTGCGTTGTTGTTCCGATTGTCATTTGGATTTTGATTGCCATTGCGGCTGTATTCAGCACAGCAATGCTGTATTGAATCTAAACCCAAACGGACGGTTCAAAAAGGCATATGCCTAAAAAAGCAAATATTTTATGCAGAGTACGGTGCATCTCCGTGAGGGGGTGCGCCGTTTTTCTTCTGTAAAATGATTTACGGATTATGGCGGATGACAAAAGACGCAGACTTTACTTGCTCGATTTTTCACATGGAAACGGGGCAGATGGGGCGATTTGCAGACAGACACGGTGCGGATGTGACTGCGATTTGCGGCACTGTCTGTACTCTGTCGGATTCTGAAAATTCCGTGCAGATACTGATTTTGCATAAATATACGGCGAAATGTTTAAAATATGCATAAAATACATGTAAAACTGCATATTTCTCTTGTTAAAGCGAACAAATATGCAAAGAACTGCGAATAATTATGCAAATAACACTTGATTTTCTCTAAAAACAGTGTATAATTTCATCGTAACAAAAAACAGGTTAGAAACAATTTTAGACGGAGGCGTTTTTATGGATAAAAAAGATATTAAAAAGGTTGTTTTGGCATACTCTGGGGGACTTGATACATCCATCATCATCCCGTGGCTCAAAGAGAATTACAACAACTGCGAGGTCATTGCGGTTTCGGGTGACGTCGGTCAGGGTACGGAGCTGGACGGCCTTGAGGAAAAGGCAATCGCAACAGGCGCTTCCAAGCTGTATGTTTTGGACCTCAAAAAGGAATATGTGGAAGATTACATCTTCCCCTGCTTAAAAGCGGGTGCGGATTATGAAAGCTATTTGCTCGGCACTTCGCACGCACGTCCCTGCATTGCAAAAGGGCTTGCGGAAATCGCGAAAAAAGAGGGCGCGGACGCCATCTGCCACGGCTGCACAGGCAAGGGCAACGACCAGGTCCGTTTTGAGCTGACCCTCAAAGCATTCGCGCCCGAAATGGCAATCATTGCGCCGTGGCGTGAGTGGGATATTAAATCCCGTGAGGAAGAAATCGAATATGCGGAGGCGCACAACATTCCGCTGAAAATTAACCGCGAAACCAACTACTCCAAGGATAAAAACGTGTGGCATCTTTCACACGAGGGTCTCGATTTGGAAGACCCCGCAAACGAGCCGATGTACGCAAAAGAGGGCTTCCTCGAGATGGGTGTTGCACCCGAACAGGCGCCCGATGTACCGACCTACATCACCCTGCATTTTGAACAAGGTGTGCCGACTGCGATTGACGGCACGGAAATGGACGGCCTTGCCATCGTTGAAAAGCTCAACGAATTGGGCGGCAAAAACGGCATTGGCCTACTCGATATTGTCGAAAACCGTTTGGTCGGTATGAAATCCCGCGGCGTATACGAAACACCCGGCGGCGCGATTCTTTACAAGGCACATGAGCTTTTGGAAATGCTCACCCTTGACCGCGAAACCTCGCACTACAAAAAGCTGGTCGCACAGAAATTCGGCGAGCTTGTGTACTTCGGACAGTGGTTCACACCGTTGCGTGAGGCGCTCTCCGCTTTCGTAGACAAAACACAGGAAACCGTCACAGGTGATGTAAAGCTGAAGCTTTATAAGGGTAACATCATCAACGCGGGCGTAACTTCACCCTATACCTTATATGATGAAAACGTGGCTTCCTTCGGTGAGGACGGCGGTGCTTACAACCAGGCGGATTCCGCAGGCTTCATCAACCTGTTCGGTCTGCCGATTCAAGTGAAAGCGCTTCTGGATGCGCAGAGAGATAATAAATAAGCAGAGTCTGAAATGTAGGGGCGGCTGCCTTCAGCCGCCCGCGGGTCGATGAAGGCATCGACCCCTACAAAGAGAACCGTTCCGCGGCAAAGGGCAATTCTGCCCTTTGTCGTATTCTACTAATTACAGAGAAAAGAATTACAGGTGAAAACATATGCAGCTTTGGCAGGGACGCTTTCAAAAGGCACTTGACCCGAAAACGAACGATTTTAATTCATCCATAAAGTTTGACAGCCGTATGTTCAAAGAGGATATCGAGGGCAGTCTTGCGCACGCGGCAATGCTCGCGGCGCAGGGGATTATTTCCGCCGAAGATTTGCAGGCGATTACCGAGGGTTTAACGGCGATAAAATCCGAAATCGAAAGCGGCGCATTGGAAATAGACCCGAACGCAGAAGATATTCACACCTTTGTCGAAGGGGAACTGACCGCGCGTATCGGCGCGGCTGGCAAACGCCTGCATACGGCAAGAAGCCGAAACGACCAGGTGGCGCTCGACATTCGCCTGTATCTTCGCAAGGCGTGCGATGCGCTGTACGGGCAGCTGACAGATTTGATTGCGGTGCTTTGCAACAAAGCAGAGCAGTACAGCAGTGCGGTGATGCCGGGCTATACGCATCTCCAGCGCGCCCAGCCGATTACGTTCGGGCATCATTTGCTCGCCTACGCCGAAATGCTGCTTCGCGACAAAGAACGTCTTTCAGACGCGAAAAAACGTATGAATTACTCGCCCCTCGGCGCGTGCGCATTGGCGGGTACGACCTATAACACCGACCGCGAAATGACCGCAAAAGCCTTGGGCTTTGACGGCGCGATGCAAAATTCCCTGGATGCGGTATCTGACCGCGACTTCTGCATGGAACTTACAAGCGTGCTGTCGATTTTGATGGTGCATCTGTCGCGTTTCTCTGAAGAAATCGTCCTTTGGTGTTCTTGGGAATTCAAGTTTATTGAATTGGACGATGCATTTTCCACAGGCTCATCCATTATGCCGCAGAAAAAGAATCCCGATATTACCGAGCTGATTCGCGGCAAATCGGGGCGCGTTTTCGGCGATTTAATGACGCTTCTGACCGCGATGAAAGGTCTGCCGCTTGCGTATAATAAAGATATGCAGGAGGACAAGGAAGCGATTTTCGACGCATTCGACACGGTGGAAATGTGCTTAACGGCATTTATCCCGATGCTCGATACCATGACCGCCCTGCCCGAAAATATGCGAAAAGCGGCGGCGGGCGGTTTCATCAACGCCACCGACTGTGCGGATTATTTGGTTTCTAAGGGTCTGCCGTTCCGTGACGCGTACAAGGCAACAGGGGAAATCGTTGCGCTGTGCATCCGAAAAGGCTTGACGCTCGAAACCCTGCCGCTGGAAGAATATAAAGGAATCTGCGATTTGTTTGACGACGGCGTGTATGAAGCCATCGACCTCGACAAATGCGTCAACGACCGTACCTCTCTCGGCGGTCCCGCGCCGAAAAACGTATTGGCGCAGGTCGCAAGAGTGCGAGGGTTGAATCGGTAACTCCTTTACCCGTAGGGGCGGATGCCCTCATCCGCCCGCAAAAATTAAGCCGTAACGGAAGGGGAAAGCAATGCGTCTATCGCAGAGAATCTTAATTAAAAAACTGCAAAAGTGGGAAAACTATCTTGCCTTTGTGGAGAATATGGATACAAGTGCTTTTGCCGAGCTTTCCGAGGGCAGTGATGCAGAACTTTCGGAAACGACGAAAGAGAATCTGTTTGCACACATCCCGATATATGACGAATTGCTGAAAAAATATAATCTGCACGTCATTGCGGGCAACGGTGATACCTTTTGTAAAGTACGCAATGTTATGCAGTGGCTGACAGATAAAACCTTTTACAGCGGCGCATCCGCAAAATGGAATGCAGACAACAGCTTGGATATTTTAGAATATGCTTATGAAAAGCCGTTCTCTAACGCGATTTGCTGTCGGGAAAAAGCGATTGTGCTGACGGATTGTCTGTTGGCACTCGGCATATATGCATATCCGATTTGTATGTTGGCGGCAAAAAACGGCGGATGCCATTTTACAACGCATGTGTATCTTCCCGAACGGCGAAAATGGGTTTTATTCGACCCGTCATTTAACTGTTGGTTTACAAAGGACGGCGAACCGCTGAGCATTTGGGATTTGAAATCGGCATATTTGAACGGAGAAAATCCGATTTTGGAAAATTATTCTTTTAATCATACCGATAAGTGCCGAACGGTTTACATAGAGGGATTTATTAAGCAGAATTTAACCGGTTTGTCCACATGGCACGACAATTCCATGGATAAACGCGGATATAAGAAAAATGATTGGGCAAGTAAAAAGGATTTTAAAACAAAATTGCCCAATGCAGAAATATGAACAGCAAAGTGAGAAATTGGAATGACCAAAGTATTTATTGACGGCTCGCAAGGCACGACAGGCTTGAAAATTTTTGACCGTCTGAAAACAAGAAGCGATATTACACTGATTACCTTGCCCGAAGAAAAGCGCAAGGATTTGTCCGCGCGCAAAGCGGCGCTCAATTCTGCGGATATCGCGTTTCTGTGCTTGCCCGATGCGGCGGCAATTGAGGCGGCAGGTTTAATTGAAAATGACAAAACCGTGGTATTAGATACATCTACCGCGCACCGCACGGATGCGGGGTGGGTATACGGCTTCCCCGAGCTTTCAAAAGAGGCGGAAACCGCTTTAAAGCAGTCCAACCGCATCGCCGTGCCAGGGTGCTATGCCAGCGGATTTATCGCGCTTGTAAAGCCCTTGATTGACGCAGGGTTTTTGCCCGCTGATTACGGCTTTATGTGCCATGCGATGTCGGGTTACAGCGGCGCGGGCAAAAAGGGCATTGCGCAGTACGAAACGGCAGAACGTGAAGAATCTTTGGACGCACCCCGTCTGTATGCCCTTACCCAAGAACACAAGCATTTAAAAGAGATGCAAAAAATTTCAGGGCTTACACGTACGCCCGTGTTTTGCCCGTATATCTGCGATTATTTCTGCGGTATGACTGTCACCGTACCCGTGTTCGCAAGCGATTTGCAAAACGGCAAAACGGCAGAGGATATCCGCGCGCTGTACTCGGAAATTTACAATACAAAAATTGTACACTATAAAGAAAATATTGACGAATCGGGCTTCATTTGTGCCAACGGTAAATCCGAAAAAGATTCTATGGAAATCACTGTAAACGGCAATGCCGAACGAATCCTTTTAACCGCCCGTTATGACAATCTCGGCAAAGGCGCCAGCGGCGCGGCGCTTGAATGTATGAACCTCAAAATGGGTCTGCCCGCAGAATACGGATTGAATTTGTAATCCGATATAGTATATCTTTCAGCCAATTTCGTCAAAACTGCAAACGTGTAGGGGTCGGCGTCCTCGACGACCCGAATCGCAAGCATAGATGGAACGAATATGCCTAAAAAGAACAATTTGCCCACAAGAAGGTCAATGCGCTTAAAGGACTATGACTACTCTAACGACGGCGCATATTTTTTAACCCTTTGTACACAGAACCGAAAAAACTATTTTGGAAAAATTGAGCGGATGGATTTGTTTTCAGAGCCGTATATTCAATTTTCCGAATACGGTAAAATTGTAGAGGAACAGATTGCCGAGATAAACCGAACCTATACACATATTGAAATTGCAAATTATACGGTTATGCCGAATCATCTGCATATGATTGTTTTTGTGGAAAACGGGTCGTCGGGGACGCCGACCCCTACAAATGCGGCAATACCTGCTTTGGTCAGCACATTGAAGCGATTGACAAATCAAAAAGCGAATATGCCGCTTTGGCAGCGCGGATATTATGACCGCATTTTGCGTAATGAGCAAGAATATTTAAAAGCGTGGCAATACATATATGAAAATCCCTTTGGTAAGGAGTAAGGAGAAACAAATGGACTTCCAAATCAAACTTGATGAAAACGGCGGTGTGACCTCGCCCAAGGGCTTCAAAGCCAACGGCATTCACTGCGGGATTCGGAAAAATAAAGAGAAAAAAGATTTAATGCTGCTTGTGTCCGAAACCGAATGCGACGCGGCGGCGGTATATACCAAAAACTTGGTCTGCGGCGCGCCGATCACGGTGACGCGCCAAAATCTTGCAAACGGCAAGGCGCGTGCGGTCATCTGCAACAGCGGCATTGCCAATACCTGCAATGCGGACGGCGTAGAAAAAGCACAGGCAATGTGCGATTTGGCGGCGCAGTATCTGCATATTGACGCTTGCGATGTGATTGTCGGTTCGACAGGCGTCATCGGTCAGCCAATTGACTTGACGCCGATTCAAAACGGGATGCAGGCACTGACAGACGGACTTTCCGAAAACGGTTCGGATGCGGCGGCACAGGCGATTATGACTACCGATACCGTGCAAAAAAGCGTTTCCGTTTCTTTCGAGTTAGATGGCAAAACGTGCCAAATCGGCGCGATTGCAAAGGGGAGCGGGATGATTCACCCCAATATGGCGACGATGCTGTCCTTTATTACGACCGACGCGAATATTTCTGCCGAAATGCTTAAAAAAGCACTTGTATGGGGCGTTGCGAAAAGCTATAATATGCTGTCGGTGGACGGCGATACCTCAACCAACGACACCGTTGCGATTATGGCAAACGGACTTTGCGGCAACGCAAGAATCGAATCAGAAAATGAAAATTACGAAATCTTCTGCCAAGCGCTGTTTGCGGTTTGCAATTCGATTGTCCGCAGACTCGCGAAAGACGGCGAGGGCGCAACCAAGCTTGTAATTTGTGAGGTGCGCGGCGCAAAAACCGAAGACATTGCAAGAACCTGTGCAAAATCCGTCATTTGTTCTCCGCTTGTGAAAACGGCGATGTTCGGTTCGGATGCGAATTGGGGTAGAATCCTTTGTGCTTTGGGCTACGCGGGCGCAGACATTGACGTGTCGAAAATTGATGTTTCGTTTGTTTCGGCCAAGGGTGAAATCGCCGTGTGCCAAAACGGTGCGGGCATCGAATTTTCGGAGGAAAAAGCGAAAGAGATTTTGCTGGAGGATGAAATTACCGTCCTCGTCGATTTAAAAGACGGCGAAGCCGTCGCAACTGCCTACGGGTGCGATTTGACCTATGAATATGTCAAAATCAACGGCGATTACCGCACCTGATTGCCGATTGCACGCCCTGTGCGGCTTTTAGCTTGCCGCTCGCGTATCTCGATATGCGTCGGGCAACCCAAAAACCGCACAGCACGCACACTCGGCAATCAGGTATCTAAAAAGATTGCACGCCCTGTGCGATTTTTAACTTGCCGCTCGCGTATCTCGATACGCGTCGGGCAACCCAAAAACCGCACAGCACGCACACTCAGCAATCAGATAGTCTAAACGTAGGGCGGGGGCTTGCCCCCGCCGCAGAATCATATAAAAACGGCGGAAAAAAGTCGCCGTCCTCGCATATTCGCAAAAATTCGGAGGCAATTATGGATATTTCCAAAATTTCTTATGCAGACCGTTCCGAGGTCTTGGTGCAGGCATTGCCGCACATTCAGAAATACCACGGCAAAACGGTTGTGATTAAATACGGCGGCAACGCGATGATTAACGAAGCCTTACAGGACGCGGTGATGACGGATATTGTTCTGCTTCGTTCCGTGGGCGTCAACGTGGTTTTGGTACACGGCGGCGGACCTGAAATTTCCGATATGTTAAAACGCATCGGCAAAGAAAGCCGCTTTGTCGGCGGGCTTCGCTACACGGATGAAGAAACCGTCGAAGTGGTGCAGATGGTGCTGGCGGGCAAGGTCAACAAGCATTTGGTACAGCTTTTGACGCGCCACGGCGGGCGCGCTATCGGGCTTTGCGGTCTGGACGGCGATATGATTCGTGCCGTCAAGCACAGCGAGGGCGAGGATATCGGCTTTGTCGGGGATATTCAAGGGGTAAATACCGAGATTCTCCGCGATGTGATTGCAAACGGCTATATTCCCGTCATTTCCACCGTCGCGGGCGGTGAAAACGGTGAAGTCTACAACATCAATGCCGATACAGCCGCCGCACAGATTGCCGCTTGTCTGCACGCGGAAAAACTCCTCTTAATGACCGACATTTCAGGTCTTTTGCGTGACAAAGACGACGAATCCACCCTCATTCAAGAGGTGAAGGTGTCCGAAATTCCGTCGCTTAAGGCGCAGGGAATTATTTCGGGCGGTATGATTCCGAAAATCGACTGCTGTGTGGAGGCGGTGCGCCGCGGCGTATCGCGCACCAACATCATTGACGGGCGGATTCCGCATTCAATTTTGATTGAATTGTTTTCCGACGCGGGCATCGGCACGATGTTTTCAGCGTAGGATTTTACATCTGTAAAGGACGGAGCAAAATGACTTTTGAAGAAATCAAACAAACGGCAGATACCTATTTGATGCCGACCTACGCGCATTTTCCCGTGGCGCTTGCGCGCGGTGAGAACGCGACCTATTGGGACAGCAAGGGGCGCGAATACATAGACTTTACAGCGGGTATCGGCGTAAACAGCCTCGGCACAAACGATGCAGAATGGAAGAACGCCGTCAAAGCACAGCTCGACTGCTTACAGCACACCTCGAATCTCTATTATAACGAGACGGTGGCAAAGGCGGCGCAAATGCTTTGCGAGCGAGCGGGCTTTGCACGGGTGCATTTGAGCAATTCGGGCGCGGAAGCCAATGAGTGCGCCATCAAATTGGCGCGTAAATACAGTTTTGACAAATACGGCGACGGGCGTTACAATATAATCAGCCTTGTAAACTCTTTTCACGGGCGCACTATGGCGACAGTGACCGCCACGGGGCAGGCGCATTATCACGAATTTTTCACGCCGTTTTTGGATGGCTTCAAATATGCCGAATCAGGCGACAAGGAAGGCTTTTTACAGCTTTTGGACGGCACGGACTGCGCCGTGATTTTGGAAGTGATTCAGGGCGAGGGCGGTGTTTTTGAAACTCCGCGCGAATATATTGAGTTTGTACGCCGTGTTTGCGACGAAAAAGATATATTGCTCATCTTTGATGAGGTACAGACGGGTGTGGGCAGAACAGGCAGGCTGTTCGCCTATGAAACCGTTGGTGTAAAGCCCGATATCTTGACAACCGCGAAGGGTATCGGCGGCGGTTTGCCGATGGGCGCGTGCCTTTGCACGGAAGTGCTCGGCAATACGCTGACAGCGGGTACGCACGGTACAACCTTCGGCGGCAATCCCGTTGCCTGCGCGGGTTCTTTGGCAGTTCTCGAACGGATGGACGATGCGTTTTTACAGTCGGTTCGGGAGAAGGGTACATATATTCGCGAAAAGCTGGAAAGCTTTACAGAGGTTCAGGAGATTCGCGGACGCGGACTGATGCTCGGCATCGATTTAAAGACCAAAAAAGCGGGCGAGATTGCGGCAAAATGCTGTGAAAAGGGTTTGCTTATCTTGACGGCGAAATCCGCACTGCGTATGCTGCCGCCTCTGACGATTACCTACGAAGAAATCGACAAAGGGCTTTCGGTTTTAGAAAGCGTTTTGTGTGAATAAGGGAGATTGAGATTATGAAACATTTATTGAGCCTGTTAACCACCACCCCGCAGGAGATTGAGGACATTTTGAATCTTGCCGACCAGTTGAAATACGAAACCAAAAACGGCATTGCCCACAAACGCCTGAAAGGGCAGACTTTGGGTATGATTTTCCAAAAATCCTCTACGAGAACGCGCGTTTCGTTTGAAACGGGTATGTATCAGCTGGGCGGTCAGGCGCTGTTTCTGTCGAACCGCGATTTGCAAATCGGGCGCGGCGAACCGATTGAAGACACCGCACGCGTGCTGTCGCGTTACTTGGACGGCATTATGATTCGTACCTTTGCGCAGAGCGAGGTCGAAAATCTGGCGAAATACGGCTCGATTCCGATTATCAACGGCTTGACGGACTTTTGCCATCCCTGCCAGGTGCTTGCCGACCTGTTGACCATTCGCGAGCACAAAGGGCATTTGGACGGTCTGAAAATGTGCTATATCGGCGACGGCAACAATATGGCAAATTCCTTAATCGTCGGCGGTTTGAAAACGGGTATGCGCGTTTCTGTCGCCTGTCCCGAGGGCTATGACCCCGATAAGCAGGTGCTGGATTTTGCAAAACCGTATCAGGGCTTCTCTTTGCACAGAGAACCCTTAGAAGCCGCCGCAGGCGCAGACGTGATTTTCACAGACGTGTGGGCGTCTATGGGGCAGGAAGAGGAAGCCGCCGAGCGCCGCAAGGTGTTTGAGGGCGTGTATCAGATTAACAAAAAACTCCTTTCCGCCGCCAACAGCGGCTGTATGGTACAGCACTGTCTGCCTGCGCACCGCGGCGAGGAAATTACTGCAGATGTGTTTGAAGCGCACGCCGATGAAATTTTCGACGAAGCAGAAAACCGTCTCCACGCGCAAAAAGCGGTTATGGTCACCTTGATGGAGAAATAATTTGCTATGAAAATGCAGTTTTCGGGTGTGGACGGCGGCAAATCCTTTAATTGGGGCGAAACCTCGGCAGAATATGCACAGTACCGCGATATTTACCCCGCCTCGTTTTATAAACGGGCGTTTTTGGCAGAGGGATTGGGTATTGCGGGGCAGACCTGTTTAGACCTCGGCACGGGGACGGGCGTACTTCCTCGTGCAATGCATCCGCACGGTGCGAATTGGGTCGGTGCGGACATCACGGCAGAGCAGATTGCGTTTGCAAAACGCCTTGCCGCCGCGCAGGATATGCAGATTGATTTTCGTGTTGCGCCCGCAGAAAATACGGGACTTCCCGACAGCCGATTTGACTGCATCAGTGCCTGCCAGTGCTTCGGCTATTTTGACCGTGTAAAGGCGCTTGCGGAAATTCACCGTCTGCTAAAGCCAAACGGCAGATTTTTAATTTTGTATATGGCTTGGTTGCCGTTTGAAAGCGAAATTGCGGCGGCGAGTGAGCGTTTGGTAAAAGCATTTAATCCCGAATGGAGCGGCTGCGGTTACCGAAGAGCCGAAGCGAAAATCCCCGAATGGGTCAGTGCTTCGCCGTTTGTGCCTGTGCGCTGTACGGAATATACAGAGGAAATTCCGTTCACGCGTGAGGCTTGGGACGGGCGTATGTTTGCCTGCCGCGGTATCGGTGCGGCGGCGCTGTCCGCAACAGAAAAAGCGGAATTCCGAAAACAGCATACGGAAATGCTGGCAAAATATCCGAACTGCTTTACGGTTCCACATCAAATCCATATTTTAGATTTACAGAAGAAATGAGAAATCCCTTGTGCAGAGTAAAGCACAAGGGATTTTTTCAGTCTTCTGTTTTTTCAAATTGGTCGGGACCGACCCCGCAAAGCGGGCATTCATAATCTTCGGGCAACGCGTCACCCTCGTAAATGTACCCGCAAACGGTGCAAACATACTTCGCCAATACAATCTACTCCTATTGATAAATTATATCAATAGTTTTCCGCACGGACTTGGAAATATGCCTGCGGATGCGCGCAAACGGGGCAAATTTCGGGGGCTTGTTTGCCGACCACAATATGTCCGCAGTTGGCACACTGCCATACCGCGTCGCCGTCTTTGGAGAACACCAACCCACCCTCGATGTTGGCAAGCAGTTTTTTGTAACGCTCCTCGTGTTCCTTTTCGATTTTTGCAACGCCGTCAAACAAATCGGCGATTTCCCCGAAGCCTTCTGCGCGTGCGGTTTCGGCAAAACCCGCGTACATATCCGTCCACTCGTAATTTTCGCCTGCCGCCGCGTCCTTCAAATTGTCGGGCGTAGAGGGCATACCGCCGTGTAAAAGCTTAAACCAGATTTTTGCATGTTCTTTTTCATTTTTCGCTGTTTCTTCAAACAGCGAGCCGATTTGCACATAGCCGTCCTTTTTCGCTTTTGAGGCGTAGTAAAGATATTTGGTGTGCGCTTGGGATTCCCCAGCGAATGCCGCCATCAAATTTTGCTCGGTTTTACTGCCTTTTAAATCTGCCATTGGTATCACCTTATATTTATGAATTTTCGGGAAATATATTCCGCAAATTCATTATAGACGCGGACCCAAAATTTTTCAAGCAGTTTTGCAAAAGAATTGCAGAGGGCAAAGAAAAATGGTAAAATAAGCGCAAGCATTTATTTTACCGCTGATTTTATGTCCCTTTGCCTCTGCCTGACGGCAAACCGCCAAAGACGGACGGATTTCACCATCACAACGCTTCGCGTTTACGGTAAAATGATATACGGTTATCTTAAGATTATCGGAGGATATATATGTACATACGCAACGGACGTTTCAAACAGCTTTACCGCCTGTTCTTTTTATTTGTGTGCGAGGCGGGCATTATTTTGCAGTACGCGGGTATGGCGGACAAGGGCGACCTTAAAATGCTGACCTGCTATTATACGATTTTGAGTAATATTCTGTGCTTTGTTTACTTTACCGTTTTGGTCGTAGCCCAGCGTAAAAAAGAGAATGCGCTCATACGGGGCGCGGTGACGATGTGCATTGCCGTGACAGGGCTTGTGTATCATTTTATGCTGAACGGCTTTATGGGTACTGCCGCGGGGGCAGGCGTGCCTGTGACCGCGCTTTCTGTCAGCAATATTTTGGTGCATTACGCCGTGCCAATTTTGGTGATTCTCGACTATTTTCTGTTTGTGCCGAAAGGGCAGTACAAAAGCTTATATCCGCTGGCATGGCTTGTTTTGCCGTATGCCTATTTTGCCTTTGCCATGGTGCGCGCAGAGGTGAGTCCCCGCACGTTCACAGGCTTCGGCGGCACAAGCCGTTATCCGTATCCGTTTTTGGACGTCGATTTGTACGGCTGGGACAAGGTAATTTTAATCGTGCTTGCCGTTACCGTGGCGTTTATCACACTCGGGTATCTCTCGTTTGTTTTAGACCGATTACTCGGAAAGAAACGCAAGGGGAGAGACTGATTGTATAAACTGTTTGTAAGGAGACGGAAAATGCGTAGCAAGGAAACAGTAGAATTTACGAATATGTGTATGGTTTATGACGGGGATAAAGTGCTTGTGCAGGACAGGATGAAAGGGTCTTGGACAGGTATCGCGTTCCCCGGCGGTCATGTGGAACAGGGAGAGCCGTTTACGGACGCTGTGATTCGGGAAGTATATGAGGAAACAGGATTGCAGATTGCTTCGCCGCAGTTATGCGGTATCAAGGACCGTCTCAATGCGGACGGCTCGCGGTATGTGGTTCTTTTTTACAGGACGAATCAATTTTCGGGAGAATTGCATTCTTCCAAAGAAGGCAAGGTATTTTGGACAGATAGAGAGAAGCTTCCGCAGATGCCTTTGGCACGGGATATGGATGGTATGTTAAAGGTTTTTTGTGAGGATTCCCTGAGCGAGTTTTATTATTATCAGGAAAACGGGGAATGGAAGTGTATTTTAAAATGATACAGGGGTCACTTTTTTTACAGACCGACCCTGTGCCATGCGAACGGACAGCGTGCCCGAGCTGTCCCTATGG
Source organism: uncultured Oscillospiraceae bacterium (assembly GCA_900540295.1). GTDB lineage: Bacteria > Bacillota > Clostridia > Oscillospirales > Acutalibacteraceae > Fimenecus. Next base: position 14,113 of record UQFM01000005.1, read on the forward strand.
TATGTAAAATAACCCTCTGACCGTAGGGGCGTGCATTGCGCGCCCGTGCAAACCTGATAAAATTTTGTGGAACAACACAGAGGTTGTTCCCTACACGTAGCGTAAATTTACTTTGTGTCGTGTGAGATTCTTCGCCGTGCTCAGAATGACAAATCTGTACAAACCGCGCAGGCGCGTCTGTTTTGCAGAACACTTTTTGTATGTGGGTTAATTTTGGTATTTTCGGGTACACTACAAGCGGTGATGTATATGCAATCTATTTGGTCGGCAAATACTGAATTGCCGCGATTTCCTGCGCTTGCGCAGAATAAAAAGACCGATGTTCTGGTGGTGGGCGGCGGTATTGCGGGACTTTTATGCGCATACCGACTGAAAACGTACGGTGTGAACTGTATTTTGCTTGAAGCAGATCGAATTTGCCGCGGTGTGACGCAAAACACAACTGCAAAAATTACCGTACAGCACGGATTTTTGTATGATAAACTGATAAAACGCTTTGGCAAAGAAAAAGCGCAGATGTATTTGCGCGCAAATGAACGGGCACTGCAAAATTACCGTGTGCTTGCAAAAAAGTTTCCGTGCGATTTTGAAAATAAGGAGAATGTTGTATACACCGTAGACGATTATGCGGCGGCGGAACGGGAACTGCACGCGCTGGAAGCATTGGGCGTCAGACCGTCTTTTGAAAAAGAGCTTCCTGTTCCGCTCCGAATTGCGGGCGCGGTGCGTGTACCGAATCAAGCGCAGTTTCATCCGCTGAAATTTCTGTCGCAAATCGCCAAGGCACTTGAAATCTACGAGCAGACCAAGGTGTTTGAAATTCGCGGAAATTGCGCCTATACCGCGCACGGCACGGTTGCGGCGGAGCAGTTTGTAATTGCGACGCATTTCCCGATTTTGAATAAGCACGGTGCATATTATTTGAAGCTGTATCAAGAGCGTTCCTATGTTTTGGCACTCGAAAACGGTCCGCAAATCAATGGCATGTATGTGGATGAAGCGCAAAAGGGAATGTCCTTTCGCAATGCGGGGGATTTCTTGCTTGTGGGCGGCGGCGACCACCGCACAGGTGCGCAGGGCGGCAATTTTGCGGAACTGCGGCAATTTGCAAAAACGCATTACCCCGCGTGCGCCGCGCGTTACGCGTGGGCAACGCAGGACTGTATGAGCTTGGACGACGTGCCGTATATCGGGCAGTACGCAAAAACGCTCCCGAATGTATATGTTGCGACAGGATTCCACAAATGGGGCATGACCTCGTCTATGGCGGCGGCAGAAATCTTGTGCGACGCTGTTTTGGGAAAGGAAAACGATTGTGCGCCCGTTTTTTCGCCGTCGCGCAGTATCCTTTCCGTACAGCTTCTGAAAAACGGCGGCACGTTTTTAACGAGCTTGCTGACGCCGACGCAAAAACGCTGTCCGCATATGGGCTGTGCTTTAAAATGGAATGCGGCGGAGCACACGTGGGACTGCCCTTGCCACGGTTCCCGATTTCAAGAGGACGGCAAGCTGATTGAAAATCCCGCAACAGACGATTTGAAACTGTAAAATATTCGGGGGAGCGCCTTGGCGCTCCCCCGAACTGCTGTATCAATGAATCATCTCATTTAATGCGTCCATATATTTCGAATTGGACGGCGCCATCATATAGTTTAAAAAGAGTACATTCCCGATGCCGTTGTCGCGCAAAAACTGCGGCAGATTCATACCCTTTACACCCTCCTGACGCGGGTCAAGCACATAGACCTCGCTGTAATTTTCCAAGAGAAACGGCGCGAATGCATTGCCGTAGGATTCTTTAATCAACAGAATTTTCTGCCCGCCCGCAGCATTGGACGTCATTTTGATGAGCGGCTTATCGCCCTGAATGAACGCCATATATTTGCTGGCAGGGTCGTTGATATTGGTGGAGATAATGCGCAGGTTCTTGCCGTCGTCCATCGCGGGGGACGAAAAGAACTGTCCGCTGGCGTCTACCGTCGGATAAAACACTTCCACGGTATCGGGATTGTTTTTTAAGGCTTCGCTTTGCGTGTAACGGTACATACTGCCGACAAAGCCCTCCAGCTTTCCTGTTTCATGGTCAGACAGCGGCTTGCAGGTAAGCCCTGCCGAAGCGCAGAACGCTTCATAGGCGCGGTATGCGCCGCGCGCCGTCCAGTGGTGGTCGGTGCGGAAATACAGATATTCGTCGGTGTGGCGGGAAAGGCGGTCGTAGGCGTCCACCTTGACGATATTGTCGTTCATTGCACCGTAGGCAATTTCAATCCCGCGCTTTTGTGAATGCGACCCCGTTCTGTATTCCTCGGGACCGTAATATTCCATGCGCGTGGGTGCCAACAGGGCGAATACCTTTACCTCGGGCACTGCCGCCGAAAGCGCGTTGACCGTGCCGCCGTACTCGGTCAGCTTTTTCTTGGAAACAGAATACATTTCCATAGCGGCGTCGCCGGTTACCACAATATAATTGGGCGTTACCGTGTATGCGCCGACCTCGGGCGGGGCAGTCGTCGGTTCGGTTGTCATGATGTTTTCTGCGGCATCCGCGCTGTCCGCCTCCTGCTGTGACGGGGTTTCCGCCGACGCTTCTGTCTGCGGTACAGTGGAATCCGACTCGCCGACTGCCGTTTTGTAGGCGGGTGCAAATACCACGGCAACAATCAGCACAGCTGCCGCCGTGACCAATTCCACAGTGCCGACAATCTTTTTTCGCTTTGTCATTTCCATAATTACTTAGACCTTTTCGCCTGTTTCAGCGTTAATAATATTTTTAAACACCGCGATATGTGTACTCGAAATATATTTGTCCATATGCATACTGCCGAAATACCATTTGCCGAAGGTGCAGGAATCCGACAGTTCTTCAAAATAGGCGTTTAAGGCGGTCACACGCAGGGAATCATAATCCTTGAGCTGTAAAAAGCCTTTGATGCGCAAAGGCGGCTCATGCGTAACCACCACATCAACATGGTAATCCTCTTTCTCAAGTGCGTGCGCACCCTCTAAAAGCTCCTCACGCGTCGGAATTTCTTCCCGCGACCATGTTTCGCCCTCGGCGCGGATATCAATGTCGGGACTCTCTCCCCCGCCCATGGTGAATACCGATACGCCGTCGATGTGAAAAACCTGCCCGCGCAGAAGATGATATAAATTCCCGTAAATTTTATGCACCTTACCGCCGTTCCATATACTTTCCTCATAATTGTTCAGCAGTGAAAAGTTTTCATGGGTGCCGTCGATAAAGCAGATATTGTATTTTCGTTTGCCGAGCTGTTTAATGATTTTCTGTTCCTTTTTGCTGTCATCCCACAGAAATCCGAAATCGCCGCAGACAATCAGCGTATCGCCCGCTTTGAGCTTCTTCAGTGCGGAAGGGGAGAGTCTGTCCGCTTCGCCGTGGGTGTCGCCCGTCACGTAAATCAAATCTTACACTTCCTTAGAAATTATTGCCAAACACAAAAAAATTTGCTATACTGATTACATATCTTAGTCTATTTATTTTACACGTTTTACAGATTCTTTTCAAGGGGGATTTCGCGTTGAAAAGATTTATTTCCTGCTTTTTAACTTTACTTTTTATACTTTTGCCGCTGTGTACGGTCAGAAGCCACGCGGCGTTTAATTCTTCGCTCGACACAAAGGCGGATATTGTATTGCTAATAAGCCTTGATAACGGCGCGGTAATTTTCGACAAAAATGCGGACAAGCGCACCGCACCCGCCTCTCTGACCAAAATCACCACGGCGATTCTCACGATTGAAAACTGTCAGAATCTTGATGAGGTCATCACCATTAAACAGTCATCTATCAATGCCATCAGCGGCACAAACAGCTCTACGGCGGGGCTTTTGCCGGGCGAGGAGATTTCGATTCGCAATCTGCTTTACTGCATGATGGTCAAAAGCGCCAACGAGGCGGCGGTCGTGCTGGCGGATTATATCGGCGGGGGCAGTGTCGCAAATTTCGTAAAGATGATGAACGATTTCGTGATGGACATCGGCTGTGCAGATACACATTTTGTCAATCCGCACGGCTTGGATGCGGACGGACACTATACCACAGCCAACGATTTGGCACTGATTACCAAACATGCGCTGACTTTGCCGCTGTTCTCCGAAATTGTCAATACCGTCAGCTTTAAACTGCCTGCGTCCAACAAAAGCGGTGAACGCAATCTGCTTGCCACGAACTGGATGATTAATCCCAATTTCAAAACATATTATTTGAAATATGCAGAGGGGATTAAAACAGGTACGACCAAAAACGCAGGGCACTGCATCATTTCCAAAGCCAGCAAGGACGGCTACAACTATTTGGCGGTTGTAATGGGCGCGCCGTCTGAGGATGTGACGGGGGACGGCAATCCCGACAACTGCGCGTTTTTAGACTGCAAAAAGATTTTTCAGTGGGCGTTTAATAATATCCGGCTGACAAAGGTTGCAAGCCCGACCCAAATTGCCACCGTGGTAGATGTGAATCTGTCCTGGAATGTTGACCATGTGCGGTTGGTGCCCGAAACTGAGGTCACCGCGCTTGTTCCTGTGGGAAATGACGAATCGAGCGTGCTTTTGCAGGTGATTCCCGAAGAGACGCCGCAAACCGTAAACGCTCCGATTAAGAAGGGCGACGTGCTCGGCAAAGCACGTATTTTGTATGCCGAGGATGAAATTGCCACCGTGAATTTGGTCGCCGCAGAGGATGTACACATGAGCTTGGTTTTGTATATCCTGCACGGTGTGAAAAATCTGTTTAAATCCACGATTTTCCAAATTGTGTTTGTCTTGGTGGTTTTGATACTCGCCGTATACGTCGGCTTGATTATACGGCATAACCGCATGAAAAAGCGTCGAAGAGCCCCGAAAACCGTGAAGAATTTTCGGAATATAAAATGAAATTATATCGCCGCAGTACACAACTTGGCATAAAATTGTCATTATACGAGGAAAAGTGAAAAGACCTATAATGCGCCCGCAGGCATACAGGTATGCCTGCGGACGTTCTTTTCGTTTTGTCATTCTGAGCATAGCGAAGAATCTCACATTGAACAGAGTGAATTTGATTTGCGCGTAGGGACGGACATCCTTGTCCGTACGCAGAGTTTCATCAAATTTTGGCGGGGCGCCGAGTCGTCGCCCCCTACGGTCTAAGTATAAAGCAAAAACCGCACGCCGAATTTAACGGTGTACGGTTTTTATTTTTACATCTGCGTCATTCCGCCGACTAAAATGCCTAAATTGTCGCTGTATATCTTCGGGAACTGTGAAACGGGCAGGGGGCTTTGCCCGACGCCGACTTCTATCGTATACCCGGGGCGGTCATAGGTTTCAATAAACCAATCCTTATACCCCGCAAAGCCCGAAGCATACGGCGTTTCTTCCACGGCATAGCCGCTGACCTCGCCGAAATAGTCTGCAATTTCCCTCGAACGTGCAGGCTCGTAGTCGAGGTATTTCCAATAGATAATTTCACCTTGGCTGTGGTAGGAAAGCGTCAGCAAAAAGTTGTGCGCACGCGTGAAATTATAGACCGCGAAGCTTTCGGGTGCGACGAGCGGTGCAGTACCGACGAAATCGCGCGGGGCGGGTGAGGTGAAGCCTTGTTCATACTTGATGCGCTTCGCCTCTTCCCAATTCGCGGGATACTGTAAATTCAAATCAATTCCCGCAATATTGGCTTTCCAGCCGTTCGGGAACGGTACCTGCGGATAGGCATTGGCAATCTGCCGTGCGCGGTTGTAATAGCCGCCTGAGGAAAGTATACCCGTCACCAAATCCACACCGTCGGGATTGACCATCGGCAAAAGATAGAGACTGTATGTACGGAACAGCTGTGCCGCAAGCGTGCCGCCGATTTGTCCGCCCGTCACGTAGCTTTCTGCATATTCTTCAGCAAAGCGAAGCAGAATAGGGGTGGTCAGCCACTCGTTGGCATGGTGTGCGGCATTGTAAAAGACCTCTTTTTCACCCTGCCCGAAGCGCAGATACAGCAAATCCTTACCCATGACGCTTTTGCCGACAGAACTGCTTTGTAAGAACGGATACCGCACCGTCAGCCCCTCGACAATCCAAGCAGTCAATAAAGACGAATACGCAACCGCAGTCGGTACAAGCTCGAAGGCGAACGGAATGTAAAGCGTTGTGCCGATTTGCAGATTTTGCGGATTCACGGTCGGGTTTGCAAGCATTATACGGCGCATATCGGTATTATACATTTGCGCCAAGCGGAAGAACGTGTCGCCCGACCGCACGGTATGCGTGGTATAGCCTTTCAGATACGGCGTCAGCTTTGCCCATGTCTGTCTGCCGACTATGCCGTCGGCGGGCAGTCCGTTTTTTTGTTGAAAATCACGCACGGCGTCGCGCGTACGCGCCCCGAAAATCCCATCCACGGTAAGCGTATACCCTGCGCGGACAAGTGCCAGCTGTAAATATTCCACAAGCGTACCGCGGCTGCCGAATCGCAGAATTTCCATAGTTATCCCTCCAATCATATTTACTTTATTCATATTATGCAGTACATCCGAAAAGACCGCGGGACAAAACGGTTTTTTCAAAAAGCGGATGTCTGATTGTCAAAAAGAAAAAACAAGCGTCATTATAACTCCATATCAACTTCAATTATACATATAGAGCTGTTTTAAGTCTATAATAACCTCACGAATCTCTAAAAAAATCAAAGATTTTAAGAGATTCGGAGAACCTTGTATCATCAATTTGGGCTGGTGCCCTGCGGCTTTGCCGCGCATGGCGCTTTGCGCAATGAAATTTTGATATAATAACTTTTGTTCACGAATTTTCATAAGTTTTCATAAAAGTTTGGTGTGGCATGAAACAGGAACGGCATTTCGGACTGCGCATTGAAGATGCGCTTTTGAAAAAATTTCATTATGTGTGCGATTACGAAGGACGCTCGGCGAACGGACAGATTCTGTTTATGATTCGGCAGAGCGTTGCCGCGTTTGAAAAGGAACACGGCGTTATTGCATTGGACGAAAAAGAATCGGAGTGAGTCTATGACCCCGCAGGAATTGGTTGTGTGCGCGTTGGATGCGCAAGCGCACGCCTATGCGCCATATTCGGGTTTCACCGTCGGCGCGGCGCTTCTGACAAAGCGCGGTAAAGTGTATAAGGGCTGTAATATTGAAAATAAAAGCTTTTCCCCGACGGTGTGTGCGGAACGCGTGGCGGTTTTTAAAGCCATCAGCGAAGGGGAAACAGATTTTGCGGCGATTGCGATAGTCGGCAAATATAAAGACGGCGCGTATAAGCATTTTTGCGCACCGTGCGGTGTGTGCCGTCAGGTACTGTCCGAATTTTGCGCGCCCGATTTTAAAATCATTTTGGGCGATAACAGCGGTGACTGTGAAGCGTATACGCTCGCGGAATTGCTTCCCAAAGCATTTTCTATGTAAGACCATACGGTAAGGAACAGCCTCCTTGCGGCTGTCCGTTTGCGGGCGATGTGTGAATCGCCTCTTTGAATCGGTGCGCCGCTGTTTATCTTTCGCTGCACGGAAAAAACAATACAAGCATAAGAAAACGCCCGCAGGACTGATGTTCTGCGGGCGTTCTCGTTCTATGAAGGAGGAAAGTTAATGGTCTTCTTTTTTTGCACGGACAGCTAAGATAACAAAAGCTGCCGCTGACATCAGGGAAAGTGCGGAGAAGCCCATAACTGCCGCACCTGTTTTCGGAATCTGAACGGGATCCTTTACGGTGCTGCCTTTATCGGAGTCCGCCGGCTTTGTGGGCTCGGTCGGCTTTGTGGGCTCAGTCGGTTTTTCCGGCTTAGTCGGCTTTTCCGGCTCAGTCGGTTTCTCGGGGTCTGTGGGCTTCTCGGGGTCGGGGTCAACCGGAATTTCGCGGCCTGCTTCTTTTGCGAGCATCACAATCAGATCGTCTGCAAGCGGCTCTCTGTCTGTTTCTAAAGCTTTCAGCACGAATGCTTTTACATCAGCGGGCAATTTAATGCCGAGGGCACTTTCAATGATACCCAAATCGATTGCCATTTTGATTAAATCATTGTTCTTTCTGTTTGCAATCAGGTTATCATAGAGATAGTCATAGATAATCTTTGCAACATCCGCAGTAGATTCAGCATTGGCAACGCGATCCAGCTTCATATGTCTGAACTCGATTGCAACAAGTGCTTTGGGCTGTGCCGCAAGGAATCTCTTCGGTGCGGTGCCGTTGCCCTCTGCGCGGTTAACAAATTTAATTGTCAGTGCATCGCTTGTCAAAGAACCGACAAGGTAAGAAATAACACCTTCAATATCTAAAGCCTTGCCTGCTTCCGTATCCTTCGTGGGCAGTGCCGCGAAAGTATTCTGAATATCCGTGAGGGTCGCTTCAATTTCGGAAATATCTACACCCAAGCTCGTCAATGTGCCGGAAAGACCTTTCAGCACACCGTTAAGACTGCCGAGAATCTGAGATGCGCCGTCATAGATTTTTGCATTGTTCTCATCCACGGCTACACGCTGAACGACTTTCATAAGGTTGTTGGAAGCATCGGGCAGCAGTGCGTTCACGATATTGCTCAGGTAGGTTCTGGTGCCCGCAACATTGGGCTGCCCGCCTGCCATCATATCCAAACCGAGAACATCGATAGATTTCGCTTCCTGCCCCACGCCGAGTGCCTCACAAATTTCATCAAGACCGGCGCAAAGCTTCTTTGCATCTTCCGTCGCACCCGCCATCAGGAACGCAAAGGGAAAAGCATTCAAAAGATTTTCCACAACCACTGTGTCTACAATGTTGTTTAGCTCTTTGCGAACATCCTCAAGATTGCTGCATACAATCGGATGCGTTTCAAAGAAAGCGGTAAATGTGCCTTTTACAACAACATTGCCGTTTTCGTCGACTTCGTCCGCAATGATTTTTCCGTCAGGCAGTTCTGCAAAGCGTTCCTGATTCAAAGCGGTCGCCTTTTCGCTCTTGTAGAATGCCGCTTGGTCGGAAGCATCCGCAGCACCGCTGTACATCATGATGGATTTCAGCGAAGGCAGCATTTTGTAAATGCTTTCGATTGCCGCACCGTTGAGTACATCTCTTGCGAGAATGGTATTCACGTCGCCGAGCATCAGTGAAACATCCTCTTCTGTGACGTCTTTTGTGTAGGTGGGTTTGTAAACTTCCTGCGCAGAAGCTGCCATCGTCGCAGCAAAAGCAGACAGAATCATTACAAATGCCATCAGAACACTTAAGAGTCTTTTGCCTTTTTTCATTGTTTTTCTCTCCTTTTTTGTTTTATAAACACATTACCCCCGAAAGGGCAACAGATTTACCGTGCTGTACAGTTGAAACGAGGCGCCCACATTTTGTTATTTTTTTAACAACTTGTGGGGCAAGCATCCTCGTTTTGTCTGATTCCGATTCACAGTAAAATATATTCAATCCCTCAATCCGCACATATAGTTTAGCATTTCGCGTTGTGTTTGTATTTCGGAATGCGACTGTAAAGTTTCGAAATCCTATCAATAAATTTCGCTTTTTGTAAAAAAATACAGCCTGTCCGATTTTTGACAAGCTGTAATCCGTTATATGGGATGCGTAAGGTGTAGGCTGTTCAGTGCTATCCTGTCAGACGCTTGCGCATTTCTGACAGAATACTGCGCTCGCGGCGGGAGACCTGCACTTGTGACAGTCCGAGAATTTCCGCCGTTTTCACCTGCGTTAAGCCTTTGTAATACCGCAGTTCAATCAGTTTGCGGTCATTTTCGGGCAATCTGTCCAGCACCTCGCCGAGTGCTAAGCTGTTTTGAATTTCGTCTTCGCCCGATTCCACGGGAATATCTGTCTGCCCGCCGCCTGCCTCGTCCAATTCCGTAAGCGAAATCACGGGCTGGCTTAAATTCATAAGCTCCGCCATTTCAAATTCGGAAACGCCCATTTTCTCCGCCAATTCCCGTAAAGTCGGTTCACGGTTGAGCGTGTTTGTCATATCCTCGCGTAGCCGTGCCGCCATGCGTGCGCGCTCTTTCAGGCTTCGGCTGATTTTCACTGCACCGCCGTCGCGGAACAGCCGTTTGATTTCTCCCAATACCGCAGGCACGGCATAGGTGGAAAAGGCAAAGCCCAATTCAGGACGAAAGCCGTCCGCCGCTTTTACAAGCCCCAGACAGCCCGCAGAAAACAAATCGTCATAGTCTATGCCCTTCCCGCGAAAGCGGTTAGCGCAGGCGTGTACCAGTCCGAGATTGTCCGAAATCAACGTGTCACGGTTCACAAGGTTCGTCCCTGCCTTTGATAATTTTTACGAGTGTGACGGTCGTGCCCTTTCCCACGGCGGAGCGCACCCGCACGCGGTCGCAAAAGCTCTCCATCACCGAAAAGCCCAGCCCCGAACGGTCACCGCCCAAGGTGGTGAACAGCGGCTCGCGCGCTTTTTCCACATCGGCAATCCCGCAGCCGCGGTCGCGGATTTGAATCTCGACCTTGCCGCCGTCAAATAGGCGCACGCGTATGTAAATTTTGCCCACGCCGTTTCGGTACGCGTGGACAATGCAGTTTGTCACCGCTTCGCTGACAGCTGTGCGAATGTCGTTGATTTCTTCTACCGTCGGGTCTAATACTGCCGCAAATGCGGATACCGCCACGCGCGCATAGCCCTCATTCACAGAACGGCTGTCCAACTGCAGCTTGACTTCATTTTTCGGCTTTGTCATGCTGTTTTCCTCCTTTTTCACCACATTTTTTTAAGGTTACAATATTTTCCAACCCCGCAAGGCGCATCACTTTATAAGCATGCGGCGAAAGATTGCGCACCGTAAGTGTGCAGTTTGCCGCAGACAGCAGTTTATACCGCCCCATCACAAGTCCGATGCCTGAACTGTCCATAAACGTAACACCGCCGAAGTCCAACACCATGCTTTGCGGACCGAAACCGACAGCAAATTCGTCAATTTTTTCCCGAACCGCGGGCGCATTGTGGTGGTCCAGCTCGCCGCTGAGATAGCAAACCGCCGCAGATTCTTCTGTTTCTATATTCACCTGCATAAAATGCCTCCTTTACTTTTCATATCCACTATGATAACGGACAAGCTCTGAAAAATTTGTCAAAACGCGGATTCTCAGAAAAATACCGTGTGAAAAATATTTTTACGCACCGCCGTGCGCCTGTAAAAATATACTGACAATAGGGCGGCAGGCGCAAAACGCCTGTGCTGTTTTTGGGAGGTCTAAAGATGCAATGCAATCGAAAAACCATGGACGCGCTCGCGCCCGGAGAACAGGGGAAAGTGCATCAAATTCAAGCGGCGCCGTCTATGAAGCGCCGTTTACAGGATTTGGGGTTGATTTGCGGTACAAAAGTCGCTTGTGTATTCACGGGGCGGCACAAAGATATCAGTATTTACAGAATTTGCGGCGCGCTTATCGCTGTGCGCGACTGTGACGCAAAAAGCGTAATTTTGAAATGAGGTGCTGACCGATGCAAAAAGCATATGGAGGGAAACGCACGGCAGGTGAATACACCGTTGCGCTGGCGGGGAATCCGAACGTCGGTAAAAGTACGGTGTTTAACGCTTTGACAGGTATGCGCCAGCATACAGGGAATTGGGCGGGCAAAACCGTCAGCAACGCCTACGGCAGTTACCGCTTCGGCGGGCAAACCTATACGCTGGTGGATTTACCGGGCACGTATTCTCTCCTGACGCGTTCCGAAGAAGAGGCGCACGCAGGCGGTTTTCTGTCTTCCCTGCAAAGCGATGCGGTTGCCGTTGTCTGCGATGCAACGTGTTTGACGCGCAACCTGCACTTGGTACTGCAAATAGCGGAACTGACGCCGAATGTCGTGGTCTGTGTGAACCTGATGGACGAGGCAAAAAAGCGCGGACTGTACATTGATACCGAAGAATTAAGCCTGCGGCTGTCCCTGCCTGTTGTGCCTGTCACCGCACGCAGTAAGCAGGGGCTTCTGCGGCTGGAAGCGGAGATTGCACAGATGTGCCGCAGCAAAAATACACAGGGCTGTCAAACGGAATACCCCGCTTACATAGAAAAAGCGGTATTGCAGTTGGAAAGCGTTTTGCAGGGACTGCCCGATACGCACCTGCCGACGCGCGCCCTTGCGTTAAAACTGCTTCGCGATGACGAAGCGGCGGTTCGGGAATACAAAGATTATTTTCATATAGATATTTACGAAAATGCGGAAACCCGCGCCAAAATTCAGAACATCAAAAAAAAACTTTCGGAAAACGGATTTTCCGAAAGCCGTATAGCCGAGGATATAGCGAGTGCGTTTGTCCACGCCGCCGAGGATTTGACGGCGGGCGTGATTACCGAAACGCATACCCGAAAGCGGGATTTTCAAAACACTGCCGACCGCATATTTTTAAGCCGAAAAACAGGCGTGCCCATCATGCTGCTTCTACTTCTTTTGGTGTTTTGGATTACGATTGTGGGTGCGAACTATCCTTCCTCTTTGCTCTCCGACGCCCTGTTTTCTTTACAGGATGTTTTGCTCGGACTTTGTGACCGTGTCGGCGTGTCGCCGTGGCTTCGGGATATGCTGGTGCTCGGCATGTACCGCGTGCTGGCTTGGGTCGTCGCCGTCATGCTGCCGCCGATGGCAATTTTCTTTCCTTTATTCACACTGTTAGAAGATTTCGGATACTTACCGCGTGTGGCATTTCATCTGGACCATCATTTCCGCAAGGCAAATACCTGCGGGAAACAGGCGCTGACCATGTGCATGGGATTTGGCTGTAACGCCGTGGGCGTAACGGGATGCCGTATTATCGATTCGCCGCGCGAACGGCTGGTCGCCGTGCTGACCAACAGCTTCGTGCCGTGCAACGGCAGATTCCCGACGTTGATTTCCATTATCACCATGTTTTTTCTCGGTGCGGCAAGCGGATTTACCGCCTCTGTACTGTCCAGCCTTTTGCTGACAGTGACCATTCTGTTTTCGGTATTCTGTACCTTCTTCGCATCTAAATTGCTGTCGAAAACCGTCTTAAAGGGCGTGCCGTCCTCGTTCACACTGGAATTGCCGCCCTACCGCCGTCCGCAGGTGCTCAAGGTGATTGTACGTTCCGTATTTGACCGCACTTTGTTTGTACTCGGTCGGGCGGTCAGCGTCGCCGCACCCGCGGGAATTGTCATTTGGCTGTTTGCCAATATTCCGGTCGGCGACGGGACGCTTTTATCTGTCTGCGCGGATTTTTTAGACCCGTTTGCCGCACTGCTCGGCTTTGACGGCATTGTGCTTTTGGCGTTTATTTTGGGGTTGCCTGCCAACGAGATTGTGTTTCCCATCATCATTATGGCGTATATGGCGTCGGGCAGTATATTGGAGTTTGAATCGCTTACAGAACTGCGCACACTGCTTATTTCCAACGGCTGGACGGTAACCACCGCCATATCCGTTATGCTGTTCTCTTTAATGCACTGGCCGTGCGCCACAACACTGATGACCGTAAAAAAAGAAACGAAATCCGTAAAATGGACCCTCGTTTCCCTGTGCCTACCGACGCTATTCGGCATGGGCGCCTGCTTTGTGTTCAATTTGCTCGTGAAACTGATTGCCTGCCTGACAGGCGGATAAATGCGTTTTGTCTTGTGTACAATGATAAATACAGATTAAAAAAAGCCCAATGTGTTTACACATTGGGCTTTGTGTTTTTTCAAAGCGTCTTTTTACTTTCGCGTAGAACTGTTTCCACTCTTTCTAACATCTGTTCCACCATGACCCGCTCATAGCTTTTTTGTGCTTCGCCGCGGGAACCTAAATAACTGGACCGTGTCAGCATTTCTAAACCGACACCAATCATCAAAAGTTCCCCGCGCGTAACAGGAAAGGAGACAGGTACGTTATTCCGCTCCCATGCTTTGGCTTGGGCTTCACATTTTCGGATTCCGCGCAAAGCGTTTCTATACCGTTCACGAGCCGCGGATGGGCTGATGCCGAGTTGTTCGGCAATTTGCGGGAAAGACAGATTCTGCTCGCGGAGCAGATATGCCTCTTTTTGTTTTTCCGAAATCAGCAAAAACTTGTTTTCCATAAAAATCTCCCTTGTAAGATTATTTCAGATTGGTATCCATAAAAAATTCATCGAATGTGCAGTTATACAGCATCTTCAATTCCGTTAAAACATTCACGGGGACATTTAACCGACCTTCCTCGTATTTTTGGTAGGTTGACCGACCTACATCACAGGAACGCCTCTGCAATTCTGAACACAGTCCCTCTTGGGAAAAACCGTGGTCGTTCCGCAAACGTCGGAGATTGATGCCCAAATTTGAATTTCGTTTCAGTTTTTGCATCCGTCCTTAACCTCGCAAAAATTCGGCACCTTTTGACCGTTGTCGTCTTTTTTATCTTCATTTTATATGAAAAAACGGAAAAATGTTGATACCTATACATATCAATTTCGATTATAGCGAAATTTGTGTGATTTTTTTGTGTGTACTGTGTGCGGTTACCGATTTTGTTTGGTATCGGCAGTCGGATTTGACGGTGCATCGGGAATGAATTCCAACAGTTCACCGATTTCACAGTGAAAGGCGGTACACAGTCTCGCCAGAACATCCACATCTAACCGCATAACCGTATTGTTGCAGTAGCGATTCAACTGTGTTCTTTGCAATTCAGCCCGATAACAAAGCTTGCTTTTGCTGATGCCTGTTTTTGCAACCAACTCCGCAATATGTATTTGTATGTGACCGTACGAATTATCCATGTATTTACCTGCCGCTGTATCAAATTTTTTATGTTGCCAATGAAATATAGTTCGTATTTTCGAAATATGCCGTTTTGTTTTAGATTATACGGGATGCCGAATTACGGCTTCACCGTAGGATTATACAGGTTTTCGGTCTGCTCGGACGATTTGTGAATCGCCCCTACGGTTGTCATAGCAATTAGAGCATGCCTTTTGAACAGATAAGGTTGTGAATACCCCATCGAAAATAAGCGATTATCGCTTATTTTCGGTATATTATAAGCGTATTTCGCTTAAAAGTCAATAAGCTGTTTTCGCTTATAGTAAAATAAACTTATTATATAGGAAGGAAATATTTGTATGGCACTTTCAAACAGATTACGGGATTTACGCGAAGAAGAATCCAAAAGCCAAACTGAAATGGCTGCTTTTTTAAATATCCATCAAACTACATTATCAAAATATGAGAACGGCACCATTGACATCCCGACAGAGATTTTATGTACATTAGCAGACTATTATAAAACGTCAACAGATTTTATTTTGATGCGAACCAGTGAAAGAAATCCATATAAAGAATAATTCGTAATTGCATGCTCATGCCGTATTGCTGTTAAAAACCTAAGGGCGGGCATGGAAACCAGCTATCTACGGATTGGTACAGGCTTGTCATCTGCGCACATCGAAGAATCTCACACGGCACAGGGTAAACAAAAAACCCGTCTGCAAAATGCAGACGGGTTTTTATACATTTAAAGCAATGACCGAAGTTTATTTCTTTGCCTGCTTGGAATACTTTTGCAGGTAAATGAAACGCATCAAATGAGTCTCAATCGGGTTAATCGGCTTGCCCGAATAGAACAGCTTTTTGCCGATTTCGGTTTTACAGCCTTTTTCCATAACCATTTCAACCGCAGTCGCGTCATATTCACTGCCCGCCACGCAAAGCGCACCGTTGTTTGCAAGCAAAACGGCGTTTCTGCCCTTGAGCGCACGTGCAACCTTTTTAGAGGTTTTCAGCGTATTGTTCGGGTTGAATACGGCGTTTTTCACCGTCACGCCGACCAACTGGGCAAAGTCGTCGAGCAACGGTTTCATAACCTTGTTGGTTTTGGAAATCGCCATGACCTCGGGGCTTTGGTTGTGCACAATGTAATTAACATCCTTGCGCTTTTTGTAAATGGCTCTGTGCAGTTCTGCGGAAGCAGGCATATCCTCGCCCGCAACCAATTCGCCGCTCTTAATGTCGATACGGACAATTTCACCGTCGCCGTTCACCGCGGAAATGTTGAACACACTGCCGTCACGCTCGCTGTTATATGCATCGAACTTTACGGCAGAAGCAAGCTTTTTGTTCTCGAATTTATCGGCGATATAGCCGTAAACCGTTTCTAAGCCTTCTGCAACCGCGCCTGTCCATTCGTGATATTTGTTGGTGATGAAGTGTGCGCAGACGTTTTCCAATTCTGCCGCAACCGCGAATGCATCCTCATAGCTTTCGCCCATGCAAAGCGCGCCGTGATGTGCCATGATAACCGCTTTGGAATCGCTTCTCTGAATCGCCGCGACCACGCCTGCACGCAATTTGCCTGTGCCCGGCAGACCGTAGGACGCCAACGGCACGTTGTCGCCGATGACCTCTGCGCTCTTTGCGGGGACCGCGTTAATATCAAAGCCCAATGCGCTGACAACGGACGCCTGCATCTGATGGGTATGAATGACGAAATTCACTTCGGGGCGCAGTTTATAGGCTTCTGCGTGGATGCCTTTTTCCGAAGAGGGTTTTACATCGCCGTCATAGGAAAGGTCATCCATATTGACCAAAACAATTTCGTCGGGCGTCAAATCCTCATACGCTCTGCCCGAGGGGGTGATTACAAACTGCTTGTCATCAATACGGCAGGAAATGTTGCCCCATGTTCTGGCAATCAGCCCCGATGCAACAACCTCTTTGCCCGCTTTGATAACGAGTTCTTTTGCTGCCTGAATCTCCATGATTTTCTCCTCTCTGCGGATTCACAGCAGGGGTGGAAAAAGCTCCCACCCCTGCCGATTGAATCAGATGTTAATTTATGCTTCGGGTTTGATTGCAACGTTTGCGAATACTTTGTCGAAGCAAGCGAGCGCCTGGTCGATCATCTTCGGTGTGTATGCCGCAGATGTGTACAGACGGCTGCCTGCCAATGTAACCAGACCTTCCGCCATGTAAGCGCAGCCCATGTGGGTCATTTCGGTCTTTCTCTCGGAGGTTGCGCTCAGCACGCCCGGAATTGTCCACGGTTTCTTCCAATTGATGCTGTAATGCATCGTACCGACGGTTTCGAGGTGGCAGATAGAGCCTTCGTTCCAAACCACGAACGGCAGGTTGTATTTGCCGACCAATTCTTTCAGACCCTTGGTCAGGCGGTCGCCCATCTGACCCGCCTTCTGGCAGGCATTGGTCTTGTCGATTTCTTCCAGGGTATAGTAACCTGCACAGCAGGACAGCGGGTTCGCCGTCATTGTACCGCCGGTGAACGCCTTGTGAATCTTCTTGTCGCCGGTGGAGTCGAGACCCGCGCCGAGGTATTTCATGTATTCCTTCTTGCCGCCGAGGCCGCCCGCACCCGGGTAGCCGCCTGCGATAACCTTACCGAAGATGGTGAGGTCGGGCGATACGCCGAAGTAGCCCTGTGCGCCCGCCATACCGATACGGAAGCCTGTAACAACCTCATCGAATACGAGGAGTGCGCCGTATTTGCGGCAAAGTCTTTCAACGCCCTTATTGAAGTCATAGGGAACGGGTGTGGTACCGCTTTCGGGACCGACAGGCTCAATGAAGACAGCCGCTGTGCCGCCGCGAAGCTGGTTCAGACGAAGCTTTCTCTCAAGGTCATCAAGGTCGCCAGGGAAGAATTCCTGTGTATGCTTGAAGAGATACAGCGGAACGCCGTGTGCCTGTGTGAATTTGGAACCGGGCACGCGGATGCCGTAACCGAGCTGGTCGGACCAGCCGTGGTATGCGCCGCCCATTTTCAGGATGTTTTTGTTGCCGGTTGCCAAACGCGCAACACGGACAGCCGTCATACAAGCCTCTGTACCCGAGCCCTGCATGCGGAACATATCAACGGTTTCCACGCTGTCGGAAATCTTCTTTGCAAGTTTGTATTCAAACTCATGGAAAAGACCTGTGGAAGGACCGCAGGTGTTGAGAAGGTCAAAAACCTGCTCGCGGACAACCTTCGGGTTAGAACCGAGAACCGTAGGACCGCCTGCCTGCAAAAAGTCAAAATACTTATTGCCGTCTGCGTCATAGAGATATGCGCCGTCCGCCTTTGTGAATGCAAGCGGGAACGGATAGTTGAAAGCCAAGTTGTGCTGTACGCCGCCGGGAATAATCTCGCGTGCCTGCGTATACAGTTCCTTAGACTTTACGCACTTCTTTTCATAATACTCTTCTTCGTACTTTTTCAGTACGTCGGGCTTAATGGTGTAAATCGGTTTTGCAATCAACTCATCAAGCTCTTTGTTGACAGCTGCGGCGTCATGATACTCCGCAATGGAAAATCTGGTATCCATGCTTGGTTTCCTCCAACTCTTTATTTCTGATTTTTTCTCAAAACACGAAAGTGAATTGATATTCACTTGCATTATACCATAAAATCACACGATGTCAACGCTTTTTTTCGTGAAAATTGCAGAGATGTACAATTTTTTCTTGCGTATAGACGGATTTTGACTATATCTAAGCGGTTGGGAATCGTTATAGATAATTTATATCTAAACTGGTTGTGCTCAAGGTGACTTATCCGAGAAACGGCATAAGCCAAGACGCGGATTTCTTTCGGATATGGTTACAGTATGCATCGGGGGCGTCAGCCCGCAGAAATTTCCCGCAGGATATGTAAGGCGCGCTGAAACTCCGTACTGCGGACGCCCGAACACGATAAAAAAAGCAGACAGCCGTTTTCCGTATCGGCAGCACGCACGGCAATGCCCTTTTGCGCTGCAAGGCGGATAAGTGCGGCGGCGGACAGCGGCGTCTGTATATTTGCGCGTACAGTAAAGCCTGTTTTGCTGATTCGCTTTGCCTGTGCGCCGAATATACTGCGCACAGCCGCTTCCAAATCGGCAGTCTTTTGCTCGTAAAGCCGTCTGACTTTACGGATTTGACTTGCCAAATGCCCGTCGCGAATGAATTGACACAGCGCAATCTGCTCCGCTTTTGAGGCGGTTTGGTTGTAGAGGGCGGCAATTTCGCGGTAGCGGCGCAGGAACCCGTCGTGCAATACCATGAAGCTCAAACGGATGGATGGCAGTAAAAGGCGGGAAAATGTGCCGAGATAGATTACATGCTGTCCGCCGTCCAAGCCTTGTAAGGCGGGGGCGGGACGCCCGAAATAGGCAAATTCGTTGTCGTAGTCGTCTTCAATCAACAGCGTACCGTGTTCGGCGGCGGATTTGAGCAGTGCAATGCGCGCTTGTGTCGGCATGACGTCGCCGTGGCGGTTCACGTGGGAAGGCGATATGTAAAGTACATCAGCCTTACTCTCTTTTTCTGTAATGCCGAAACCGTGGTCGCGGAAAATGGCCATGCCCTGCGCAAATTCTCGGTCTCGAAAAGCGATTGTGTGCTGTTCTTTCAGAATCGCGCACAAAATGTGCAAAAGGCTTTGCACGCCTGCGCCGATTACGATATTTTCCGCGGTACAAATCACATTGCGTTTTTCGGTAATATATTGCGCCACTGCCGCACGCAAATCGTATTCGCCCTGCACCTCGCCGTAGGAGAGCATGCGCGCATCCTGCCGAAGCGCACTTTTCAAATACCGTTTCCATAAACCAAAGTCAAAGCTTTCGGGGTCTGCGGAAAGCGAGGAAAAATCATAGCGCACAAAAGGTGTTTGTTCGGCGGGGGCAGACGGCTTTTTTGCGGGGGGACGGAAATACAAATCGGTTACATAATAGCCGCTTTGCGGTTTAGACACAATATAGCCGTCCGCGCAAAGCTGGAAATATGCCGCTTCCGCAGTCGTGCGGCTGACAGACAGGGATTCCGCACAGCGGCGAATGGACGGCAGTTTGCGGTTCGGCGGCAATTTGCCGCTTGTAATCAATGCTTTATAATAGGTATATATCTGCATATACAGCGGAATGTCGGAATTCAACAGCGGGGAAAACGCCGCAAAATTTTGTGTATTCATAAACTGACCCCTTAAAAAAATGTAAATTTGTGTATTTTCACAATGACAACTTTGCTATATTATATACGAAAACATACATGTATGCAAGGTGTAGTGCAAAGGAGTGAATGCCGTGCGCAAAATTGCGGTAGTAAACGATATATCGGGTATGGGGCGCTGTTCGTTAACGGCGGCAATCCCCGTGCTTTCGGTGCTGGGCTTGGAATGCTGTCCCTTGCCGACGGCGGTGCTTTCCAATCAAACAGGCTATGACAGCTTTTTCTGCGCGGATTTTACCGGACAAATGGAAGCCTACATTGCCGAATGGCGGAAACGGCGGATAAACTTTGACGGTATTTTGACAGGGTATCTTGCTTCTGCTCGGCAGGCAGATACAATCCTTTCTTTTTTAGAAGAATTCAAAACCGAAAATACGCTCTATGTCTGTGACCCCGTCATGGCGGATGACGGCAGAGTATATGATACGTATGACGATGCACTCTGCGGAAAAATCAAAATGCTCGCAGGAAAAGCGGATGTAATCACGCCGAATTTGACGGAGCTGTGTATTTTGACAGGCGTTTCGTATAAAATGCTCACCGACGAAAGCAAGTCCGCGGCGTACATGCAGAAAATTGCGGATACCGCATCGGGTCTGCTGTGCGGCAGTGTGTATACCGCAGTTGTGACGGGGATACACATACAGGATGAAATCTGCAATCTGATTGTAACGGAAAACGGGTTTTCCGCGGTGTGCAGTAAGCGGTTCGGCGGCAGTTATTCGGGTACGGGGGATTTGTTCGCTTCTGTGCTGACGGGTGAGTTGGTGCGCGGGAAGCCCGTGCAGTGCGCTGTGGAAAAAACCGTTCGCTTTTTGGAAGCCTCTATTTCCGAGTCCTATGTGTGCGGCACAGACCGCAATGACGGTGTGAATTTTCAGAATCATTTGGAGATGTTATTTAATGAAAAAGACCAACCCGAAAGACCAGTTGTATAATTTAGTAATTGCGGCGGTATTTGCCGCGCTGATTGCCGTGTTTACGGCGTATGTCAGCATAAAAACAGGGATTAACGAAGGGTATTTGCATTTCGGCGACAGTGTGATATACTTAGCGGCGTGTATTTTGCCAACGCCCTATGCTGTGGCGGCGGCGGCACTCGGCGGTGCGCTTGCCGATATTCTCGGCGGTGCGGCGATATGGGCGCCGTTCACAGCGGTAATTAAAGCGCTGAATGTATTGCCGTTTGCCTTGGTGTATGTTTGCAAACGGACGGATGCTCCGCAGAAGATTCTCAACAAAACCACGGCTTTTATGCCGATTGTGTCAGGCTTGATTACGGTTTTCGGCTACTTTTTGGCAGAGGGACTGTTATTTACGTTTGCGGGCGCTTTGCCCTCGGTGCCCATCAGCTGTGTGCAGGCAGTGGGCAGTGCGGTCATTTATTATATTGCGGCGGCGGCGCTCGACAAGGTGCATCTTAA
The DNA here is from genome assembly GCA_900540295.1 of uncultured Oscillospiraceae bacterium. Lineage (GTDB taxonomy): Bacteria > Bacillota > Clostridia > Oscillospirales > Acutalibacteraceae > Fimenecus. Next base: position 35,423 of record UQFM01000005.1, read on the forward strand.
AAAACGCCTGCATAGGCGATGAGAAATATATTCTGAACGAGAGGAGTTCTTTTTATGGCAGATATTGTTTATACCTTTGAAAACAAAATTTATTTGAACATCACAAACGCCTGCCCGTGCAAATGCAAATTCTGTATCCGCAACAACGGCGACAGCGTCGGCGAGGCTCAATCGCTTTGGTTTACAGCGCATACGCCGACGTTTTCAGAAATTCAGGCGGCAGTGGATGCGTGGGATTTTGACGGCTACACGGATGAGGTTGTGTTCTGCGGTTACGGCGAACCGACCTGCGCATATGACAATTTGCTGAAGACTGCGGCGTATCTGAAAGCAAAAGGTCTGAAATTGCGGCTGAATACCAACGGACTTTCGGATTTGCTCAACAAAAAGCCGACGGCAAAGGAAATTTGCAAATGGTTTGATACCGTTTCCATTTCGCTGAATGCCCCGACGGCAGAAAAATACAACGATTTGTGCCAGCCCTCGTTCGGCGAAAAATCATTCGATGCGATTCTGCGCTTTGCCGAGGATTGTAAGGGGACAGGCACACAACTTAAATTCTCTTTGGTCGATGTAATTTCAAAAGAGGATATTGACGCATGCAGGGCATTGTCCGAAAAAATGGGCATACCGCTGCGTGTGCGCGAATATACGGCGGATTAAGCGTGATAAACCGATTATAATCTCTTGTCAGAGGGAAAATACCGCAAATACAACACACAGCGGGGTGCACCGAAAAAAGGCGCACCCCGCTGTGTGTTGTGTGAATATAGAAAGATGGTAAAATAGGAAAGACAGTGTTACACGCGTTGAGCCGCGTGGAAAAGGCTTAAGCCACATGTGAGGGCTTGCAATCTCTTTTGCGCGGTGCAGGTGCGGCGGCACTGCCGTCTACAACGCGGAAATCACGGTTTTTTTGCATTTTTGCATATTTCTTTTTGCGCTGATAGCGTTTGTAGTTCACAAACAGAATGCGCCAAACCTTTTGTTCAAAAGCAATCAGTTTCTTCTCATGCAGAAGACCCCAAATTAAAAGACAAATACCGATAAGTTCCAATGCGGATTTTACAGCGATTGCGGCAGTCATAAGAATACCTCCATATATTTCGAACATTTGTTTTCTTTCGTTGTACCCTTATTATAACAGGTATTTTTTATTTGTCAACACAAATGTTCGAAAAATTTTTACAGAAGTCCTAAAAAGCGGACTTTTAGAAAAATTTTTTCAAAAAATTTTTTTACATTCATATAATACCACAATATATTGTGCATGTCAACACAACTAACCACAATTAGAAAAGAACAAAATGCGAACGACGAAAGCATTTTGTTCGGAAAAAACAGGAAAAAGGCAAAACATTTTTTACGGTCATGCTTTGACTTTTAATAGACATTTGGTATAATACTATCATTATAAATAACGGATGCAATTTTCTGTACGGATGTAAAAAATTGAGGTAAAACGAATATGTTTGTAGACATTGCAAAAATTAAAATTAAGGCGGGCAACGGCGGCGACGGCGCGGTTGCGTTTCACCGCGAAAAATATGTTGCGTCGGGCGGGCCTGACGGCGGCGACGGCGGACGCGGCGGCAATATTGTATTTCAGGTGGACGATAATCTTTCCACACTTGCGGATTTTCGCTATAAACGCAAATATAAAGCGGATAACGGACAAAACGGACGCGGCGCGCGCTGTAACGGCAAAAAGGGTGCGGATTTAACGATTCGTGTCCCGCGCGGTACGGTGATTCGCGAGGTGCAAAGCGGTGCAGTGTTGGCGGATATGTCCTCGGACGAGCCGTTCGTGGCGGCAAAAGGCGGCAACGGCGGATGGGGAAATTCCCATTTTGCGACCGCTACGCGCCAAACCCCGCGTTTTGCGAAAAGCGGTGCGCCCGGTGAGGAATGGGAAGTTTCCCTTGAATTAAAGCTGATTGCGGACGTCGGGCTTTTGGGCTTTCCGAACGTCGGCAAATCCTCGTTAATTTCAGTGGTCAGCGAAGCCAAACCGATTGTCGGCGATTACCATTTCACAACCATCACGCCCGTACTCGGCGTTGTTACCATGGGACCCGAACAAAGCTTTGTAATGGCGGATATTCCCGGACTGATTGAGGGCGCCGCCGAGGGTGTGGGCTTGGGACACGAATTTTTGCGCCATGTGGAGCGTTGCCGAATGCTTGTGCATGTGGTGGATGTTGCGGGCAGTGAGGGGCGCGACCCGATTGAAGATTTTGAAAAAATCAACGAAGAGCTTGTAAAGTTCAATCCCGAATTGGCACAGTGTCCGCAAATTGTGGCAGGCAATAAAATTGACCTTGCCGAGGATGCACAGCTGGAGCGCTTCCGCAAATATATAGAGGATAAGGGCTTGGAATACTTTGAAATTGTTGCGCCCATAAAGCACGGCACGAAAGAACTTATCAACGCTGTGGCGGCAAAACTGCAAACCCTGCCGCCTGTGAAACAGTACGAGAGCGAAGAGATTCCTTTAGAACAGCTGGAGCAGAAAAAATCCGAAGGCTTCACCGTGACTGTGGAGGGCGATGTTTACATCGTCGAAGCGGAGTGGCTGTACCGCATTCTCTGCAAAACCGATTTGGATGACTACGAGTCACTGCAGTATTTCCAAAAAGTCCTGCAAACAAGCGGAATCTTGACGACTCTCGTGGAAAAAGGCATTCAAGAAGGCGACACGGTCAGTATATATGACCTTGAATTCGACTATGTCCCGTAAATTTCGGTGCCTTTTGACGCGGTACTGTGTTAAGCGGGCTTGAAATATCTGCATATGTCTGCGCCCGCTTGCCTTGTACCGCATCAAAATTCACTCGAAATTTGATTTTGCGAGAATTTTGCAATCTTTTTTCGCCATTTTTCCGCTTTGCCGATTCGCAGTATATGCATACGGCTTCATCGGCAAAACGGAATCTGACGAAAAAATCTTTGCAAAATCTATCCGAAATTTAGTTTGTAATTTTTTACAGGACTAGCGGTAACATTCGTATCCCGTAGGGGTCGGCGTCCTCGACGACCCGAGCAAAGTTCGATTTTGTGTAGACCTGTCCTGTGCAATGTGAGATTCTTCGCTATCGCGCAGAATGGCAGACTTATGCTATTCACGTAAGGGCGTGCATCGCGCGCCCGTGCCTTACATCTCCCCCCACACTACAAATAAGGAGCTGTTTCCTTGATACTGCCTGATAATATCCCGCAAAATCCCAATACATACAGCCCGCTGGCGCTGGCGTTCCTCGGCGATGCGGTGTACGGACTTTTGGTGCGCGAGCGCCTGTTGCTTGCGGCAAACCGCCCCGCCCGCCGATTACATACCCTTTCCGTGCAGGCGGTGAATGCCCGCGCGCAGGCGCAGGCGGCGGAAAAAATTCTGCCGATGCTCACCGAAAACGAGCTTGCGGTTTACAAACGCGGCAGAAATGCGCATCCGGGGCATACGCCGAAGAACCAGTCGGAAGGGGACTATCACAGTGCAACGGGCTTAGAAGCTCTGTTCGGATGGCTGTATCTGCGCGGTGCAGAGGAACGGCTTCGGGCGCTGTTTGATAGAATCCAAGACGATGGGGACGAGGATTTTGCGGCAGACAAGGGTGCAGAAAATCGGGAATCTGTTTTTTGACGTTTTATATTTCACGGCAGGCGGTGCACTGTATGCGCTGTCGGTCAATATGTTTACTGCGCCGAACGGCATTTTGCCGGGCGGCTTCACGGGGATTGCAACGATTTTAAACCGTCTGTTTGACTTTCCCATCGGTACGGCGGTATTTCTGCTGAATATTCCGCTGTTCCTGATTTCTTTCAGAAAATTCGGCTGGCCGTTCATCCTGAAAACCGTAGCGGCAACATTTTTAATGTCTGCGTTGATTGACTTGCTTGTACCGATTGTGCCTGTGTACCGCGGCGATAAGCTTTTATCTGCGCTGTTCGGCGGGATTTTGAGCGGCGCGGGCTTGGGACTCGTATTTCTGCGCGGGGCGACCACGGGCGGTACGGATATTCTGTCAAAGCTTTTGCGCCTGCGGTTTCCCGCCGCATCCATGGGGCGCATGGTGCTGTTTTTGGATTTGCTTGTAATTGCCGTGTCTTTTGCGGTGTACCGCAGTTTGGAAAATGTATTGTACGCGCTTGTGGTGATTTACGTCAGTGCCCAGTCAATTGATTTGGTGCTGTCGGGCTTTTCCCACGACAAGCTGTTGTTTATTATTACAAAAGAGGGCGAGTCCGCCGTGGAGACTATCACACGGACGCTGGACCGCGGCGTGAGCATACTGCCCATGCGCGGCGGATATTCGGGCGAGGGGCGGCAAATGCTGTTTTGCGCCGCGCGCGCCAATGATGTGTCCCGCGTGACTAAGGCGGTGCGCACGCTCGACAGAGACGCGTTTATTGTCGTGACAGAAACTGCCGCCATCCTCGGCGAGGGCTTTCGAAGAAAAACGGAAAATCTGTAAATCAGTTGCTTGTCATTCTGAGCTGTAGGGACAGCCCTCGCGGCTGTCCGTTTTCGGGCGCTGGGTGCATGCCCCTACGGCGGGTACTGATTTGTCATTCTGTGCGTAGCGAAGAATCTCACATAGAACATAGTAAATTTGTTCCGCGCGTAGGGAAGGACGTCTCCGTCCGCGAAGTTTCCGCTGAATAAATTTGATTTGCAAATTGTAGGGGGCGCTGACTTCAGCGACCCGCGGGCGGATGATGGCATCCGCCCCTACAGCTTGGCGCGTATCCCACTAATATAGATTTATTTTTAGACGAAACATAAACAATAGAGGTAACCTATGGGAATGAAAGAAAACATTCGCAATTTTTCAATCATCGCGCACATTGACCACGGCAAGTCCACGCTTGCCGACCGTCTTTTGGAACTGACGGATTCCGTCATGAAGCGCGATATGGAAGCGCAGCTGCTCGACAATATGGATTTGGAGCGGGAGCGCGGCATCACGATTAAGGCGCACGCCGTGAAGCTCGATTACAAAGCGCTCGACGGCAATACATATGCGCTGAATCTGATTGACACGCCCGGTCACGTGGACTTTAACTATGAGGTTTCGCGCAGCCTTGCCGCGTGCGAGGGCGCGATTCTGATTGTGGACGCATCGCAGGGGATTGAGGCGCAGACGCTTGCCAACACCTATTTGGCGCTCGACCACGATTTGGAAATTGTACCCGTCATCAATAAAATCGACTTGCCCGCCGCCGACCCCGAACGCGTGGCGGCAGAGGTCGAGGACGTTATCGGTTTGCCCTGTATGGAAGCACCGCGCGTTTCGGCAAAAACGGGTGCGAATGTGGAACAGGTGCTCGAAGAAATTGTAAAGCTTGTGCCGCCGCCCGAAAATCACGACGATAAGCCTTTGCGCGCACTGATTTTCGATTCTGTTTACGACAGCTACCGCGGTGTTATCGTGTATGTCCGCGTGATGGACGGCTCGATAAAGCCGGGTGATACGATGCGTATGATGGCGACAGGCGCGGAATTTACCGTTGTGGAAACAGGCTATATGCGCGCAACCTCATTAGAGCAGACAAAGGGACTTTCCTCAGGCGAGGTGGGGTATATTACCGCATCCATCAAGACCGTTTCCGATGCACGCGTGGGCGATACCGTAACTTTGGCAACCGCCCCTGCCGCTGAGCCGCTTCCCGGTTACCGCAAGGTGAATCCCATGGTGTTCTGCGGCGTGTATCCTGCGGACGGTGCGGACTATGAGAATCTCCGCGATGCGCTGGAAAAACTGCGCCTGAACGATGCGGCGCTTTCCTTTGAGCCTGAAACCTCGGGCGCACTGGGATTCGGCTTCCGCTGCGGCTTTTTGGGACTTCTGCATCTCGAAATCATTCAGGAGCGTCTGGAGCGCGAATACGATTTGGATTTGGTTACCACCATTCCAAGCGTTGTTTACAAAATCCATTTGACTGACAAATCCGTGGTGGAGATTGACAATCCGTGCAATTATCCCGACCCCGCCGTCATTGATTATGCGGAAGAGCCGATGGTCGAGGCGCACATTTACGCGCCGCCCGAATACGTGGGGCAGATTATGGATTTGTGCCAGGACAGACGCGGTATCTACAAGGAAATGACCTATCTTGCGTCCGACCGTGTGGATATCAAATACATTCTGCCGCTCAATGAAATTATTTATGACTTCTTTGACGTGCTGAAATCCCGCACGCGCGGTTATGCGTCTTTTGATTATGAAATCAAGGATTACGAGCGTTCACAGCTTGTGAAATTGGATGTGCTGTTAAACGGCGATACGATTGATGCGCTGTCGTTTATCATTCATTCCGATAAAGCGTATGCACGCGCCCGCAGAATCGCAGAAAAGCTCAAGGAAAATATCCCGCGGCAAATGTTTGAAATTCCGATTCAGATTGCCGTCGGCGGCAAGGTGATTGCGCGCGAGACCGTCAAGGCGATGCGCAAGGACGTTTTGGCGAAGTGCTACGGCGGCGATATTACGCGCAAAAAGAAGCTTTTGGAAAAACAGAAGGAAGGCAAAAAACGTATGCGTCATTTCGGTACGGTGGAAGTGCCGCAGGAGGCGTTTATGGCGGTGTTGAAGTTAGATGAATAGTCGTGAAAATATATTCCTGAGATTAAACGAACTGCAAATCCCCTTTGAATTGGTGGAGCATGCGCCCGCGTTCACCATGGACGAATACAATGCGCTCGGGTTTAATCCGAACGATGAAATCTGTAAAAATCTGTTTCTGCGCGATTACAAGGGTGCGCGCCATATGCTGGTGGTTTTAAAGGGGAGCAAGCACGCGGATTTGCAGTTGATTCGCGGGGAAGTGGATTCTTCAAAGCTGAGCTTCGCTTCCGATGAACGGCTGGCAAAATTTTTGGACGTCAAAAAAGGCTCGGTTTCGCCGTTGGGTCTAATCAATGATGCAACGGGTACGGTGGAGGTTTATTTTGACGAAGACTTAAAGGACGCCCCGCGTTTGGGCTTTCACCCGAACGACAACACGGCGACGGTGTTTGTGTCTTTTGCGGATGTGCAAAAATATATAGAAAGCACGGGGCATACCGTGCAGTTTGTGAAAGTATGAACCCGATAGGACTGTATTTACACGTGCCGTTCTGCCAATCCAAATGCCCGTACTGTGATTTTTATTCGATGCGCGGCAGTGACACGGAAATGGACGCATATTGTGCTGTGCTTTGTCGGAATATTGCGGAAAGTGCGGAAGCCTTACAACGTAAAGCAGATACACTTTACATTGGTGGCGGCACACCGTCCGTGTTGGGCGCGGAACGGATAAAAAGCTTGGTAATGGGGGCAAAGCAGAGTTTTCTGACCGAAGATGCGGAAATCACGGCGGAGTGCAATCCGCACAAGTTGCCGTCGGATTTTTTTAAAGAACTCCGTACAGTCGGGGTGAACCGCATTTCTTTAGGGATGCAGTCCGCAGTGGAATCCGAACGCCGTATTTTGGGGCGTTTGTCCACCCGCGGGGAGATAGAGGCGGTTGTGCGTTCGGCACAGAATGCGGGCATACAAAATATATCGCTCGATGTAATGCTCGGCGTGCCGAATCAAACCGAAAAAAGTCTTGCGGAAACGCTGGACTTTTGTTTGTCGCTCGGTGTGCCGCACATCAGCGCTTATATTTTGAAGTTAGAAGAAAATACCGTTTTTTATAAACGCCGTGCGCAGTATGTTTTTCCCGACGATGACTGCACGGCGGATTTGTATTTGCAGATGTGCGAAACCTTGGAAAACGGCGGACTTCGGCAATATGAAATTTCCAACTTTGCACGCGCGGGCTTTGAGAGCCGTCACAATTTGAAGTATTGGCACTGCGCCGAATATTTGGGGCTCGGTCCTGCGGCGCATTCTTATATCCACGGCAAGCGGTATTATTTTCCCCGCGATTTGTCGGCATTTTTAAACGGCGTACCGCCGATTTCAGACGGCGCGGGCGGGGATTTTACGGAATATGCCATGTTAGCCCTGCGCCTGCGGGAGGGCTTGCGGGAAACCGCTGTGCAGGCACGGTTCGGACACGGCATCCCGCAAGAGGTGCGGCAAAAGGCAGAACCCCTCGCCGCACACGGACTGCTCCGCAGTGAAAGCACAGGGATTCGCTTAACAAGACAGGGATTTTTGCTGTCGAATTCCGTTTTGGCGGAGATTTTGTGATGTGTGCAAAGGAGAGGGAACGCACATCCCGTAGGGGCGATTCACGAATCGCCCGAGAAAACCCGCACCAATCAAGTAGGGGCGAACTGTGTTCGCCCGCGGGTCGGCGTCCTCGATGACCCGATTGAGATTGGATTTCGCCAAAAGTAACGGCGCGAGCAAGCCCGCGCCCTACATATATACAAAATTCACCTTGTGCCGTGTGAGATTCTTCGTCTGACGGCGCAGAATGACAGAATCACAGGCTTGCGTATCCGATTTGCATTTTTCACTTAGTTGTGCTATACTATATAACCTTACAGATTCCTATAAATTTACCGAAAGAAGGTGGAGCGAGTGCCCATTAAAATCGACGACCAACTGCCCGCGCATCACAGCTTAGAATTAGAGAATATTTTCGTAATGACGAATGACCGCGCGAGCCGTCAGGACATTCGTCCCCTAAAAATCATTCTTTTGAATTTGATGCCGACCAAAATCGAAACGGAAACGCAGATTCTGCGCTTGCTGTCCAATTCGCCCTTGCAGGTCGAAGTCGAGCTGTTACAGGTGAAAACACACACCTCAAAAAACACCTCGCAGGCGCATATGCTCCAGTTTTACAAAACCTTTGACGATATTAAAAATCAGAAATTTGACGGTATGATTGTCACGGGTGCGCCCGTGGAGCTGTTGGATTTTGAAGAGGTGGATTACTGGGACGAGCTTTGTATGATTTACGACTGGGCGGCAACGCATGTGTATTCCACCTTCAATATCTGTTGGGGCGCGCAGGCGGCGCTGTACTATAAATACGGCGTGCCGAAGCATTTGCTTCCAGAGAAAATGTTCGGCGTTTTCAAGCACCGACCCTTAGATTTATATCATCCGCTTCTGCGCGGGTTTTCCGATGTGTTTTATGTGCCGCATTCGCGCCACACGGAAACGCGCAAGGAGGATATTGCACAGGTGAAGGATTTACAGCTGCTGTCTTATTCCGAACGCGCGGGCGTGCATTTGATTTCCGATATGGACTGCCGTAATTTCTTCTGCACGGGGCACTGCGAATATGACAGTGATACCTTGGCTCGCGAGTATTTCCGCGATGTGCAAAAAGGGCTGGATATAAAAATGCCCGAAAACTATTTCCCGGATAACGACCCGAAAAAGACCCCGATTATCACCTGGCGCGGCGCGGGCAGTCTGCTGTTCCAAAACTGGCTGAATTACTTCGTATATCAGCGCACGCCGTATGAATTGAATGCGATAAAGTAAGCGCAATAAAAATGACACCGTCTTTGAAAGCAGAAATGCAAAGACGGTGTTTTTATGTGTATGGATAAAACCGCGTAGAGGTGATTCACGAATCGCCTCTACGCGTACACAAAATCCACCTTGTGCTGTGTGAGATTCTTCGGCTTTGCCTCAGAATGACAAATTTGTGCAAACCGTAGGGGCGTGCATTGCGTTCTCGCCTGCCATTTGCGAATCGAATATACATTGCATTGATTTGAAAAACGGACAGCAGCGAGGGCTGTCCCTACGGCTTATAAATAAATTTACATATTGCCATGGGATATTCTTCGCTGTCGCGCAGAAGGACAAGTCTGCACATTTCTTATTTCAAAAACAATTTTCGCAAAACGGTTTCTGCTTCGGCGGGGCTGAATTCGCCGGGGGAATTTTTGAAGTTTTTCAGTCCTTCCCACCGCTGGCAGTATTCGGTGATATGTGCTTCAGTCATGGAAATATCGGACAAATCCGTTAACGTCAAAATAACGGTTTCAAATGTTTCAAAGTCCGTATCTAAGCACTTGAAAAATTCTTTCGCGAGGTCGGGCTTGAATTCTATACCCCGCACAACGTAGCTTGGCATAAACGCCGCGCATGCCCTGCCGTGGGGGAGCGCAAAATCTTCGGTGAGTGCATACCCCATACCGTGCGGAAAGCCTGCGCCGCAGGTGTTCAGTTCCATTCCTGCATACAGCGAGGCAAAATATAAACTGTCGCGCATAGCTTTGTCGGGATTCTTGCGGGTTTTGTAAAAATACCGTAAGGCGTGCCACAGCGTCGGCAAAGCCTGTTCCGCAAACAGCTTTGCCATATCGTCCAAACGGTTCGAGAACCAGCCTTCCACCGCATGTGCGAATGCATCCAACGCAGTGGTCAATGTAACGGCGTACGGCGCAGAATATGTATATTTCGGGTCGGCAAACGAAACGGCGGCATAAAAATCCTTGCCGCTGACGCTCTGCTTTCTGCCGTTCTCACGCGTAAGTACGGAAACGCCCGTGACCTCACTGCCCGTGCCCGCCGTTGTGCCGATTAAAATCAGCGGAAGCGGTGCATGCGCGTAGTTGCCGTTGCAGGTGTAAATGTCCTCTGATGAGAGCATTTCGTTGGCAGCGTACACGGCTGTCGCTTTGGCGGAGTCCAGTGCAGAACCGCCGCCGATGCCGACAATGAAATCTGCGCCGAATTCCCGTGCGCACTTTCCCGCAAAACAGCAGTCCGCCGCTGTGGGATTGGGCTTTACACCGTCGAATACGGTATATTCTGTATTTTGCGCCTGCAAAACCGTTTGCACGTCTGCGAGTGCGCCGCAAAGCTTTGCTGATTTTCCGCCTGTGACGAGCAGACAGCGCTTTCCGAATTGTGAAAAACAGTCCGCATGCTCTAAAACGGCGTCTTTTCCGCCGTATACGCGCACGGGCATGTAAAAATTGAAGTCCATAAAATCACTCCTCAGCTTATTGTAACAGGAGAATATGGTGAAACGCAATAAAAAGGCTGAAAATTCCCCTGTAAAAATTGACATTTTATAAACAATTCTTGAAGAAAGAGGAGATTTATAGTATAGTATATAATATCAATGACTATCTTTTCGGTGAATGGCGGCGACCAATGAACAAACGGCGAAACACGCAAAAAAACAGAAAACCGTTGTGGATATTGCTTTTGCTGTGCGCTGTCCTTGCGGGCTGTGTACGGCAGGGGACGGCGCCTGTGCAGAAAAACGGCGTTGCTATGGGTTCGGTGGTCAGTGTGAAGCTGTATAATACCGATGCGAAGACGGCGGACGCTCTGTGTACGCAGGTGTTTTCGGAATTACAGCGGCTGGACGCGCAGGTGCTGTCGAAGAATACAGATACATCAGAACTTTGGCGGCTGAACCAGTCAGAGAATCCCGAAATTCCACAGGAGATAAGCAAAGAACTGTACGCCGCCCTACAACAGACGAAAGAGATTTACGGCCTTTCGGGCGGACGCGCCGCACTCGCAAGCGGTGCGCTCACGGAACTTTGGGGTATGGATACCGAAAGCTTCCGCGTGCCGAGCGTAGCGGCAATTGACGCGGCGAAGCGGCTGTGTGCGGACGGTACCGTGAATTTAGACGAAGAAAACCGCGTTGCGTTCCGAAAAGGACAAATTCTGAATCTCGGCTCTGTCGGCAAAGGCATCGGCTGTGACAGGGCGGCGGAAATCTTACTGCAAAACGGGCTTTCGGAAACACAGGCGGGTGCAGTTATTTCCGTCGGCGGCAGTTTGGCGGTTTTGGGCAGTCCCAAAGCGGGCGAACGCTTTACGGTGGGGATTCGTGACCCGTTCGGCGCTGAAAATGCATATTTTGCCACGCTGAAAACGGGCAGATGTTTTATTTCAACCTCAGGCTCTTATGAAAAAACCTTTACCGAAAACGGAAAAATCTATCATCATTTGTTAGACATTACAAGCGGGTATCCTGCCGAAACGGAGCTTACCGCCGTGACCGTGCGTGCCGAAACGGGGCTTTTGAGCGATGCGCTGTCAACGCTTTGTTTCCTGATAGGCGAAACCGAGGCAAGACCGATTTTGGAACGGTACGGGGCGGACGCGGTGTTTGTGTATGCGGATAAGACCGTACATGCGACGGCGGGTTTACGCGCGGACATTGCGGTGACGGATAATACATATACTTTGGAGGATGTATGAAACGGAAATGGTTCTCCAAAGCGGATTTTTTACTGATTCTTGCGGTGCTGTTCTCCGTCGGGCTTTTGCTTTTGCCGCAGTGGCTCTCAGACGGAGAAGCGGTTGTTGCTGAAGTTACGGTAAACGGCGCGGCGGTAAAAGAGATACCGCTAAACCAAACGGACGCAAAACAGCAGTATACTTTAGAAAACGGCATAGTGTTGGAAACAGAAAACGGCTCGATTCGGTTTTCGGCGTCGGACTGTCCCGATGCTTTGTGTGTACACACAGGTGCAATTTCCCGTGCAGGCGAGGTGGCGGCGTGTGTGCCGAACAGGACGGTTGTCGTGCTGAAAAGCGAGAAAGGCGCGTCGGTGGACGGAATTACGTATTAGTTATGAAACAGAAAACATACAGAACAGCGTTATTCGGCTTGCTTGCCGCTTTGGCCGCGGCGCTTTCCTATCTCGAAGGTCTGCTGCCGACAGCAGCTTTCCTGCCCCCCGGGGCGAAACCCGGATTTTCCAATTTAGTCAATTTATTTGCCGCATCCTTTATGGGTACGGTTCCCGCCCTCGGTATTGCGCTTTTAAAAGCGTGCTTTGCGGGGCTGACGCGCGGCGGAACAGCCTTTTTTATGAGCCTTTGCGGCGGTGTTTTGAGCACGCTTTTGATGTGTCTGCTCCTTAAAAGAACGCGGCGGCTTTCTTTCATCGGCATCGGCATTGCGGGGGCGGTTTGCCATAACCTCGGGCAGTTAGCCGTGGCGGCGGTGCTGGTCGGCAACCGCTCGGTGCTCGGCTATGCGCCTGTGTTGCTTCTGTGCGCGCTTGCGGCGGGGACACTGACAGGGCTTGTATTTCGTGCGGTATATCCCGCACTGCAAAAAATACCGTATTTTAAAACGCGTTACGGTTATACAACTATACAACAGCAAAATACAAAAGAGAAGGGAAAGGAGTAACGGAATGCACTCTGAAATTATAAAACCGAAAAAAAAGGTGCGCGGCGGCGTTGCGGTTTCGCATGAAAAGCATACAAAGGATATGCCTGTCAAGCGGATTCCCGCGCCTGAATCCGTGACCTTACCGATGCGCCAGCATATCGGCGCACCGTGTGTGCCGACCGTCAAGGTCGGCGACACCGTCCGTGTCGGGCAGGTCGTGGGCGACAGCGAGCAGTATGTCAGCGCGCCGATTCACGCATCCGTGTCGGGCAAGGTTACCGCTGTCAAGGAGGTAAAATTAGCTTCGGGGCTTGTGTCACAGGCGGTGGTGATTGAAAACGACGGCGAATACACACAGTTTGACTACGAAGTGCCGAAAGCGGACACCAAGGAAGAATTTTTGAAGGCCGTGCGGGCTTCGGGGCTTGTGGGTCTCGGCGGCGCGGGCTTCCCGACGCACGTCAAGCTGAATATTCCCGAGGGGAAAACGGTAGATACGCTGATTATCAATGCGGCGGAATGCGAGCCGTATATCACCGTAGACTACCGCGAATGCATTGACAATTCCTGGGATGTGTTTAACGGCGTGTATCTGTTAAAGGATATGCTCGGCGTACAGCGTGTAGTGATTGCAGTAGAGGACAATAAACCCGACGCCATTAAAATTCTGGAGCGCATTGCCGCAAAAGAAGACCCTGATGACCAAATCAAGGTAATGCCCTTAAAATCCAAATATCCGCAGGGCGCGGAGAAAATGATGGTGCTTTCCGCTACGGGCAGAAAGGTACCGCCCGGGGCGCTGCCTGCGGACGTCGGCTGTGTGGTGATGAATGTTGCGTCTGCGGCGTTCATTTCAAGATATTTGAAAACGGGCAAGCCGCTCGTCAGCCGTTCCTTAACCGTGGACGGCTCCGCCGTGGTACAGCCGCAAAATCTGCGTGTCCCCATCGGCACGGAAATTGATTATATTTTTAAAGTGTGCGGCGGTTTTAAAGCAGAGCCTGAAAAAATCGTCAGCGGCGGCCCGATGATGGGTATGGCAATCGTCGATACACACCATCCGATTCTAAAAAGCAACAACGCACTTTTGGCGTTCACGGCGGATGACAAGAGTCTGAAAAAAGAAACGGACTGCATTCGGTGCGGACGCTGTGCAAAGGCTTGTCCGCTCTCGTTAATGCCGACGCTGATTCACCGCTATGCGGTGGCGCGGGACGCGAAGAAATTAGAGCACGCGGGCGCAACGGTATGCATGGAATGCGGGTCATGCGCCTATTCCTGCCCCGCAGGGAAACCGCTGGTGCAGTATATGCGCCACGCCAAAGCTGTTTTAAGAGAGGAGACGCAGAAAAAATGAGTGATACAACGATTCAAAATATGCTGACCGTCAGCGCGTCTCCGCACAAGCGGACGGGGGACACCACGCGCGGCATTATGCTGGATGTGATGATTGCCATGCTGCCCGCGCTTGTGCTTTCCGTGGTTTTGTTCGGACCGCGCACCTTGGTGGTGACGCTTGTCAGTGTAGTATTCTGTGTACTGTTTGAATTTCTTTCCCGCAAGGTGATGAAACGGGACAATACGATAGGCGATTTGAGCGCCGTGGTTACGGGAATGCTGTTGGCGTTCAATCTGCCGTCCACCATGCCGCTTTGGATGGTGATTATCGGTGACGCGGTGGCAATCATTGTTGTCAAGCAGTTTTTCGGCGGTATCGGGCAGAATTTCGTGAATCCCGCACTGGTCGGACGCATTGTGCTAATGGCGTCTTTCCCCGTGGCGATTTCGGATTATCCCGCGCCCTTTGCATGGAAAATCGGCGCAGTCGATGCTGTGACTACCGCAACGCCTTTGGCACAGTTCGCGGGCATTTACGGTGCGGACAATATGAAAACCGCCATCAACGCAACGGATTTACCGACGCTCGCGAATATGTTCTTCGGCGTGCGCGGCGGGTGTCTCGGTGAAACGTGTGCGGCGGCTTTGTTGTTGGGCTTTTTATATCTGCTTATCCGCCGTGTGATTTCACCGACCATTCCGCTGGTTTACGTCGGCACGGTGGCTGTGATTATGCTGCTTGCTGGCAAAGGCAATCTGATGTTTGTAGGTTATCAGCTGCTTGCGGGCGGACTTTTGCTCGGCGCAATTTTTATGGCGACCGATTACACGACATCGCCCGTCAGTTTCAAGGGCAAAATCATTTATGCAATCGGATGCGGTGTGATTACCTCGCTGATTCGCATTTTCGGTTCACTCCCCGAAGGGGTTTCGTTCTCCATTATTCTGATGAATATTTTAGTGCCGCACATTGAGCATCTGACCACGCCGAAGCCGTTCGGTGCGGTGAAACAGAAAAAGCAGAAGGGGGAAGCAAAATGAAAGAAAACAAAGTCAAAGCCATTTTGATTCCTGCGGTGTCTTTGCTGATTATCTGCGTTGTGGTTACGGCGCTTTTGGGTGTGACGAATTCCGTGACCGCGCCGAAAATCGAACAGCTTGCCGCCGAAACGGAAGCGGCGGCAAAACAGGCGGTGCTTACGGACGCTGTTTCTTTCTCGGAGGAAAAACAAATTGAAAAGGACGGCAATGCGTATACATATTACGAGGGATTTTCGGCAGAGGAAAGTACAGTCGGTTATGTATTCCGCACAAGCGCCAAAGGCTACGGCGGCGATATCGCGGTGATGGTCGGCGTGAAAACGGACGGCACGGTGGCGGGTGTGAACATCCTGTCTATCAGTGAAACGGCGGGTCTCGGCATGAATGCAACAAACGAAAGCTTCCTGTCGCAGTTTTTGGGCAAATCGGGGACAATCGGCGTGCTGAAAAACGGCTCGTCCGAAACGGAAATTCAGGCGCTGACGGGCGCGACCATCACTTCAAAAGCGATGGCAAGCGCGGTCAATCAGGCGCTCGCGTTATTTGAAACTGTGGGAGGTGCGCAGAATGGCTGAGAAAAAAAGCTTGGGATATGAATTTTCCAAAGGTCTCATCAAAGAAAATCCCGTTTTGCGTTTGGTGCTGGGCACATGCCCAACGCTTGCAACCACCACTTCTCTCGAAAGCGCTATCGGCATGGGGCTTTCTGCGGCGATTGTTTTGGTCTGCTCCAATATCGTGATTTCCGCACTGCGCAAGGTGATTCCGCAAAAGGTACGCATTCCCTGCTACATTGTGGTGATTGCTGGCTTTGTAACCGTTGTGCAGATGCTTGTAAAAGCGTTTTTGCCCGCCCTCGACCAACAGCTCGGCGTATATTTGCCGCTGATAGTGGTTAACTGCATTATTTTGGGCCGCGCAGAGGCATTTGCAGGCAAAAACGGCGTGGCGGCGTCGGCACTCGACGGACTCGGTATGGGCATCGGTTTTACGGCGGCATTGGTGCTTATGGGCGGTGTGCGTGAGCTTTTGGGCGCGGGGACATTACTCGGCTTCCAAATCTTGCCCGAAAGCGTACCGCCGATGACGATTTTTGTATTGGCCCCCGGCGGATTCTTCGTATTCGGTATTTTAATGGCGTGTGCCAATAAGCTTGCCGAACGCAAGGGCAAACCGAAGGCTACGCTCGGCTGTGCGGGCTGTCCGATGGCAGAAACCTGCACCGTGGCGGATAAAGTCGCTTGCACAGGCGAAAAGGAGGAGAAAGACGCATGAAAATTTTTCTTTCGATTCTTTTAACGGCGATTCTTACAAACAACTACATTCTTTCCAAATTTTTGGGCATCTGTCCGTTTCTCGGCGTTTCCAAAAAGCTGAACACGGCGGTGGGTATGAGCGCGGCGGTTATTTTTGTTATGGTGCTGGCAAGTGCCGTCACTTATCCGCTGAATACATTTTTAGAGAATAACGGTCTCGGCTATTTGCAGACGATTGTATTTATTCTTGTAATTGCGGCGCTGGTACAGCTGGTTGAAATCGTGATGCGCAAATACATTCCCGCGCTTTATAATTCGCTGGGCATTTATTTGCCGCTGATTACGACAAACTGCGCGGTACTCGGTGTGACCATTTTGAATATCGACAGCGGCTACACCTTCGCGCAGTCCATGGTCAACTCCTTGGGCGCAGGTCTCGGCTTCTTAGTCGCAATGGTGATGTTTGCAGGTGTGCGCGAGCGTTTGGAATCCTGCAATATTCCGAAATTTTTAGAGGGACTGCCGATTACCTTGGTGGCGGCAAGTCTTGTGTCTTTGTCCTTCCTCGGCTTTACGGGTCTTGTCGAAGGCATGTTTGCTTAAAAGGGGGCGGGACGAATGAACACGATTTTATTGGCAGTATTGTTGGTCGGCGGTATCGGACTTGTAGCGGGCGTCGGGCTTTCGGTTGCGTCTGTTGTGATGGCAGTGCCGAAGGATGAAAAGGCGGAGGCAATCCGCGAGTGTCTGCCCGGTGCGAACTGCGGTGCGTGCGGATATTCGGGCTGTGACGGCTATGCGGCGGCGCTGTCAAAAGGCGAAGCCAAAGAAACCAATCTCTGTGCGCCCGGCGGCAGTGAAACTGCGGCGGCGGTGGCGGAAATTCTCGGCGTTTCGGCGGGCAGTGTGAAGCCGATGGCGGCACTGGTACACTGCAACGGTGGCTGTGAAAACTCCAAACAGAAATTACAGTATAACGGTGTGCAAAGCTGTGTCATGGCTTCCCAGCTGTTCGGCGGGCAGAAAGAATGCGTATACGGCTGTCTGGGCTACGGCGATTGTTTGAACGCCTGTCCGTATGATGCCATCCGCATTTGTGACGGTGTGGCGCGCGTGGACCCGTTAAAGTGCAAGGCGTGCAAAAAGTGTATTGCCGCCTGCCCGAAGCATTTGATTGAGCTTGTACCTCTGCATGAACCGAAAGCGGCGGTGCTTTGCAAAAATCACAACAAGGGTGCGTTTACCCGCAAGGAATGCAAGGTCGGCTGTATCGGCTGTATGAAGTGCCAAAAGGTATGCGAACACGGTGCGGTTAAGGTTGAAAACAATACCGCGCATGTGGATTATGAAAAGTGTATCGGCTGCGGCAAGTGCGCAGAAGCCTGCCCGACAGGCGCAATTCATGCGATTACACTCGGCGGTGCGGAAAAATAAAATATGAAAATGCAGGCGAGCATACAGGACAGGGGATGGTCAGCGTGAAAGTCTACTATATATAGAAAGTATATTTCTGAAAATACAATATATATAAACTGACTTTCATTTGTTGTGTGCGATAAAAATTACGCAGTGTTCTCTGTCTTAAAGAAAATATCAAATAAAGGCACGCTGACACCCCCTGTTCATAGAGCGTGTGATGATTTTTAGGGGAGGTAAAGAAATGGAAAAGAAAAAAGCAAAGGTTCTATATAAAAAGAGAGTTTCTTTGTTGTTGGTATTACTTTTGGTACTGACCGTAATTCTCTTTGACGGGTTGACGGCTTTTGCTACCACAAGTGGGGATTTTGAGTACCGCATTATATCTAACACGGATAAGACTTGTGCAATTGCAGGCTATACTGGGGCAGAAACAATTTTATATATTCCATCGAAAATTGATGGGTATAGCGTAGTGGAGATTGACAAGAATGCTTTCAATTGGGTTAACAAATTTACAAGTGTAATAATTCCCAGTAGTGTAACAATAATTGGCGAGAGCGCGTTTCGGGACTGCACCTCACTTACAAGTATAACTATTCCCAATCTGTCTCTTATACACATCTCCGAGCCACGAGACCGATCAGTATCTCGTATGCC
>UQFM01000006.1 GCA_900540295.1 uncultured Oscillospiraceae bacterium
TTCTTTCTTTGGTTAATGGCTTTGTGGTGATTTCATTATACCATTTTTTGAAGTTTCTTCTCTTTTTTATTGGGTCATATCATTTTAGCACATACAAGGAAATGCACGAAAATCGTCGTTTGCCATTGCAACAAACGCGGTTGCGTGCTATTATATATAGTCACAAGCGAAAAAACAGTGCATGAGAAAAAAGACACGGGAGAAACAGGTAAGATGAATATTGTAATTGTCGGCGACGGTAAGGTCGGCGCGGCGTTAACCGAGCATTTATCTCATGAGGGGCACGATGTGGTGGTCATTGACAAAGACCCGAGAGTTGTAGAAGAAATGGTCAATGCCTACGATGTACTCGGGCTTTGCGGCAACGGCGCAAGCTATGATGTGCAAATGGAAGCGGGCGTAGATAAGGCGCGCTTGCTGATTGCCGCGACTTCCTCGGATGAGTTGAATATCTTTTGCTGTCTGGTGGCAAAAAAAATCGGGGCGCACCATACGATTGCCCGTGTACGCAATCCTGAATATGCCAAGCAGTTACATTTCTTTAAAGAAGAACTGGGATTGAGCTTGGTTGTGAATCCCGAATTTGCCGCCGCCAACGAAATTGCACGCGTACTGCGTTTCCCGACGGCAATCAATGTGGAAAGCTTCGCAGGCGACCGCGTGGATATGGCGGAAATTCAGCTGAAATCGGACAATCCGCTCAGCGGTATGTGTGTATATGAAATTCCGAAACGCTTTAAATCCCGCGTACTGATTTGCGCGGTACAGCGCGGGGAGGAAATTTATATCCCGAACGGTGATTTCCGTCTGCAGGCGAATGACCGCATTCATATTACTTCCAAACGCAGTGACATGGTTGCGTTTATGAAGGAGCTCGGTATTTACCGTCACCGCACAAAGCATGTGCTGATTGCGGGCGGCGGCAAAATGGGTTATTATTTGGCGCGTCAGCTTTCCGAAACGGGACACAAAGTCAAGGTGATTGAAATTGACCCCGCCCGCGCGGAACATCTTGCGAATTTATTGCCGCATGCTACCGTGGTTTGGGGTGACGGCAGTGACCGTGCGGTTCTGCTCGAACAGGGCCTGGATAATCAGGACGCGTTTGTATCCTTAACTACGATTGATGAAGAAAATATTATCACGACCATGTACGCCTCGTCTATCGGCGTGGGCAAAACCGTGGCAAAGGTCAACCGTGTTTCCTATGATATTCTCAGAAGCATCGGGATTGAAACGACCATTTCTTCCAAAACCGTTGCGGCGAATCAGATTATCGGCTATGTTCGCGCGTTGGAAAATTCAGGCAGCAGCAGTGTGCAGACACTGTATAAGCTGGTCAATGACCGCGTAGAGGCGCTGGAATTCCGCATTGCCGCGGAAGATGCATTTTATCTCGGCAGTACGCTCAAGGAATTACAGCTGCGCGACAATGTCATTATCGGCTGTATTTTGCGCAAGGGAAAAATTATTTATCCGTGCGGCGAAGATACGATTGAAAACGGGGACAGTGTGACGGTGATTACCTCGCACCACGGATTTAAAAACTTTGAAGAAATTTTTTGTTGATTGAGGGACGGCGCTTATGAATTACAGAATGGTCTGTACAACGATCGGCAAAATGCTGATTGCCGAGGCGATTTTGCTGTTGTTGCCGCTCGGCGTTGCGTTTTATTATCAGGAATCGGGTACGCCGCTGATGTTTTGCGTGACTGCCACCCTGCTTTTGGTGACAGGACTGCTTATGGGTGTGAAGAAGCCGCGCCATCGCCGTATATATGCACGCGAGGGCTTTGTAATCGTCGCAATCTCTTGGCTGATGATTTCCGCTTTCGGCGCACTGCCCTTTGTACTTACAGGCGCAATCCCGAATCCCGTCGATGCGCTGTTTGAAACGGTTTCGGGCTTCACAACCACGGGTGCAACAATTTTGACCGAAATTGAATCCGTGCCGAAAAGTCTGCTGTTTTGGCGTGCGTTTACGCATTGGATCGGCGGCATGGGTATTTTGATGTTTGTGCTTGCGTTTTTGCCGCAGCACGAAAATCAGTCGGCGTTTATCATGCGTGCCGAGGTGCCCGGTCCGTCTAAAGGGAAATTGGTATCTAAAACTATGGTGACGGCGCGCATCCTTTACGGCATTTATTTTTTCCTGACTATCTTGGAAATTATTTTCCTATGGGCGGGCGGTATTCCGTTTTTCGACAGCGTGACCACGGCGTTTGCCACGGCGGGTACAGGCGGTTTTTCCGTGCGCAATGCGAGCATCGGGGCATATGACAGCCTGTATGCAGAAGTGGTCATCTCCGTATTTATGCTGGCATTCGGCGTGAACTTTAATTTGTATTTCCTGCTTTTGATGCGGCAGTTCGGGCGTGTATTCAAAAGTGAAGAACTGCGTTGGTATGTCGGCACAGTTGTGTTTTCCGTAGCGGTGATTACCTTAAATATTCTGCCGATTTACGGAAATATCGGAACTGCGCTTCGGTACGCGGGCTTTCAGGTGTCGTCGATTATTACCACGACGGGGTTCGGCACGGCAGATTATACACAGTGGCCGATGCTTTCGCAGGTGGTATTGCTCGCGCTGTTCTGTATCGGTGCATGTGCAGGGTCTACGGGCGGCGGTTTTAAAATCGAACGTATGATGGTGCTTTGCAAAGCGGCGCGCAGTCAGCTGAAACGCACCATTAACGGGCGCGAGGTGGTTGCCGTCAAGGTGGACGGAAAAACGCTTGATGCAAAATATGTGCACGGCGTACTTGCCTATTTGGGATTTTATGTGATTATTGTTTTTGTCGGGCTTTTTTTGATTTGCTTTGACAATGTGGATATGCCCGAAGCCATCGGTGCAGTGCTGACTTGCTTTAACAATATCGGACCCGCCTTCGGCAGACTCAGTCCTGTCGGGAATTTCAGCGTGCTTTCGCCGTTTTCAAAGTTGGTGCTGAGCTTTTTAATGCTGGCAGGCAGATTGGAAATCTATCCGATGTTTGTACTGTTTTATTATAAAGCATGGAAACGGAAGAATTAAAATGCAAATATTTGCCGTACGGCGGGAGCTTGCTCCCGCCGTTTTTTACAGTAGGGGCGAAATGTATTCGCCTGCGGGTCGCTGAGGCAAGCGCCCCAACTTAAAGAACCGCAATTGCGGTTCTTTTTTGTTGCGGATTTTTGTGTTGTATATATCTATATATGGTGCTTTCTGCGAAAGATGTGTGCGGCAGGCAGAATATGTGCGGGTTGCAGACGGATTGGATTATAAATTTGTTGGAAAAATATGGAATATGCACGAAAAATTCTCGGAAAATTTTATGAAAAACTATTGCAAAAAAGAAATCGGTTCTGTATAATGGTGGTACAAAGTGGAGCCAAAATTCACTTTAAAGACATTAAGTGGGGGAAATTGAAGGATTTTCAGCCGGATTTTTAGAAAGGAGTGACAAACGATGAGCGAAACCGCCGAACTCTTAACGCTTGAAAGCGCTATGTTTTCGAGTACGTATGAGCATACGCTGGACGCGAAAAACCGTTTGTTCATTCCCGTGAAGATTCGGGAAGCTGTGGGCGACGCCTTTTATCTGTTTGCCCCCCCGCGCGAGAAATGCCTTTATATTTACAGCCCCGAACGGTGGGAAGAAGTGGCGCGTGCCGTTCTTTCCAAAAATGACCGCAATTATGAGCGTCTGATTTTCGGCAGTGTGATTCCTGTGGAGACGGACAAGCAGGGGCGTGTAACCATTCGCGCTGATTTCTGCAAAAAGGTGGGTCTGAAAAAATCGGTTACCATCGCGGGAACAGGTCAGCGTTTGGAGCTTTGGGATACGGACACGCGAAACAAAGAACTGGAACGCTTGCAGGAAAGCGCCGATTTGTATGCGGATATCCGCTTTTAACGGGAGTACGGTTCTATGGAGTTTTCACATATTCCCGTTCTGTTTCATGAAACGGTTGCTTCACTGCACATAAATCCCGACGGATTGTATGTGGACTGTACCGCAGGCGGCGGCGGTCACGCAAGTGCGATTTTGGGGCGGTTGTCGGAAAACGGGCGGTTGATTGCGATTGACCGCGACCCTGAGGCGATTGCCGTTTTACAGGAACGTATCGGTACGGACGCACGCGTGCGCCTTGTGCAGGATACATTTGACAATATTGCACAGATTTTGGACGGCAGCCGTGCAGACGGAATTCTTGCCGACCTCGGCGTCAGCTCGCATCAGTTGGATACCGCCGAACGCGGATTTTCCTTTCACAAGGACGCGCCGCTCGATATGCGTATGAGCAAAACGGGGCTTTCCGCGCAGGACGTGGTCAGTACATACAGCGAGGCCGCGCTTGCAAAAATTCTGCGTGATTACGGCGAAGAAAAATTCGCAAACCGTATTGCGCACAATATCTGCGCACAGCGCGAAGCTGCACCGATTGAAACTACGTTTCAGTTGATTGACGTGATTAAACATTCCATGCCGCAAAAGGCGATGCGCGACGGACACCCCGCACGCCGTACCTTTCAGGCAATACGTATCGAAGTGAACGGAGAGCTTCAGCAACTGGATACTGCATTAGATGACATGTTCCGCTGTTTGCAAATCGGCGGGATACTGTCGGTTATTACGTTTCATTCGCTGGAAGACCGCATGGTGAAACAGCGGTTTCGCACCTTTGCACAGGGCTGTACATGCCCCAAGGATTTTCCCGTCTGTGTTTGCGGCAATACGCCGCGCGGTGAAATTCTTGAAAAAGGCAAAGCGCCGTCCGAAGCGGAATTGCAGGAAAACCCGCGCGCCCGCAGTGCAAGACTGCGCAGTGTGCGTAAATTAAAGGATTAAATCATTTATATAGATTGGAAGGAAAGGATTATGGCGAATTACCCCAAATATACAGATGCGGATTTTTCGCGCTTTGAGCCGAAAGCATCCGCATACAGCCAAAATGCCGCGCGCAAAATCGTGGAAATGCCGCCGTTTGAACAGGCAAAGCAGCCGCAGATGGAATTGGTGCGGCGCAAAAAGAAAACCGTTCAGCAGGCGCGCAAAGAAATGCGGGCGGGCGCATGGCAGACGGCAAAGATTTTGGTGATTTCACTGTGCTTGCTGTCTATGTTTGCAGGTCTTCTTTACAGCCGTCTGCGCGTGGACGAGCTGACAAGAGAGATTGACGCCGCATCTGCCAATCTTTCCTATGCACAGGCGGAAACCGTTCGGCTGAATATGCAGTTGGATTCCATGATTTCCCTTGAAAAAGTAGAGAATTATGCAAAAAATGATTTGGGCATGACCAAAATTGAGGGCTACCAAATCGAGTATATTGATTTATCGGGTGCGGACAGCGTTTCCGTATCCGGAAAAAAGACTGTGAAACCGACAGGGGAAACAACCCTTACGGAAAAACTGCTGGAATATCTGAAGGCAGAATAAAATACGTATAGAACGAGGGTTCGGACTTATTGGTTGCCTTAAGTCTTAACTCTCGTTTGATATGTTTTTAGCGTATTTTCGGAATTGTGCGAAAGGAGTGTCGAAATGCTGTCCAGACCGTCGAAAAAAATGGCACAGCGTGCAACAGCGGCGTTGGTTTTAATGTCGGTGGCGTTTTTATATGGCATCGGCGCGCTCGGCATGACGGCAATCGTCAACGGTGAGGAAAACCGTTTAAAAGCGGAACGCAATCAGCTTTCCGACACAAAAATCTCTGCACAGCGCGGCACGATTTATGATTCCAACATGAAGGTGCTTGCCAAAAGCGCCTCGGCTTGGCTGATTTATGTCAATCCCTCAAAGGTTACGGACGATGCGCAGAAGGAATTGATTGTCACAGGACTTTGCGACATTTTGGGCGCGAAGGAAGAGGATGTGCGCAAGAAGCTTGAAAAGACCGAGACCGGCTATCAGAAAATCGCGGGTGAAGTTGAAACCGATGTGAAGGATGCACTCAAAGCCTACATCACCGAGCATAAAAAAGAAAAATTATCAACGGTAATCGGGATTGACCCCGATACCAAACGGTATTATCCGTATTCTTCGTTTGCCTCTACCATTATCGGGTTTACCGATGCGGACGATAAAGGCGTCGGCGGTATCGAAATGCAGTACGATGAAACGCTGACAGGCGTTTCGGGCAGAATCATCACCGCCAAAAATGCGCGGCAGGGGTCCATGTCCAGCGATTATGCCACGACCTATGATGCAAAACCCGGTGAAAGCTTAGTGCTGACCGTTGATGAGGTCATTCAGTATTATTTGGAGCAGAGTCTCGCGCAGGCAATGGTAGACACGGGCGCGAAATATGCTTACGGCATTGTGATGGACGTAAAGACGGGCGCGGTGCTCGGCATGACGAGCAAGCCTGACTTTGACCTCAACAATCCGCGCCGCATATCCAATCAAACGCTTGCAGATACGATTGCGGCGATTGTCGATGAAAAACAGCGAGCGCAGGATACAAGCAACGCGCTGTTTGCCCAGTGGCGCAACCGTTCTATCAGCGATACATACGAACCCGGTTCAGTATTTAAAACCGTGGTTGCGGCAGGTGCGCTGGAGGAGGGCGTTGTGGATTTAAACACGACCTTTACCTGCACAGGCGGCATTCAGGTTGCCAATAACTATCAAAAATGCTGGAAACACGGCGGACACGGGCATGAGGATTTGACGCAGGGCTTAATGAATTCCTGCAACCCGTTTTTTATCACCATCGGGCAAAAACTCGGTAAGGATAATTTTTACAAATATTTTGATGCGTTCGGATTTACCGAAAAAACAGGCATCGATTTGCCCGCCGAGGCAAATCCCGTTGCGGGCAAAACGTATCATGCGCTTGAAAAAATGGGTATTTCCGAGCTGTCGTCCAGTTCCTTCGGGCAGACCTTTCAGGTCAGCCCCATTCAAATGATTACAGCCATTAACACCATCGCCAACGGCGGCAAGCTGATGCAGCCGTATGTTGTTGATGCACGCTTGGACGCCGACGGCAATGTGGTGCAGAAAACCGAGCCGACCATGAAACGGCAGGTCGTATCCGAAAAAACGGCTTCAGCCGTTGCGGGCATGATGGAGCAGGTGGTTTCCGTCGGTACAGGTAAAAATGCGTATGTCGCAGGCTATCACGTCGCGGGCAAAACAGGTACAAGTGAAAAAATCGGACCGAACGGACCTACCGGGGAATATATTGCATCCTTTGCAGGCTTTGCGCCTTACAACAATCCGCAGATTTCCATTCTGATTGCGATTGACGAGCCTGTGGGCGAGCACGGCGGCGGTAAGGTAGCCGCGCCGATTGCGGGTCTTTTGCTCGAAAAGATTTTAACCTATTTGAACATTGAACCGCAGTATGAGGACAAAGAAATTTCCAACATTGCTTCTGTGGCGCCGTCGCTTATCGGCAGAACTGTCGGCGAGGCGAAAAATGAAGCATCGAAATTCACACTGCGCGTGATAGGAAACGGCGATAAGATTGTGGCGCAGACGCCTGCCGCGGGGCAGCAGATGCGCACAGGCGGTGTGATTGTGGTTTACACCGACGGCGACACGCCGAAAGAGACGGCGGTTGTCCCGAATCTTTGCAATTTGTCTATTGCCGACGCAAACCGTATTGCGGTGAGCGCAGGCTTTAATATCCGTATTTCGGGCAATACCAATTCGGGCGAGGTGCTTTCTTACAAGCAGAGTCTGGAAGAAGGCACAGAGGCGGAAAAGGGCAGTGTGATTACGGTATACTTTAAGTCCAATGTGAATGTAGAGGACGGCTGATAAAATTATCGGCGGTTGAACGTTGGCTGTAACAAACGGATACAGCCATCTCAGGGTGAGAAGTGAAGCGCTTTTTTAGGAGGAAATATTTTGCTGATTTCTGAACTGCTGCAAGAAGTAAAAACAACAGGCGCTTACACAGACTGTGCGGTGCTTGACGTAACGGACAACACGAAAAACATTTCTGCGGGCGCGGTGTTTGTCTGTATTCAGGGTGCGCGTTTTGACGGCCACCTGACGGCGCTCGAAATGGAAAAGCAAGGCGCGGTACTGATTGTTGCCGAACGCGACACAGGCGCGAAAAATCAGGTGTTGGTGGAGAATTCGAGAAGTGCTTATGCGCAAATCTGTGCGGCATTTTATGGGTATCCTTCGCGCAAATTACAGCTAATCGGTGTGACGGGTACAAACGGAAAAACCACAACAACCATGTTACTGCACGGGCTTCTGCGCCGTGCGGGTATTTCAGCGGGGCTTATCGGTACAGTGGAAAACCGAATCGGTGAAAAAGTATATCCCGCGTCGCTGACCACGCCCGACTGTAAGGATTTACATCGACTGTTTGCGGAAATGGTTGCGGCGGGCTGTACGCATTGCATTATGGAGGTGTCCTCACAGGCGCTTGCCCAACGCCGCGTGGACGGCTGTCATTTCGCGCTTGCGCTGTTTACGAATTTAACACAGGACCATTTGGATTATCACGGCACATTCCAAAATTATATGCAGGCAAAGCGTATGCTGTTCTCAATGGCGGATACTGCGATTCTGAATACCGACGACGCATATGCTCCGGAAATGGTGAAAGATACAGATGTAAAGGTTATCACCTTTTCGGCAAATCGGGATGACAGCGACTATACCGCCAAAAATATTATCTGTACGGCAAGCGGTGTGCAGTATGAATTGCTGGGGCACGGTGACATCGGGCGTGTACAGGTGAAGATTCCCGGGCATTTCACCGTTTACAATTCCATGGCCGCCGCCGTTTGCGCCATTGAATCCGGTATTTCGTTTGAGCAGGTACTTACCTTGCTGGCAGGCGCTGAAGGTGTTAAGGGACGGGTAGAGGTCGTGCCGACTGATACGGACTACACGGTTTTAATCGACTATGCACATTCTCCCGACGGACTGCAGAATGTGATTTCTTCTCTGCGCGAGGTTGCGGAAAAACGTATTATTACGGTGTTCGGCTGCGGCGGTGACCGTGACCGAAACAAACGTCCGAAAATGGGAAAAATCGTCGGGGATTTGTCAGATGTTGCGGTAGTCACCTCTGACAATCCGCGCACGGAGAAGCCCGAAAAAATTATTGAGGAAATTCTGGCGGGCATGACCGCCTGCAAAGCGCGGATACAAACCATTCCCGACCGTACTTCGGCAATTCGCTGGGCACTGACACATGCGAAAAAGGGCGACGTCGTCCTGCTGGCGGGTAAAGGGCATGAGACTTACCAGATTCTCAATACAGGCAAGATTCATTATGATGAGCGAGAGATTGTCGCGGATATTCTGAAAGGCAAAAAATAAATGCAGCTGACATTACGTGAAATTGAGAATATAACGGGCGGACGTCTGGTCGGTGCGGACGTGACGGTTTCCGCCGTGACGATTGACAGCCGTACGGCGGCAGACGGCGCGCTGTATGTTGCCATTTGCGGCGACCGTTTTGACGGGCATGATTTTTGCGCGTCCGCTATGCAAAACGGCGCGGCGGCAGTGGTTTGTGAACGCGTACCCGATGCGGAAATCCCGTATGTTTTGGTGGACAGTACGCGCCAAGCACTTTTGGATATTGCAAATCTGCACCGCAGGCATTGCGCGGATGTAAAGATTGTCGGCTTAACAGGCAGCGTCGGCAAAACGACCACAAAAGAAATGGTGCATGCGGTTTTGTCGGAACAGTTTGAGACCATCAAAACCGAGGGGAACCTGAATAATGAAATCGGTATGCCCAAAACACTGTTTCGGTTAACGGAATCCACCGAGGCGGCAGTTGTGGAAATGGGTATGAGCAACTTCGGCGAAATCGAGCGCATGACGCTTGCGTGCCGGCCCAATCTCGCAATTATCACGAATATCGGCGTTTCGCATATTGAATTTTTGGGTTCGCGGGACGGCATTTTACAGGCGAAAACCGAAATTTTGAAAGGCATGCAAAGCGGCGCACCGCTGATTTTAAACGGCGATGATGACAAGCTTTGGGGTTATAGGAATGAAAATTTCCGACAAATCTATTTTGCTTTGGAAAATACACAGTCAGATATTCTCGCGAAAGAGATAGAAACCGTAAACGGCGAAACGGTTTTCACCGTTTGCTTCCACGGGTCGCAGACACAGCGCGTCACGATTCCGACTGTCGGAAAGCACAATGTATACGATGCTTTGGCGGCGTTTGCGGCGGGGCTTTCTTTGGAGATTTCGCCCGAGAAAATTGCCGCAGGTCTTCGGAATTATGTCCCCGCAGGGATGCGCCAGCGTATACGGACGGTTGCGGAGGTTACCGTAATTGAGGACTGCTACAATGCGAGCCCCGATTCTCAAAAAGCGGCGCTGAATGTGCTGTCCGCTTTACCCGCACAGCGCAAAATCGCCGTGCTCGGCGATATGCTGGAGCTGGGTGCGTATTCGGAGGAGGCGCACCGCACGGTTGGCGCGTACGCGGCGCAAAACGGTGTAGATTTTTTGTTTTGTTACGGAGAAGCCTCTGCTTGGATTGCCGACGCGGCAAAAGAATCCGTGCAGACGGCGTATTTTACCGATAAAGCCGCATTGACAGAAGCACTTTTAAAGACTGTACAGGCGGGGGACGCGGTGCTGTTTAAGGCGAGCCGCGGCATGGCACTTGAAGAAGTGATACAAAAACTCTATGAGGAGTGGAATGTGAAATGAATACAACGGCAGCAATCCTTTTGGCGGTGGTTTTGAGCTTTTTAATCGCCTTTTTACTCGGCTTTGCCGTGATTCCGTGGCTAAGACGGCTGAAATTCGGGCAAACTATATTGGATATCGGTCCTGCTTGGCACAAGTCAAAACAGGGATTGCCTACCATGGGCGGTATCCTGTTTATTGTCAGCACGCTGTTTGCGTTTGCCGCAGTCTGTGTCACGGATTATTTACTCGGCGGCAGTTTGTTTACAAGCGGTTCAGCGGTGACGGATAGTGTAAAGGTCAAGCTGATCGGCGGTATTTTAATGGCGGTTGGGTTCGGTCTGATTGGGTTTGCCGACGATTATATTAAGGTTGTTAAAAAACGCAATCTCGGACTGACCATTACGCAGAAATCCATTGCGCAGATTCTGCTGATGCTGGCGTATCTCGGTGCACTGTATATGTCGGGCAATACCTACATGTCCATTCCGTTCGTCGGCAATGTGGAAATGGGCTTTTTCTTCTGGATTTTCGGCATGGCGGTTATTTACGCGACTGTAAATGCAGTTAACTTTACAGACGGCGTAGACGGGCTTTGCGGGTCTGTAACCGCTGTTGCCGCTGTCGCCTTTATCGTTGCGGCGGCTTTGAAGGGGCTGTTCGGTGTAAGTTTGTTGGCAGGCGCTTTGCTGGGCGGGCTTTTAGGATATTTGATTTGGAACTGGCATCCCGCCAAAGTCATGATGGGCGATATAGGCTCTTTGTTTTTGGGCGGCTTGGTGGTTGCACTCGCATACGCCATTGACTGTCCGCTGATTATTCTGTTTTTCGGTATCGTGTACGTCATGGAATTTATGTCCGATATTATCCAAATCGGATATTTCAAGGCTACGCACGGCAAACGTATTTTTAAAATGGCGCCCATTCACCATCATTTCGAAATGTGCGGCTGGAAAGAGAAAAAAATCGTTGTTGTATTCAGTCTGATTAACCTTTTGGGCAGTGCCGTCGGCGTGGCGCTGCTGTATTACGGTGTAATCCGTATCTGATATACGGATTGCATACCGCGTACCTGCAAGGAGGAGAGCATTTTGGCACAGGCGGCTGCACGTCCGCGCAAGGCGGTCAAGAAAACGGCAAAAAAAAGATCGGACTTTTGGGCGGTCGGCAAAATTGATATTCCGTTTTTGCTGTTGGTCATCACGATTTTGACCATCGGCTTGGTTATGCTGTTCTCCGCAAGCTACACCTATGCTTATTATAACGAAGACGGCGACAGTGCTTACTTCTTCAAACGGCAGTTGGTTTTCGCGATAGCGGGCGTTGTCGCCATGTTTTTGGTTTCTAAGGTTCGTTACGACTATTTCAAGCTGTTTGCGATTCCTGCGGTTTTATTTTCATGGTTTTTATTGGTCATCGTTCTCTTTTTGCCGGAGGTAAAGCCGGGCTTTCACCGATGGATTAACTTGGGGCTGTTTACCTTTCAGCCTTCGGAAATCGCGAAACTGGCAATTATTTTGTTCTGTGCATGGAGCATGGATAAAAATCATAAAAAAATCACAGGCAAAATGCTCAACCAAAGCAAAATGGCAAAGCAGGTGAAATCTCTTTCCAACGGTAAAATCGTTGTGTATGAATCCTTTTTGATGCTTTGTCTCTACGGTGCAATTATCGCCGTGACGGCGACGCTTGTTTATCTCGAAAACCATCTGTCAGGCACCATTCTGATTTTAGCCATCGGCGTTGTGATGATGTTTTTGGGTGAAGTGAAAAAACATTGGTTTGTGCTGATTGGCGCTTTGGCGGTTGTTGCGGTTATTTTCTTTGTGCTGAATCCCGAAATACTTGAAAAATACGCGGGCGAACGCATCACGGCGTGGCTCGACAAAAGCTTTGAGCCGCGCGGTGCGCGTTGGCAGACAAACAATTCTATTTATGCCATCGGTTCGGGCGGACTGTTCGGCACGGGGCTCGGCAACTCCAAACAAAAGCATTTGTATGTTTCCGAGCCGCAGAATGACTTTATTTTTGCTATCGTCTGTGAAGAACTCGGGTTTATCCGTTCCGTAGGTATTATTTTGCTGTATGTGCTTTTGGTGCTGCGCGGCGTGACAATCGGACTGCACGCCAAAGACCGTTTCGGCGCACTGCTTTCCATGGGCATTGTATTTCAGGTCGGTTTGCAGACGGCACTGAATATCGCGGTTGTAACGGACGCCCTGCCGAATACGGGTATCAGCCTGCCGTTTTTCAGCTACGGCGGCACATCTTTAATGATGCTGTTGTTTGAGATGGGCGTGGTGCTGTCTGTTTCACGGTATTCAAGAGTAGAAAAGAACTGAAAAAGAGGTCGGAGTTTATGAAAATCGTATTTGCGGCGGGCGGAACCGGCGGGCATATCAATCCTGCACTTGCTGTGGCGGGCGAGCTTCGTCGGCGCGACCCCAAAACAGAAATTTTGTTTATCGGTACGGCAGACCATATGGAATCCCGTTTGGTGCCTGCGGCGGGTTTTGCGTTTCAAACAATTGAAATTGCAGGCTTTCAGAGAAAGCCGACGCCGCAGAATATCGTGAAAAACATAAAAACCGTGGGACTGCTTTTGAAATCTACGGGCGCAGTGAAAAAGATTTTGTCGGATTTTGCACCCGATGTCGCAGTCGGCTTCGGCGGTTATGTCAGCGGACCTGTGGTGCGCACGGCGGCAAAAATGGGTATTAAAACAGCGATTCATGAGCAGAATGCATACCCCGGTGTGACCAATAAAGCGCTCGCAAAAAAGGCGGACAAGGTTATGCTGACAGTTGAGGCGGCAAAAGAGCATCTCTCGTGCCCGACACCGCCGATTGTGACAGGGCTTCCCGTTCGGCGGGAAATTGTTTCGGCAAACCGTGACTTTGCCCGCGCGGAACTGCATGTTCCCGATGACGCGGTGATGATTTTGTCTATGGGCGGCAGTCTCGGTGCAAAGGCGATTAACGAAGCAATGACTGCGCTGATTGCCGCGCGGTATACCGATAAAAATCTGTTTTTTCTGCACGCAACGGGCAAATACGGAAAATGGGTGCCTGAAAAACTGCGTGAAAACGGCGTGGATTCGGAAAAGACTTCAAATGTCGTGATTCGCGAATACATAGACAATATGGATGTTTGCCTTGCGGCGGCGGATTTGGTTATCGGCAGGGCGGGTGCATCCTCGCTTTCCGAAATTGAGGCGACAGGGAAAGCGTCCGTATTGATTCCTTCTCCGAATGTTGCGGAAAATCACCAATACCACAACGCCATGGCGTTGGTGAATCAAGACGCGGCGAAGATTATAGAAGAAAAAGACTTAACGCCCGAACGCCTGATTGCGGTTGTCGATTCGCTGACGCAGGATAAATCCGCTTTACGGACACTCGGTGAAAACGCCAAGAAAATGGCGGTGATGGATTCTGCCGCAGTGATTTGTGATATTTTAACGGAACTGGCATAATCGCTTGAACACACAGTACCCCGTCTGCATAGTATGAAGCGCAGAGGATAATTTCCTTCAATGTGTAAGGGGTGCTGAAATTGGAAAAGATTATCATTCACGGGCAAAAGCGTCTAAACGGTGAGATTGAGGTTCA
Source organism: uncultured Oscillospiraceae bacterium (assembly GCA_900540295.1). Lineage (GTDB taxonomy): Bacteria > Bacillota > Clostridia > Oscillospirales > Acutalibacteraceae > Fimenecus. The sequence continues at coordinate 14,231 of UQFM01000006.1, forward strand.
CGGTTCCAAAAACAGCGCATTGCCTATTTTGGCGGCGACAACGCTGGTAAACGGCGTTTCGGAAATACATAACTGCCCGCGGCTTTCCGATGTGGATGCGGCAATCAATATTTTACTGCATCTGGGCTGTAAGGTCACGCGGGATGGGCATACCGTTACGGTGGATTCCGCGGGTATGAACGGCTGTGAAATCCCCGACGATTTGATGCGGGAAATGCGCTCTTCCGTGGTATTTCTCGGCGCGATTTTGGGGCGGACGGGGCAGGCGAAGCTGTCCACACCCGGCGGCTGTGAAATCGGCTTGCGCCCGATTGATTTGCATATTTCCGCAATGGAACAGCTCGGCGCGCAGCTCACCGAAACGGCGGGCAAATTGGAGTTTGAAGCACCGAACGGACTTTGCGGCGCGCGCATTACATTGACGTTCCCGAGTGTAGGCGCAACGGAAAATATCATTATTGCCGCGGCAACGGCAAAGGGCAGAACGATTCTGACCAACGCGGCGCGGGAGCCCGAAATCAGCGATTTGGCAGACTTTTTAAATGCCTGCGGCGCGCATATTCACGGCGCAGGGGACAGTACGGTTGTGATTGACGGCGTAGAACGTCTGCACGGCACGGGGCATACAGTTATTCCCGACCGTATAGCCGCATCAACCTATTTACTCGCGGGGGCGATGACGCAGGGGAAAATCTGTGTAAAGGATATTATTCCCGCGCATTTAGGCGCGCTTCTGCCCGTCATGAAAGAGGCGGGCTGTGATTTGACCGTCAGCGGGCGGTGGATTTGCATGAGTGCGCCGCCGCGGCTTCGGCGTGTAAAAATGACCAGAACAATGCCGTATCCGGGTTTCCCGACCGATGTGCAGGCGCCGCTTTCCGCGATGCTTACCGTGGCGGACGGCACATCTGTAATTGTGGAAAATATTTTTGAAAGCCGTTATAAGCATGCGGGGGAATTGGTGCGTTTCGGTGCGAAAATCAGCGTGGAAGGGCGTACCGAAGTGATTGAAGGCGTACCGTATTTGACGGGTGTGCATACCGTAGCCCCCGATTTGCGCGGCGGTTTTGCGTTGGTTTTGGCAGGTCTTGCGGCACATGGGGAAACCACGGTGTGCGGCGTGGAGCATATAGACAGAGGATATGAAGCACCTGAGCTTGTTTTGCAAACGCTTGGTGCGGACATAAAAAGGATACAGGAAAATGGCACAGCAGAGAAACAATTCACAAAGGAATCCGCGGCAGAACACGGCGAACAGAACGGCGCCGCCGCGGACGAACACGGCCGAAACACGGCGCAGACCGCCGAGTTCAGCGAATCGGACAGCGCGGAACGCGCGTGAACCGCTGTCGAATGACGAGCGCCGCCGCCTGCGGGCGGAGCGTGCGCGCAGACGGCGCAGACGGCGTAATTTACTGATTGGCGCGTTGCTGACGGTCATCATTGTAATTGTAGGCGTAGTTTTGAGTCTGACGGTTTTCTTCAAAATTGCAAGTGTGGAAATTACGGGCGATGAGATTTACAATGCCGAACAGATTACACAGGCGTCGGGCATTACCGTCGGTGAAAATTTATTCCTGTTTTCTGCGAAGGATGCGGCGTCCGCCGTAGAAAAGGCACTGCCCTATGTTGAAAAGGCGGAAATCAAGCGCAGTCTTTCCTGCAAGGTGACCGTTTCCGTGACGGCGGCAAAAGCGGTTGCCGCGATTGACAACGGCGAGTCTTATTTACTTTTAAATGCATCGGGCAAAGTGCTGGAGGACGGCGTCATGACCGTCAATGACGATGTGGTGATTTTGGAACCGGGTGAAATCACTGCCGCCGTGCCGGGGGATTTGCTTGCGACAGCGGATGCCGATGCACTTGCAGATTATGTTGCGGTTATGCGTGTGTTTACAGAGAACGGACTTACAGGGATTACCAAATTGGATATTCGTGACCGTTCCAACATAAAAGCCCAGTACAAGGACAGAATACTTTTGAAGCTCGGTGCGGCAAGTTCCGTTGGTGATAAAGCGGATTTTATCAAAGCCGCCTTGGAACGCAACGAGAAAAATACGCCTGAATTTCGGGGCAGTATCGATTTTTCCATCGATAAAAAAGCCTATCAAAATGCAGAGACGCAATCTGCGGCCAATATGCCGACCGAAAGCCAAACAGCTTCACAGGTTGAAACCGTGCAGATGACCGCGGCATAAAAATCCGTGTGTAAAGATATGACCCTTGTCGTGACAGGTAAAATTACTTTTCGCATTTGAAAAAAGCGGTTGAAATATGGGAAAAGTTGTGTTACAATAACAAAAATAGGTGTCATGGGCAATTTTGCCCGAAATCTAAAATTGTGTGAAAGCAGAAGATTTACATAGGAGGATGTTTAAATCATGGCATACGAAATTGATAATGAGCAACAGAATGTAACCAATATTAAAGTTATCGGTACAGGCGGCGGCGGCGGAAACGCAGTCAACCGCATGGCGGAAGCAGGCTTTGCAGGGATTGAACTGATTGCGGTCAACACAGACCGTCAGGCGCTGAATTTTTCTAAGGCAACGCAGAAAATTCAAATCGGTGAAAAACTGACCAACGGGCGCGGCGCAGGTGCAAAGCCCGAAATCGGTCAGAAGGCGGCGGAGGAAAGCCGCGATGCGATTATCGACGCACTGAACGATACGCAGATGGTGTTTATCACCGCAGGCATGGGCGGCGGCACAGGTACAGGCGCGGCACCCGTGATTGCGGAAATTGCAAAGGAAAAGGGCATTCTGACCGTCGGTATTGTCACGAAGCCGTTCGCATTTGAGGGCAAACGCCGTATGGAGCAGGCGGAGGCGGGTATTGCCGAGCTTGCAGGGCATGTGGACTCTTTGGTGGTTATCCCCAATGAACGCTTAAAACAGGTTTCCGACCAAAAAATTACGCTGGCAAATGCGTTTGAAATTGCAGACGACGTGCTTCGCTCGGGCGTCAAGAGCATTTCGGATTTGATTATTACACCCGCGCTTATCAATCTGGACTTCGCTGATGTGACCGCCGTTATGAAAGACGCAGGTCACGCACACATGGGCGTCGGTTCGGCAACGGGTAAGGATAAGGCGGAGCAGGCGGCGCAGAAAGCTATTTCCAGTCCGCTTTTGGAATCCACCATCGACGGCGCAAAGGGTATCATCATCAGCATTGCCGCTTCTACGGACATCGGCTTAGAGGATATTGATACGGCGGCGGGCATTGTCCGTGCGGCTGCGGATGAAGATGCAAATATTATCTTCGGTGTGGATTTGAAACCCGAATTAGAAGACACGATGAATATCACCGTAATTGCGACGGGCTTCGGCAACGATGAAAACGGTATGCCGAAAAAGCCGAACGGCGGGTTCTCTTTTGAAGACGATAAGCCTTTGGACGATATTTCGAGCACCAGCACAGGCTTTGACCCGAATGATGGTTACATCGATGTGTTGGACATCTTCAACGGCAGAAAGTAATTTCACGGCATAAAACGACGGCATCCGAGGTTTTCGGGTGCCGTTTTTTTGAAAAGCCTTGATTTACAAGCGATGCAACTGCAATTTTGCATGAAAATCTTCAAACGCAACACAAAATTGGTGGCGGTTGCACGCAATTTTTGCTATGATTTTATCAAAAGAACCGAAAGGAAGATGCAGTATGCAGTTCGGAGAAAATGTACAGTTTTTACGTAAGCAAAAGGGATTGACGCAAGAGGAGCTGGCGGAACAAATGGCGGTTTCGCGCCAAACGGTATCCAAGTGGGAATCCGACCAAAGCTTTCCCGAAACAGATAAGCTGATTGCGCTTTGTGATTTGTTCGGCTGTTCCATGGATGCACTGCTGCGCGGCGATGTGCGCGAAAGCTTTTTAGAGGATACCGCAGGCTACGACAAGCATTATAATCAGTTTACCGTACGGATTTGCGTCGGTGTTGGCTGTGTTCTGTTCGGGCTGTTCTCTTTGCTTTTCTCATACGGTATGTATTGGAGTGACACCGTCAGCGTATTGCTCTTTTTTGCCTTTTTGGTGATTGCGGTTGCCGTATTTATTATTGCAGGGCTGTCACACGGCGATTTTGTAAAAGCGCATCCGAAGATTCAGCCGTTTTACACAGAGGAGAAGGTTGCCGCCTTTAACCGCCGTTTTCCGCTGTTTATCGTTTTACCGACCGTATTGATTTTGCTCGGTGTGATGTGGCTGATTGCGGCGGATGCCCTCGCACCGTCCGCTTTGGCGAAAGAGAAATGGGAATATCTTTATACGTCAGTGTTTTTCCTGTTTTTAACAGCGGCTGTACCGATGTTTATTTACGGCGGTATGCAGAAGTCAAAATATGATATAGAAGCCTATAACAAGGAGAACAGCAATGACCCCGAAACGGTGCGCCGAAAAAATACCGTAGGACGGATTCAGACGATTCTGATGCTGATTGCTACCGTGGTTTTTCTGTTGCTCGGATTTTTGGGGAACTATTGGTACATCGCTTGGGTCGTTTATCCCGTAGCGGGCATCGCCTGTGCAATCGTTTCCGTAATCGCCGAAAAATCGGCGTGAAATGCAACCGAACCGTAGGGGCGCGCATCGCGCGCCCGTTGAAATTTAACAACTTGTAGGGGGCGACGTTCTCGCCTCCGGCTCGGTCGGTGCTTCTGCATACTTCCGTATGCAGAGGTGTCCACCGGACACCCGCACCCTCGGCGCCCCGTGAAATCTGATGAACCCCCACGGAATAACACAGAGATGGTTCCCTATGCGTGGATTGTATTTACCTTGTGCTATGTGCGATTCTTCGCTTACGCGTAGAATGACAAAACAATGCGCTCCCGATTTTTCGGGAGCGCATTGTTTACATCTATTTCCGAATCAATTCATATTCCCTTTGGCGCAAAACTGCCAACAGCATCTCGTTTGTTTCAATTTTTTGCGCGGTCAAAATGCCGCCGCGTGCGGCGTCCTCGCTTTGGTGGTAATCCGAACCCGCAATGCCCGGCTTTTTGTGAAGTAATGCCCATTTTTGGGCAACGCCGTTTCTCGAATTGTGGCGCACACAGGCGTTGTAAATTTCATAGCCGTCCAGATATTCAGGGTTGACAACAGTCATCCCGTTGCGAAAGGGATGCGCCTGAAAAATCAGAAGCCCGTTTTTATGCGCCAATTTTGCGAACGCGGATAGGCGCATTTCCAATAAATCCCCGTTTTTCCGAAGGAAATCTTCTGTCACGCCGTAGACCAAATAGTCGTTGATACCGCCCTTGCGTGCAAAGCGAAGCTCCATACCGAGCAGGATCGTCAAATCCGTATTTTCCGCCGCCGCTTTGGCAGCACGGTGTCCTTTTAAGAAAATGTCCACTTTGTCGTTCCACGAAAGAGACGCCTTTTTATACGCTTCAAAGGTACTCGGACTCAGGTGGTCTGTGGTGACCAGTGTCGAATACCCCGCACGCAGATAATTTCGGACTAAAATTTTCGCTTTGTCCTTCGCACAGCGGCTCGTCTCCATGGTGTGCGCGTGCAATTCTGTCGAATATTTCATCATTCCAACATCTCCCAATGCAAAAGTATACAATATTTATTGAATTTTGTCGAGATTTCTGCCGCTTTTCTGTATATTATACAACATTTTCAAATTGCATTTTTGCATACTTTATATTATTATATTATACGAATAAATTTAATCGTTATTGGGAGGAAAACCAATGGAATGCAGCTGCAAAAACGTGCACAGCGATTTGTCGCTTTTAGACACGGTGCTCGATACATATGCAAATGTTGACGGCAGCTTGATTACAATTCTGCAAAAGGCACAGGAAATATACGGCTATCTGCCGCAGGACGTGATTCGTCATATTTCGGAAAAAACGGGCGTTAAGCCCGCCAAAATTATGGGCGTGGCGACCTTTTACACGCAGTTTCGCTTAAAGCCCGTCGGTAAATATTTAATTATGCTTTGCAAAGGCACGGCGTGCCACGTAAACGGTTCGGATTTGATTGAGCGGACGATTACGGAGACCTTGGGGATTCACGACGGCGAAACCACCGAGGACGGTTTGTTTACTTTAAAAAATGTGGCGTGCCTCGGCTGTTGCAGTCTGTCGCCTGTAATGATGATTAACGAAGAAACCTACGGCAGTTTAACGCCCGATAAAACGAAAAAGATTTTGGCAGAGCTGACCGCGCAGGCAAAGGAGGGCGCAAGTGTATGATGAAAGTGGTTGTGGGTGCGGGCAGCTGCGGCATTGCCGCAGGCGCGCAGAAGGTATATGATGCGCTGGAAGCGCTGAACACGGAAAACACGGCTTTTGAACTGCGCATTACAGGCTGTAACGGTATGTGCTTTTTGGAGCCGATTGTCGATATTTATGACGAATCTGGCGATTTGACCCGCCTTGTAAAGGTCACTGCGGCGGATGCCCAAAAAATTGTTTCCGCTGTAACAAACAACGATTTGTCTGCGTTAGGTGAACTGAAAATTTCCGAAGAAGACGCGGAATTTTTAAGCAAGCAAACCCGTATTGCACTGCGCCACTGCGGTGTGATTGACCCTGAAAGCATAGAGGACTATGAAAACACCGACGGCTACAAGGCGATTCGCAAGGTACTCGGCAGTATGACCCCCGAAGAAGTGATTGCGGAAATCAAAACCTCTGGTCTTGCGGGGCGCGGCGGCGCGGGCTTCCCGACTTGGTTTAAATGGAATGCCGCAAGAAGCTCGGACGGCGAAGAAAAATACCTTATTTGCAATGCGGACGAGGGCGACCCCGGTGCGTTTATGGACAGAGCCGTTATTGAGGGCGACCCGCATTCTCTGATTGAGGGTATGCTCATCGGCGCATACGCTATCGGCGCAAAAGAGATGATTGTCTATGTCCGTGCGGAATATCCGCTTGCAATCAAACGTTTGGAAAACGCCATTCATCAGGCAGAAGAAAAAGGCTATCTGGGCGAAAATATTTTCGGCAGCGGCTTTTCCTGCAAAATGCGCATTAAGGCGGGCGCGGGTGCGTTTGTCTGCGGCGAGGAAACCGCACTGATTGAATCTTTAGAGGGCAGCCGCGGTATGCCGCGCTTAAAACCGCCGTTCCCCGCACAGGCGGGCTATTGGCACAAGCCGTCCAATATCAATAATGTGGAAACCTTTGCAAATGTTGCGTGGATTCTTTTAAACGGCGGGGAGAAATTCGCCTCCATGGGTACAGAGGGCAGCAAAGGCACAAAGGTATTCGCGCTGACGGGTAAGGTACGGCGCGGCGGACTTGTGGAAATTCCGATGGGCAAAACCCTGCGCGATGTTATTTTTGACATCGGCGGCGGGATTCGCGGCGGCAAGCAGTTTAAAGCCGTGCAGATGGGCGGCCCTTCGGGCGGCTGTATTCCCGAAGCCCTTTTAGATACCGTTATCGACTACAAAGCGCTCGGTGCAACGGGTGCCATTATGGGCTCGGGCGGTATGGTGGTTATGGATGAAGATACCTGTATGGTCGGTATGGCGAAATTCTTCCTTGATTTTACCGCCAAGGAATCCTGCGGCAAATGCGTGCATTGCCGACTCGGCACAAAGCGTATGCTCGAGGTGCTGACGCGCATTGCGGACGGCAACGGGCAGGCGGGCGACATAGAATTGCTGGAAGAGCTTTGCTACTCCATTAAAGACGGTGCGCTGTGCGGACTCGGGCAGACTGCGCCGAACCCTGTGCTTACAACGATTCGTTATTTCCGCAACGAATTTGAAGCGCATATTACCGACAAAAAATGCCCCGCAGGCGAGTGTACGGCGCTGATTTCTTACGGGATTAACGCAGAAAAATGCATCGGATGCACCAAGTGTGCGCGCAACTGCCCTGTACACGCGATTTCAGGTGCGGTGAAGCAGGCACACAGCATTGACCAAACGCTTTGCATCAAATGCGGAAAATGCGCCGAAAACTGTAACTTCGGCGCGGTGGAGGTACACTGATGAGCAAAATTACCGTTACAATCGATAATCATATTTTGTCCGTGGAGGCAGGCACGACCCTTTTGCGTGCGGCAATCGACAACGGACTGAAAATTCCGAACCTTTGCTATGACGGACGCGTGGAATTATACGGCGCGTGCGGGCTGTGCGTGGTGGAAGTGGAGGGCACGCCGAAATTACTGCGCGCCTGCTCCACCAAGGCAACAGACGGTATGGTGGTACATACCGATACCGAACGCGTGATTCGAGCGCGCAAGGTCGCGCTCGAACTGTTGCTGTCCGACCACGACGGCGACTGCAAAGCACCCTGCACAAAGGCGTGTCCTGCGAATACCGACTGCCAAGGCTATGTCGGCTTAATCGCCAACGGTGAATATACCGAGGCCGTCAGACTCATTAAAGAGAAAATCCCGCTGCCCTCGTCTATCGGCAGAGTTTGCCCGCATCCGTGCGAAAAACAGTGCCGCCGTCAGTTTGTAGACGAACCTGTTTCCATCGCATTTTTAAAGAGCTTTGCTTCCGATATGGATATGGCAAGTGCTATGCCGTATGTGCCGTCTGTCGAACCCGATACGGGCAAAACAGTCGCGGTGGTCGGCGGCGGTCCCGCGGGCTTAACAGCGGCGTATTTCCTGCGCCGTCAGGGGCACAGCGTCACGGTTTTAGACGCAATGCCGAAAATGGGCGGTATGCTTCGTTACGGCATTCCCGAATACCGTTTGCCGAAAAGCCTTTTGGATAAAGAAATTCAGCAAATCGCCGATTTGGGTGTGGAAATGCGCAACAATGTAAACATCGGCAGAGATACCACCGTGGAAGCGCTGCGTGCGGAATATGACGCGGTTATATTGGCGGCAGGTGCATGGAATAGCAGTAAAATGCGCGTAGAGGGGGAAGAACACCCCGCAGTTGTCGGCGGTATTGATTTCCTGCGAACCGTTGCACTCGGCGTGCCGATGGACATCGGCAAAAACGTGGCGGTTGTCGGCGGCGGCAACACGGCAATGGATGCGTGCCGCACGGCGGTGCGCTTGGGTGCGGAAAACGTGTATGTTATTTATCGCCGCACGCGCGACGAAATGCCCGCTGAAGATGTAGAAATTCTGGAGGCGGAGGAAGAGGGCGTGCAGTTTAAATATCTGACCTCTCCGATTGCCTTTTCCGATGCAGACGGTAAGGTGTGCGCCACTTTGCAAAAAATGCAGTTGGGCGCGCCCGACCAAAGCGGACGCCGCCGTCCTGAGCCGATTGCGGGTGCAACTGAGGCACTCACCTTAGATACCGTGATTATGGCAATTGGGCAGTACCCGAATCTGACAGGCTTCGAGTGTGTGGAAGCCACCAAACGAAATACCGTCTCGGCAGATGAAGAAACCTTCCGTACCTCGTTAGACGGTGTGTTCGCGGTGGGCGATATGACCAACAAAGGCGCGTCGATTGCGATTGCCGCTATCGGTGAAGCGCAAAAAGCGGCTGTCGTGATTGACCGTTATCTTCACGGCGAAGCGGCGCGGTATAAAAAACCGTACTTCGTAGAACGTGAAATTCCGCTCGAGTTTTTCGAGAAATTTGAGAAGAAACCGCGTGCAAAAATGCCGCAGTTGTCTGCCGCGGAACGCAAGACCAATTTCAAAGAGGTATCTTTGGGCCTTACCGAAGACGCGGCAAAAAAAGAAGCACAGCGGTGTCTCGAGTGCGGCTGCCACGACTATTTTGAATGCAAGCTGATTTCTTACGCCAACCGGTACGATGTAAAGCCCGAACGCTTCGCGGGCGAAAAGCATAAACGCAATGAAGAGAATGTAAATTCCTTGATTGCCCGCAATACGGATAAATGTATTTTGTGCGGACTGTGCGTGCGCGTTTGCGAAGAAACCATGGGCAAAACGAACCTCGGGCTTTTGGGCAGAGGTTTCCATACCGTCGTCAGCCCCGAATACAGCTTGCCGCTTGAAGAAAGCAGTTGTATGTTCTGTGGGCAGTGCGTGACGGTTTGCCCGACAGGTGCTTTGCGTGAAAAAGAGCCTGTTCTCAAACGCGTACCCGTGCAGGAAAACGCAGTCGAGTCCGTGTGCAATTTCTGCTCTGCGCTTTGCAAAACGGACGTGCGCTTTTTAGGCAAAACCGTGATGCGCGCATTGCCTGTCGGCGAGCAGGGACTTCTGTGCAAGGGCGGACGGTTCGGTATTTTCGCGGCGAACAATCAACTGCCGCACGTTTCCGATGAAAAGCTTGCGGAAATCGCAAATACAGTAAACGCATACGGCGACAGTGTTGCGGTAGTGCTCGGCCCGACGGCTACCTTAGAAGAAGCGGCATTTGCAAAAGCACATTTTCCGCATGTGTATGCGGATGTGACGGAAAAATCTGCCGCATTTTCGGGCGCACAGCTGCTCGGGATTGCACCCGTGTCCGCATACGGCGGTGAAAAAGCGGCGATTTTGCTGGATGCCAAAAAGCATACGGCAGTCACGGCGGAATATACCGTAGAGCTTTCAGGTGCGTATACCGCAGAAGCTTCCGCGCAGATTTTCACAGCGCCCTTTACCGCAAACAGCGGACATTACCTAAAAGCAGACGGCACGGTCTGCACACAGCGCGCGGCGGTGAAAACCGAATTGCCGACGGTGCTCGCAGTACTCGCCAAGCTTTGCAGTGCGGAGGTACCGACAGCGGACAGGATTTTTGCCGAGCTGCAAACTGCCTATCCTGTGCTTGCAAATTCGCAGGAAAATGGTATAATTGAAAAAGAGGTAATTCGTAACGGCGGCGGTTACAACTGGAATGATAACAGTACGGTAATTTCCGAGTTCTGCGAAAACTTCTAAAAATAGAAAATATCTTGCAGGTGTCGCGGATTCGGGCGCATCAGTTCATCCGAATCCGCGGTGAAAAGGGAACACGGTCAAAATCCGTGACAGCCCCCGCTACTGTAGATACTGCGCGTGCGCCATTGTGCAATACCCGATTTGGGGATTCGCTGTGCCACTGGAACACATCGTTTTGGGAAGGCGGCGTGCGCGGTTAGAGGTGTGAGTCAGGAGACCTGCCTGCAAGGTGCAAAAATTCTTTCGGTGGGAGAGAAGCATGCAGGCAAAATCACGGTATTTTTATACCTTTCTTTTGTTGTGCATCGGGCGGGACTCTCGAAAGAGTCCCGCTTTTTTTGTCGGAAAGGAGGAAGTAAAAAAACAAAATAATCGCTGTTGTCACACAAAAACACAAAAAAGAAAGGACAAATTCAAATGAAAAAACAAATTCTCAAGGCTTTGGCAGTTGTATGTATGCTTTCTATGCTCTGTATGACGGCTTTTGCCGCACCGTACAGCTCCGAAGAGGAGAAGGTTGCCGCTTGGCTCGGGAATCCCGAAAATACGCAGTTCGATTATGAGGATACCTCGTTTGTTGACAGCTTAATTGATTGGACGGCGTTCACACTTACACGCGCGGGAAAAGCCGCGCCCGCAGAATATGCCGATTACATCAACGAGGCAGTTGCAAACGCATTCGATAAAATGTATCCGAGCGATTTGGCGCGTACCGTTCTGGCGGTAACGGCAAACGGTATGGACGCGAAGAACATCGGCGGGCACGATTTGTTAGCCGCGCTTGCCGCCGTGGATTACAGCAGTCAAATCTATCTTTCAAGTTTAAACGCGCCGTTGCTTGCGATGCATTTCAAGGCGGATTTTCCGTTTGACGCTTCTTTGAAAAACGGAATTGTCGAAGCGCTTCTCGCCGTACAGCAGGCGGACGGCGGCTGGGCATACTGCTCCGTTGACCAGGGCTACGGCGTGTATTCCGACGCGGACAGCACCTCAATGACCGTGCAGGCATTAGCGCCTTATTATACAGAAAATGAAGCCGTCGGCAGAGCCGTCGACAAAGCACTCGCGTATTTGCAGACGCAAATCGGCGCAACAGGCGCGTTGGAAGCTTGGGGCGCGCCGAGCGGGGAAGGTACGGCGCAGTTTATTTTGGCACTTTGCGAATTGGGCATTGACCCGACAGACAGCGCATATACCAATCACGGCAAAACCCTGTTGGACGGCGTAAAAAGCTTTGTGACGGAAAACGGCGGGGCTTTGAATTATACAGGACAGGAAGACCCGCTGACGACTTATCAGGTTTTGCTGGCGCTGAATGCCGCAAATCGCTGTGCCGAAAACCGCGAAAGCGTGTTCACCTATGTCGAAAAAACGGAAGCACCGACAAATCCCGTACCGACTGTGCCGTCCGTGCCTGAAAATACAACTACCGACAGTGCATCGCAGACGGTGGATATTCCGAAAACAGGTTCTGCAAGTGCCGCGGCAGGCGCGTTTGCCGCTGTACTTTGCGCGGGTGCGGTGTTAACGCTTCGCAAAAAAGATGCGTAACCGCGTTTTATCTTTTCTTTTGATTTTATGCCTTCTGCTGTGCGCCTGTCAAAAACAGCCCACAGCAGAGGGCGTGTCCGAATCGGGCGCAGAAAGCGTTGCCGTTTCGGAAAATATGTCCGCACCGTCTGCGGCAACGGTTATATCGACCGCAGACGGGGAATCTGTACCCGATGCAGGTGCAAATCCGTCCGAAGTTTCACAAAATGCAGGCGGCATGCCCGATACACCGAAAGCGGATGCGGGCGCAAACGGCGCGACTGCTCCGCCGCAAGAGCCGAATGTGCAGACACCAGCCGAAACGCCGAAACAGAACACCGCCTCTTTCACGGTGGACTGTAAAAATGCGATTGATTACGGGATTCTCGAAAATCCGAATTTTGCGGGAGTGCTGCCGCAAAACGGCGTGATTTTCTCGGACGGCAATGTGCAGTTTTCTGAGGGCGAATCCGTAATGACCGTGCTTAAGCGTGCGCTCAAGTCGCAGAAAATCGCGTGTTCCGTGCCGAACGGCTATGTGCGGAGCATTGCAGGGCTTTCTGAAAAAGACTGCGGCGAAACCAGCGGCTGGCTGTACCGTGTCAACGGCAAACTGCCGACGGTTTCCTGCAAATTCTATACTTTGCAGGCGGGCGACCGTGTGGAATTTATATATACGTGCAGAATGGGGGACGTCAGTGAAACTTGACCGCACCTTGTTTTACAAATTGCATACGGGGACGTTGTTGTGCCTGCTTTTAGGCATTTCGGTTGTCACTGTCACGCGGGTACAGCCTGTGCTTGCGGTGCTGTGTGTACTTTCGGGTGCGCTTTCGTTTCTTTGCTACGGGCAAAGGCACGAACTGCGCGCCCTGTTGCGGTTTTGTCTGCCAGTGGGGGCGGTGCTTGTTCTGTTCAATCTGCTGTTTAACCGCAACGGTATGACCGTGCTGTTTTACATTGGTGACGCCGCAGTGACATTGGAATCGGTGCTTTACGCCGTGTTTTCTGCTCTGCATTTCACGGGTGCGGTGCTGTGGTTTTCCTTTTACTGTGCGTTTTTGGACGCCGACCGTGTGTACCGTCTGTTTGCGGGTACTTCCCGAGGATTGGCTGTTATTTTTTCGCTTTCTATGGCGCTTGTGCCGAAAACCCTGCAAAAATATGCACAAACCCGTGCCGCTTTGCCCGTGTCGGGGAGTAAGCTGACTGCGCGCTTTTTGCGCCTGTCGGCGTTGTTTTCGTGGGTTTTGGAGGATTCATTTCAAACTGCCGTTTCTATGAAAGCACGCGGTGCAATGCTGTCGGTACGGCGAACACGGCAGAAGTTCCGATTCTCGTTTGCGGATACGGCGGCAGTGCTGTTTGTAATCGGGATTGTGTGTGCCGTTTTTCTGGCGTCTCCGCTGAAAACAGAAATTTACCCGCGCTTTCGCCCGATGGCGTACGCAGAAACGGCGTGGATTTATGTACCGTTCACATTTTTTTATTTTATGCCCTGTATTGCAAAGCTGTGGGAGGTGTGCAAATGGAAATTCTCTGTGCAAAGGATTTAACCTTTACATATGAGGGCGAAAAAGCCCCTGTTTTACACTCTTGTTCTTTTTGTGTGGAGTCGGGGGAGTTTGTATTGCTGTACGGTGCATCGGGGAGCGGCAAAACCACGCTACTGCGCCTTTTAAAGCCCGAAATTGCGCCGAAAGGCACACGGAAAGGCGCACTGCGGTTCTGCGAAAAGCCGATTGCAGAACTGTCTTACGCACAATCCGTCAAGGAAATTGCCTTTACGGCACAGAACCCCGACACACAACAGGTTTCCGAATATGTACGCAATGAACTGCGCTTTTTACCCGAGAATTTAGGGCTGTCCGAAGCGGAAATCCGTTTAAAGGTTGCGGAAACCGTCAGCTTTTTCGGTGCGCAGGATTTATATAACCGCAAAATTCAAACGCTTTCGGGTGGCGAAAAGCAGTTGGTGAATTTAATGGCGGCGTTTGGCTGCTCGCCGCGTCTGTTGCTTTTGGACGAGCCGTTCTCGATGCTTGACCCGTTTTCGGGCGAACGCTTTTTGCGCGCGCTGTTAAAACTGCATACGGATTTAGGTGTAACCGTGCTTTTGACGGAGCACAATATACAGCCGATTTTGCCTTTCCTGACCAAAGTGTTGGTTTTAGAGCAGGGCGTGTGTAAATCCTATGACAGTGCGGATGTTTTTTTACGGGCGCATCCGACTGCCGCGCCGTCTGTTTCGATTCCGGCGGCGGCAGGTGTTCCGATTGCCGATGCCGTGCCGAAAACGCTCGGGCAGTGCCGAAATTTGGTACAGGCATATAATGTATCTCCGCATTTACCTGAGCAGACTGAGATTCTGCGCGGTACACCGCTTCTGACTTTACGCCGTGCCGCTTTTCGGTATGCACGCGGGGGCGAAGATGTTTTGCGGGATGTGGATTTTACGCTTTGCCGCGGGGACAGCTTCGCCGTTATCGGTGCAAACGGCGCGGGCAAGACGACATTTTTAAAATTGCTTTCGGGCGAGCTTTCGCCTTACAGCGGTAAGGCGAAATATGCGGAAGAGCTGCGTGTTGCGGTTGTACCGCAAAATCCGCAGACCTGCTTTGCCTTTGATACCGTGGGCGAAATTCTCAATACCTCGGCAATACCGCCGACGGCAAAAACGCTTTTTAAGCGATTTAACGGAACGCCGAATCCCGCCCCTCAAAATGCCCGTGTACAGGAAATTGCCGAAGCACTCGGACTTCTCGAATTTCTTCCGCGCAATCCCTTTGATTTAAGCGCGGGACAGCAGCAGCGCGTGGCGATTGCCGCCGCCCTTTTGAAAGAACCCGATGTTTTGCTGTTTGACGAGCCGACAAAAGGACTTGACCCCGCCTGTAAACAGTCGCTTTGCGCACTGCTTCGCGATTTACGGGAAGCGGGCAAAACGGTTTTGTTTGTGACGCACGATTTGGATTTTGCGGCTGAAATTGCAACGCGCTGTGCGCTTTTGTTTGACGGTGAATTTGTATTGCAGGCGGCGTCCCGTGCATTTTTTACAAGCGGTACGGTATATACCTCGTCGACTGCGCAGGTGTTCTGCGATACAGAACCTGCCCGCCGTCCCGTGTCCCTTTCGGAGGTGCAGAATGGCGAAGCGTAAATTCTTTACTCTGCCGCGTATGGTGTCTGTTTCCGTGATGACTGCCTTTGCGGTGTTCGGGCGAATTGCTTTTGCGCCGATTCCGAATTTTAAGCCGACGACGGCAATCGTGATTTTATCAGGGCTCGCATTCGGTCCTGCAAGCGGCTGTTTGACAGGCGCGCTTTCGGCGCTTTTGTCCAATTTCTATTTCGGGCAGGGGCTTTGGACGCCTGTGCAAATGCTTGCTTGGGGGCTTATCGGGTTGCTTTCGGGTTTGTTAACAAACTGTAAATTCCGCGATAAGCTGTGGAAAATCGTGCTGTTCGGCTTGTTCTGCGCGGCGCTTTATGGTATGATATTAGATACTTGGAATCTGATTTTCTTTGTAAGACCGTTGCATTTTTCAGCGGTGCTGGCGGCGCTTTCGGCGTCGGTTTTGTTTAATTTGGCGCATATGGGCTCTACGGCGCTGTTTTTGGCATTCCTTTCGATGCCGTTTTTGCGCCGTGCCGAACGTATACGCTTAAAATATATGGATTTGGACGGATAGACGGACTATGAAAATTTCCGAACAGTTAAAAAATAAAACACGCACGACCTCGTTTGAGGTGTTTCCGCCGAAAAACGATGCGGCATATGCGCCCGTAGAGGCGGCGGTGGATGCGCTTTCGGGCTTCCAGCCTGATTTTATCAGCGTAACCTACGGCGCAGGCGGCGGCACTTCCGTGAATACGCCGAAAATTGCCGCGCACATTCAAAACGATTTAAAGATTCCCGCGTTGGCACATTTGACCTGTGCGTCGAGCAGTAAGCAGGAAATCGAACGTATTGTATTGGATTTGAAAGCGAAAGGGATTGAAAATATTCTCGCACTGCGCGGGGATTTGCCCGAAGGCTATACGCCCGACAGCAATCATTATCAGTATGCAGGCGAATTGGTGACCGCTCTGCGGGAAATCGGCGGTTTTTCCGTCGGTGCGGCGTGTTACCCTGAGGGGCACGTGGAAGCGGCAAGCCCCGAAGCGGATTTGGAGCATTTAAAGGAAAAGGTGGACTGCGGCGCGGAGTTTTTGGTGACGCAGATGTTTTTTGACAATACCGCGCTGTATAGCTTTCTGTACCGCGCGCTGAAAAAAGGCATTGACGTGCCTGTGCTCGCGGGCATTATGCCCGTCATCAACAAACGGCAGATTGCACGGTCCTGTGCGCTTTCGGGTACAACCCTGCCCTCGCGCTTTAAGGTGATGATTGATAAATTTTCCGATAATCCCGAAGCACTCAAGCAGGCGGGCATTGCCTACGCGACAGAGCAAATTATCGACTTGATTGCGAACGGCGTGAACGGGATTCACATTTATACCATGAACCGTCCTGAGGTGGCGGGCGCGATTATGCACAACCTTTCTTCGATTCTGTAAAGGGGGGAGTTTGGGCTTGTTCGGCTATGTCAAGGTCTGCAAGGCGGAGCTTCGGGTGCGTGAATATGAAGAATACAAAGCCGTGTACTGCACGCTTTGCCGTGTCCTCGGTGAAGAATACGGACTCGCCGCACGCGGGCTTTTAAGCTACGACGCTTGCTTTTATGTGCTGTTGCAGGACTGTGCGAAAAGCGGCGAAGCCCCCGAATATAAAGCGGGCAGATGCCGTTTTAATCCTCTGAAAAAATGTAACTACCAAACAAACTGCGGTGAGAGTTACCGTGCCGCCGCCGCGCTGACGGTGCTGATGTCCTATCAAAAGGCGCGGGACAATGTAAAGGACGGCAAGGGCTTCAAAAGAATTGCGGCGCAAACGGTTAGTCCTTACCTTCGCGGGAAATATAAAAAAGCAAAAGCGCGTTATCCGCAGTTCGCCGAAGCGGTGGAACAGGCAATGGCGGCGCAGGCGGCGCTTGAAAAAGCTGAATGCGCATCTGCCGACCGCGCGGCTGACCCGTCCGCCAAGGCACTCTCGGAGATTTGCGGTGCGGGAATTGCCGACGAAGTACAAAAACGGGTGGTCGAACGCGTGGCGTACTGTGTGGGGCGGTTTGTATATTTGCTGGACGCCTACGACGATTTAGAGGAAGACTTTAAAAGCGGCTGTTACAATCCGTTTTTAAGAAAATATCAAATTCGTGACGCCGCCGAACTGCAAAGCGCAGTGTTGCACGAAAATATTCTGCGCTCCTTGCATATGACGGCAAACGAAGCGGCAGTCAGCTTCCATTTACTTACAGGCGAAGTACATCGCGGTGTTTTGGAAAATATTTTACAGGACGGCTTGGAAACAGCTTGTACCGCCGTCCGAAAGAAATATAAAGAGGTGAACGAAAGCGTATGAATCCGTATGCGGTTTTGGGGATTCCCGAAAATGCGACTGATGAACAGGTCAAAGACGCTTACCGCCGTTTGGCACGGCAATATCAGGACGATACCGTGCAAAACGGTCCGCTCTATGATGTTGCACAGCAGAAGATGGCGGAATTAGATGCGGCGTATGACGCAATCGTTGCCGCACGCCGCGGGCAGACGGCTTACGGCGGCGCAAACCGTTCGGCTTACCGGAATACGAATTACAATACGTACAGCTACAGCGGTTCGCAGTTCTCGGATATTCGCGCGCAAATCCGCGCAGGGCGTATGGATGACGCGGAAATGCTGTTGGACGGGATTCCGCGCGAACAGCGTTCGGCGGAATGGTATTTCTTAAAAGGGCAGATTCAACAGCGGCGCGGCTGGTTCGACGAAGCGTACAGCAATTTGTCCAAGGCGTGTCAGATGGACCCGCAAAACAGCGAATACGCGGCGGCGTTTAACAATCTCAACAACAATGCGCGCGGCGGCTACCGACAGACGCGCGGCGGCTCATGCAGTGCGTGCGACATTTGCTCTTCGCTTTTATGCGCGGATTGCTGCTGTGAATGTATGGGCGGCGATTTGATTCCGGGGTGCTGATATGGCGAATAAAAGCGGTATCCGCAACTCCTCGAAAACGGCGCTCGGCGGAATCATTGCGGCGCTTTCCGTAACGACAATGTTTTTAACGGCGGTGTTTACCACGCTTTCTTATGCATTGCCTGCGGCGGCAGGGATTCTCTTGGTGGTCGTGGTGATAGACGTCGATAAAAAATGGGCGTTCGGTGTGTATGCGGCAACGGCGCTTTTGGCACTTTTGGTTCTGCCGAACAAAGAAGCCGCCGTGATGTATGTATTCTTTTTCGGGCATTACCCAATTGTGAAAGCCGTTTTGGAAAAGCGGCTTCGGGGCGTGCTTTTGTGGGTCGTGAAATTCGTGATTTTCAATGTGTCCGTGGTACTCGCCTATGTGATTATATTGTATGTATTTCAACTGCCGTTTGAGGATATGGAAAAATACGGCAAGTGGGCGGTATGGATTTTGCTCGCCATGGGTAATGTTGTTTTTGTGCTTTATGACATCGCTTTGTCGCGTCTTGTCACGCTGTATATGCTGAAATGGCGCAAATCGTTCCGAAAACTGTTTAAATTTTAAAAATCTTTTGAAACAGGTGCATTTTTTGCACCTGTTTCTCTTTTCAAAATGGGATTCATATGGTAAAATACAGTAAATCAGTATAGGGAGTGTTACAATATGCTTACAGAAGAAAGAGTTGTTGAGGTTTTAAAAGAGGCGGGCGTGCTTTTAGAGGGGCATTTCCTGTTGACCTCGGGCAGACATTCCAATAAGTATCTGCAATGTGCAAAAATTTTCCGCAATACAAAATACAGCGAAGAGCTTTGTGCCGCACTCGGTGAAAAATATGCAGGCGCAGGTGTAGAAGTTGTTATCGGGCCTGCCATGGGCGCGGTGCAAATGGCATATGAGGTTTCGCGTGCGCTCGGCTGTGAAAACTTCTTTACCGAACGCGATGAAAACGGCAAAATGACCCTGCGCCGCGGCTTCGCAGTCGAACCCGGTCAAAAGGTTTTGATTGTCGAGGATGTCGTTACCACAGGCGGCTCTGTAAAAGAGGTTATCGAGCTTGTACGCGCGGCGGGCGGCGACATTGTCGGCGTCGGTTCCATCGTGGATCGCACAGGCGGCAATATTGATTTCGGCGTACCGTTCAAGGCGGTGTATTCGGCAGACGTAACTTCTTGGGAAAAAGACGAATGCCCGCTTTGCAAGGCAGGCGAAATTGAACTTGTAAAGCCCGGCAGCCGCAAAATCAAATAAACGGCGATGGAAGAAAAACAAGCGCATCCCCATTCGGGACACCGCGCCAGAGTGAAGGCGCGGTTCCTGAAAGAAGGGTTAGACGCTTTTGAGGATCACAATGCGCTCGAACTGCTGTTGTTTTATGCCATTCCCCAGCGGGATACCAACGAATTGGCGCATAAGCTGATTTCGGCATTCGGCTCGTTTTCGGCAGTGTTTGACGCACCTGTGGAGTCCTTGATGCAGGTCGGCGGCATTAAGGAAAATACGGCAATTTTAATTAAGCTGATTCCCGCGCTGTACGGAAAATATGCGCAAAGCAAGCAAGGTGCGGAAACAGTGTTTTTAAAGTCGGCGCAGGCGGCGGGGGAATACCTTGTCCCGCAGTTTGCGGGGCAGAGTGCAGAACGCTTTTTGGCAGTCTGTATGAACCACAAATGCAAGGTTTTAAAAACCGCGGTAATTTCCGACGGTACGGTAAATTCCACCGCGCTTCGTTCGCGCAAGCTTATAGAAGCGGTGATTCACACGGGCGCCACGCACGTGATTGTCGCACATAATCACCCCGAGGGCGTTGCCGCGCCGTCCATGCAGGATGTGGATGCCACACGGTATTTGTTTTCAACGCTCAAAGCGGTAGGCGTAAAGCTGAACGACCACATTATTGTGGCGGGCGAGGAATGGTTCTCTATGGCAACCTCGAAAAAATTCAAAAGTATGTTTTTATAAATGTAAAATATGTAACCCACTGTGATGCTTTCAAACCTGAAAACCGGCACAGTGGGTTTTTCTGTAATAACGCGGCAATATTTATTTCAACAGTTCTTGCCGATGCATTGCAACATGCATTAGGATATGTCCGATATTGCCTTCGCCCGCATATTGTGTGGCATCAAAAAAATTCTTATCCAATGCCGACCAATACAGTTCGTTTTCATCGCCGACAACTTCAACGGGTTTATTTAATTTTCCGACGTACACTTCAAGATAGCAATTATCTAAAGGATATGTAAATTTCATTAAATACGTAAGTACAATATCATTCCGTGTTACAGAGGTTTCTTCTTCCAATTCTCTGTATGCCGCATCCGTCCCGTTTTCATTTTCTTCTATTTTTCGCCGACAAAGTTTGACAATCCTTTGTACGGATTTTTTCTTCTTTTGCACATCAGCATTCTGTCGGCACTTTGGTTGAAAACAACGATTGTGTTATATCCCTGCATCCTATTCTCTCCTGAACTTATTTTATCTGAATTGTACCATAGCGTCAGCGTGATGGTACAATCGTCCATCTTCGCCGTCAGGCGAAGGGACATCATTTTGTACATAACCGCTTGCGGTTATTGTACCATGTTGGCAAATAGAAAGCAAGATATCCTGTTCGGGAAGCCGTCTGTTCGGAAAACAGTAGATTTTTCACACTTTTTTGACATACTAACAGTTGACATTTAAAATATTTTGCAGTATCATAGGAAAGAACAAATGTTCTAATTGTGATTGGGGAAAGGATTGGTAAAAGGCAAATGGAAACGCAGATTTTCAAATTGCATTCGCCGTATGTGCCCACAGGTGACCAGCCCGAAGCGATTGCACAGCTTTCGGAGGGTCTGCAAAAAGGGTATCAGGAACAGACCCTGCTCGGTGTAACAGGCTCGGGCAAAACCTTTACCATGGCGAATATCATTGCCAAAGTGAACCGTCCAACGCTGGTGCTGGCCCACAACAAAACGCTGGCGGCGCAGTTGTGCTCGGAATTTAAAGAGTTTTTCCCCGAAAATGCAGTGGAATATTTCGTCTCCTATTACGATTACTACCAGCCCGAGGCATATATCCCGACAACCGATACCTATATTGAAAAGGATTCTGCTATAAACGATGAAATCGATAAGCTCCGTCACTCCGCCACCTCTGCGCTGTCGGAACGGCGCGACGTTATCATTGTGGCGAGTGTATCCTGCATTTACACCTTGGGCGACCCGATTGATTACCGCAACATGGTCATTTCTCTGCGGCAGGGGATGCAGAAAAACCGCGACGACCTGCTCAAAAAATTGGTCGAGATTCAGTACGAACGCAATGACGTCAATTTTATCCGCAATAAATTCCGCGTGCGCGGCGACGTTGTGGAGATTTTTCCCGTGTACTCCAACGATACGGCGATTCGCGTGGAGTTTTTCGGTGACGAAATCGACCGTATTTCCGAAATCAATGCCTTAACGGGGCAGGTGAAAAATGTCATCTCACACGTCGCGATTTATCCTGCATCGCATTATGTGGTTGCACCCGAAAAATTGGAACACGCCATTGCAGAAATTTTGGCGGAAATGGAAGCGCGCGTCGAGGAATTTACAAAAGAGGGCAAGCTGTTGGAAGCACAGCGCATTCGCCAACGCACGGAATACGATATGGAAATGCTCCGCGAAACTGGCTTCTGCAAGGGTATCGAAAACTATTCGCGCGTAATGTCGGGGCGTGAACCGGGGAGTGCGCCGTTTACACTGCTCAATTATTTCCCCGAGGATTTTGTGCTGTTTGTCGATGAATCCCACGTCACTTTGCCGCAGGTGCGCGGCATGTACGGCGGTGACCGTTCCAGAAAGGAATCGCTTATTGACTTCGGCTTCCGTCTGCCGTCCGCGTTTGACAACCGTCCGCTGACCTTTGACGAGTTTTATGCGCGCGTCGGGCAGAAGATTTTTGTCAGCGCCACGCCGGGGGATTTGGAAAAAAGCAAAAGCGTGCAGATTGCCGAGCAGGTCATCCGCCCGACGGGGCTTTTAGACCCCGAGGTTTTTGTGCGACCCACCGACGGGCAGATTGACGATTTAATTTCGGAAATCCATTTGCGTACCGAACGCGGCGAGCGTGTTTTGGTGACGACGCTCACACGGAAAATGGCGGAAAATCTGACCGACTTTTTGGATGCGCACGGCATCAAGGTCAAATATATGCACTATGATATTGATACGATTGAGCGTATGGAGATTATCCGAGATTTGCGCTTGGGCGAATTTGACGTGCTGGTCGGCATTAACCTGCTGCGCGAGGGCTTGGATATCCCCGAGGTTTCGCTTGTGGCGATTTTGGATGCGGATAAGGAAGGCTTTTTGCGTTCCGAAACCTCGTTGGTGCAGACAATCGGGCGCGCGGCGCGCAACGCGCACGGCGAGGTCATTATGTATGCCGATTCCGTCACGCCCTCTATGGAGCGGGCGATTGAGGAAACCGTGCGCCGCCGCGAAAAGCAGATGCGCTATAACGAGGCGCACGGCATCACACCGAAAACCATTCAAAAGGATGTGCGCGAAATTTTGGAAATTTCCACGCATTCAGACGACAAAAAACCGCGCAAGCGTATGAGCGAGCGCGAGCGGCAGGCGATGATTGCCAAATTAACGGCAGAAATGCGTGCGGCGGCAAAGCTGTTGGAATTTGAACATGCGGCAATGCTGCGCGATAAAATCACAGAACTGAAAAACGGAAAATAAACAAGAGGTTTCACTGTATGGCAAGCAAAAATATTGTAATTCAAGGTGCGCGAGAGCACAATTTAAAGAACATCGATGTTGAAATCCCGCGCGACAAGCTGGTTGTGTTAACGGGACTTTCGGGGTCGGGTAAATCCTCTTTGGCGTTCGATACCATTTATGCCGAGGGACAGCGGCGGTATATGGAATCCCTGTCCTCTTACGCGCGTATGTTCTTGGGACAAATGGAAAAGCCGAATGTGGACGCGATTGACGGGCTTTCTCCCGCCATTTCCATTGACCAGAAAACCACCTCGAAAAATCCGCGGTCCACTGTCGGCACGGTCACCGAAATTTATGACTACCTGCGACTTCTGTATGCGCGTGTCGGTGTGCCGCACTGCCCCGTCTGCGGGCGGGAAATCGTGCGGCAGTCGGTCGATACGATTGTAGACCAAGTCCTGACGATGGAAACGGGTACGAAAATTCAGGTGATGGCGCCCGTGGCGCGCGGCAAAAAAGGCGAGCATCAAAAGGAACTGGACGCCGCCCGTCGGTCGGGTTTTGTCCGCGCGCGCATTGACGGCAGTCTTTACGACCTCTCGGAAGAGATCAAACTTGATAAAAATATCAAGCACAATATTGAAATCGTTGTGGACCGTTTGGTCATCGGCAGTGAAATCCGCAGCCGTTTGGCGGATTCCGTGGAAACCGCCACCGCGCTTACGGGCGGTACGGTGCTTATCAATATTTTAGACGGCGAGGATATGCTGTTTTCGCAGAATTACGCCTGCCCCGAACACGGCGTTTCCGTGGACGAGCTGACCCCGCGTATGTTTTCCTTTAACAATCCGTTCGGCGCGTGCGAAACCTGCACAGGCTTGGGTGTGTTTCTCAAGGTTGATCCCGATTTGGTGATTCCAAATAAGAATCTGTCTATCCGTGACGGTGCGATTCGCGCCAGCGGCTGGACGAATGCCGAGGGCGGTACGATAGCGCAGATGTACTATGAAGCGCTCGGCAAGAAATACGGCTTTACTTTAGATATGCCGATTTGTGAGCTCTCGAAAAAGGCGCTGAATGCATTGCTGTACGGCACGAAGGGCGAAAAGCTTAAAATGCAGCGGACCAATGTTTACGGTACAGGCAGTTACAATGCGGAATTTGAGGGTATCGTCAACAATTTGCAGCGCCGCTATAACGAGTCCAACAGCGAGTGGGCGCGTTGGGAAATCGAGCAGGTGATGAAGGCGTGCGACTGTCCCGAATGCCACGGCGCGCGGTTGAAGCCCGTCACACTGTCCGTGACGGTCGGCGGAATCAATATATACGATTTCACGAAAATGTCTATCGTGGATGAATTGGCGTTTTTGGACAAGCTTGCGCTCTCGGAGCGAGACCGCGTGATTGCCGAACAGATTTTAAAGGAGATTCAAAGCCGTCTTGAATTCCTACAAAGCGTAGGACTTGACTATCTGACGCTTTCGCGCTCTGCGGGTACGCTTTCGGGCGGGGAGAGCCAGCGTATCCGTTTGGCAACGCAAATCGGTTCTTCCTTAATGGGTGTACTGTATATCTTAGATGAGCCGAGTATCGGACTGCATCAGCGCGACAACGAAAAACTCATCGAGACGCTCAAGCATCTGCGCGACCTCGGCAATACGCTGATTGTCGTGGAGCACGATGAGGACACCATGTACGCCGCGGATTATATTGTAGACATCGGCCCGGGCGCGGGTGTACACGGCGGCAATGTGGTGTGTGCGGGCACGGTAGAGGATGTGAAAGCCTGCGCCGAATCCGTGACGGGGCAGTATTTAAGCGGCAAGCGAAAAATTCTTGTCCCTGAAACGCGCAGAGAGGGCAGCGGCAAAGAACTTGTTGTCCGCAAAGCCGCCGAAAACAACCTGAAAAACATTGACGTGCATTTCCCCTTGGGCAAATTTATTGCCGTGACGGGTGTGTCGGGGTCGGGCAAATCCTCGCTTGTCAATGAAATTTTATACAAGCATCTTGCCAACGAGTTGAACGGCGCGAAGAAGCCTGTCGGTAAGCACAAGGATATTTTGGGCTTAGAGCATCTGGACAAGGTTGTCGATATTGACCAGTCGCCCATCGGCAGAACACCGCGTTCCAATCCCGCCACATATACGGGTGTGTTTACGGATATCCGCAATCTGTTTGCGCAGACGCAGGACGCCAAAATGCACGGTTTTTCGGCAAGCCGATTTTCGTTTAATGTCAAAGGCGGGCGCTGTGAGGCGTGCCAGGGCGACGGCATTGTGAAAATTGAAATGCACTTTTTGGCGGATGTTTACGTGCCGTGCGATGTGTGCAAGGGCGCGCGCTTTAACCGTGAAACTCTGGAAGTGAAATACAAGGGAAAGTCCATTTATGATGTGTTGGAAATGACGATTGAGGAAGCAATGGAGTTTTTCTCAAGCATTCCGAAAATTCATCGCAAGCTGAAAACCATTTATGATGTGGGACTCGGCTATGTGAAATTGGGTCAGCCCGCCACTACGCTTTCGGGCGGTGAAGCACAGCGCGTAAAGCTGGCAACGGAGCTTTCCAAACGCCCGACGGGGCGCACGATTTATATTTTGGACGAACCGACCACGGGTCTGCACACCGCCGATGTACACCGCTTAATTGACGTTCTGCAAAAGCTTGCCGACGGCGGCAACACCGTGGTGGTGATTGAACACAACTTGGACGTCATTAAGGTTGCCGACCACATTATTGATTTAGGTCCCGAGGGCGGCGACAAGGGCGGTACAATCGTCGCCGAAGGCAGCCCTGAACAAATCGTCAAATGCAAAAAGTCTTATACAGGGCAGTATTTAAAGCCGTTGTTGGAGAAATAAAGGTGTGGAAATTCCTTTAAGTGAGAGGAAGATATTTTTGAAGAAACTTTTGAATTTTGGTTGCGGAAGTATGGCATACAATCAGCGGTATCTTGGTGTTGCGGGAAATCAAATCGGTTTGATTGACCGTGTAACCGGGGAAGTTTCAAAATGGCACGGCGCAGAAAATATAGCTTCTCTGCAAATGGATGATGAATATATTTATGAAAAAACGACATCGGGAACGTATTATGTATTCAATTTAGAAACAAAAGTATTACAGCATAAAGGTTATTGCCGTGAGAAAAAATCAAGCAATCATGACGGAAAATTTTTTCTGTATGCAAAGGGAATTGTATTGGATGTGCTTTCTTTTAAAAACGGAGAGCGTTATATTGTAAAGTATAATCTTGAAACACAGACATATGAAAGAACCCGTGTTTCGGCTTCAAATTATGTTTGTAAAGATTGGTATGTTGATTATGATGCAAGAAAAGCATATTTATTGTTTACAGAGACCTGTTGCTTAAATCACGAACAGACCAATTGTTATATTTCGAGTGTTAATATTGATACCTTACAAATAGAAACGGAAACCTTGCTTTCTTTTGAACACGGGGTATTTCCGATAGGACTTCTTCATACAAATCTTGTATTGCTGAATAATATGCAAATTGCAGATACAGCCGCCTCGAAAAGAATATGTATGGATTCAAATAATTATTTCCAAAATAAAACATACGGTTATTTTGTACGACTGCACATTCAGCCGAATCGGCAAATACTTTTCGTCTTTTCCAAAGGCGTTCTGTTTTATGATTATAACGTGCAGAAATTATTGCGCGTCTATCCCTGTCAATATGGTGATAATGCCATGTGTCTGGATGGAAAAATCTTTATTGCGACTTGGAATGGACTGTTTTCAGAACCGATTGAGATTATGGAGTAGGGGCGATTCACGAATCGCCCGTCCGAGTGAGTTGTAAAATCTGTACAAGTGAACAGACAGCCGCGAGGGCTGTCCCTACAGGTCGTGTACAGAATGCACCTTGTGCCATGTGCGATTCTTCGCTACGCTCAGAATGACAAATTTGCGTATATTGCGTAGGGGCGGACTTCCATGTCCGCCCGAGCTGATTGTTAAATCTGCACATACAACCAGGCTATGCACAATCCATAGGGGTCGGCGTCTCGACGACCCGAGCAAGGTTGGATTTCACACTAAATAAACGGCACCTCATAAACCGTAGAGGCGCACACTGCGCGCCCGAGCAAAGCGAGACTGAGGGGTAGTTTAAAAACTTGCTTTATCAAGCTTTTCTCTTCCTCCGTCACGCGCAAAGCGCGTGCCACCTCCCTCGTCAGAGGGCGGAAAATGGTCTTTCGAAAGTTTGAACAGAGGCGCACACCGTGCGCCTCTGCTTTTTGTGCCGTTTATCGTTTCAAAAAGACCGTTCAAAGAAAAACAGATGCATTTTTTGCAAAATGCTCTATACTATAAATCAAGGCAGTAAGGAGTGCTCAAACCATACAACAGAAAGGAAGGAATGCTATGCAAGTGGAAATTCAGCTGGATGCCGCCTGTACAGAGCCGCAGGTCATCATACGGACGGCGCAGGTGGACGATGCGGTGCAGGCATTGGCAAAGCGCATATCCGATACGCCGCCGCAGCTGCTCACGGGCAGTCGGGACGGTACAATAGAAATTTTAAATCCGTCGGAACTGATTCGGATATTTGCAGACGGCGGAAAAACCGTTGCCGTCACCGAAAACGGCACGTATGATTTGCGTCTGCGGCTGTATGAAGCGGAAGAGCGATTGCCGCACAGCTCGTTTGTGCGGATTTCCAAATCGGAAATTGTGAATCTGCATAAGGTGAAAAGCTTTGATTTGAGCTTTACAGGCACGATTTGCATCCGATTTTTAAACGATACGGTAACGTATGTGTCGCGGCGGTATGTCCGCGAAATTAAACAGATTTTAGGCGTGTGAGGTGTTTTCTGTGCGAAATTTAAAAAAAGAAGTTTTGAAACGGCTGTGTATGGGGATTCCGTTCGGGATTGCCATCGGCTGTGTAATTACGGTGTTCATTTCTGTCGGCGTAGGCGACGGGGAATATTACCCCTATGTACCCGCACTTTTGGAAACGGCGGAAACACCGATTCGGGCGGTGATTCTGCAAACGGTTCTGTGCGGTTTGCTGGGTGCGGTTTCCTGCGCAGGGTCTGTGATTTTCAGCATAGACAGCTGGAGTCTTTTAAAGCAGTCGGGAATTTATTTCCTGATTTTAAGCGCCGCGATGCTCCCTACCGCGTATGTGCTGTATTGGATGGAACACAGTTTTCGGGGGGCGGTCGGCTATTTTGCAATGTTTGTACTGATTTTCCTTTTTGTATGGCTGTCGCAGCATATCGGATGGAAAATCAAACTGAAAAAGATGAATGCAAAGCTGAAGTAAGGAAAAAGAAAGCTTTTGTGTTCTGGAATATTCTGAAAATATACGCCTCGGTTGTTTTGCAATGACAACCGAGGTGCAATTTTTCTGTCTAATCCCAAAGACTGAGTTGCTCGGGCGTGTGTTTTTCCGTAAAGGTTTGCAGATACCGAAATATTTGGGCGTTGTTGCATACGATTCCGTGTGTCTCGCATTTTTCCGTAAACAACTGCATCAGGCGGGTATTGTTCGGACTTTCGAGAATATACCGATTGCCGTATGTGCGAATGTATTTTTCTTTTAACTGCGGGAACAGGCGGTCTAACTGCGCATAAAAGTATTCTCGGTTTCCCTCGCGGAGCGTCAGTCCCATGCCGAAGCAAATCACGCCGTAGACCTGTGCTTCGGCGCACATATCTAAAATGCCCGAGATATTTTCTTCTGTATCGTTGATAAACGGTAAAATGGGGGTCAGCCATACAACGGTGGGAATGCCCGCGTCACGGAGCTGTTTTAAAACGGCGAAACGCGCCTGTGTGGTGCTTACATTCGGCTCGATTTTTCTGCACAAAGCTTCATCATGCGTTGTCAAAGTCATTTGTACAACGCATTTTGTTTTTTCGTTTATTTTTTGCAAGAGGTCTAAATCCCGTAAAGTGCGGTCGGATTTGGTGATGACCGTAAATCCGAATCCGTGCGTATAAATTAGATGCAGAGCCTGCCGCATATACCCGAGTTCTGTTTCCAGCGGGATATAAGGGTCTGTCATAGCGCCTGTACCAATCATACATTTTTTTCGCTTATGCGTCAGAGCATATTCTAATAATTCTATCGCATTTTCTTTGACTGCGATGTCCTCAAAATCATGGTCCATATGATAGCACTTGCTTCTGGAATCGCAGTAAATGCATCCGTGCGAACAGCCGCGGTATAGATTCATACCGTTTTTTGCAGAAAGGATTCCCTTTGCCTGTATAAAATGCATAGTTGCTCCTTACCGCGCGGCACAGTTTTTCTTGTGGGCTTTCAGCTTTTTGATTGCCCAGTCGTAGTGGCTTGCCGTGACGCTTACGAAATAAGAGCCTAAGGTCTGTCTCTTATACCCATCTCCGAGCCCACGAGACCGATCAGTATCTCGTATGCCG
>UQFM01000007.1 GCA_900540295.1 uncultured Oscillospiraceae bacterium
GAGATACTGAT
Organism: uncultured Oscillospiraceae bacterium; assembly: GCA_900540295.1. GTDB lineage: Bacteria > Bacillota > Clostridia > Oscillospirales > Acutalibacteraceae > Fimenecus. The sequence goes on from UQFM01000007.1 coordinate 12, forward strand.
CGGTCTCGTGGGCTCGGAGATGTGTATAAGAGACAGGCATAAAGTTAATCGGCTCAATTTCAAGAATCCGAATATATCTCCCATCAGTCGTTTCAATAATACCATGCTGGAGACTTTTAACCGGAATGAAGTCCTGAACGAACTCCAGCTTTTCCGGTTTTTTTGCCTTTTTTCTTTGCCGAGCTGCCTTTTTTCTTTTTTCGGAGCTGCTTTGGGTCATATCTATATCCCACCCTTCTGTAATGTAATTTTCTCCTGCTTGCAAAATACCGAATGATGTGTCCTATATACTGAAACAGCGAATCGCCGTCAATACCCATCATGGAAAGAACAGCAAGAGGTAAAAGTGTTAGCGTCATAACGACGATGCGAATCGTTCCGGACATGGGAATCAACATCAATTCCGGATATCCCAAAATGACTAATAATATCCCTGTCTCTACTGCATTCCTCGGCTCCAGCATTCCGCCAAAAATCTTGCCGGAATCTGTATAGTTCGCCGGTATAGCATAAATATTGCTGTACTCCTTTTCATCCAAAATTTCTCACCTGCCTATTCTGTAAATCGTAGCTGTTGTCTTGTATCTGCCCAAACGCAGCGCTTCGTTATGATCCGGCACAAAAATATCCACACGGTGGATGTCATTTTCAATGCCGGAACCACCGCGATCCTCTACGGTATACATGGTTCCGTTTATCATAATCTGCGTGCCAAACGGATAATAGCTTGACATTGCCACCATGCCGCGGGCCGCCTGTTTGCCGCTGGCGGTAATTCCGTCTGCATTACTGCCGCAGCATTTTGCACATGCACAGTAATGGGTGACATCCACTTCTAAAGTAGAAATGGGTGTTCCTGAAATCTCACCCAATACCGGTGCATCGTAATCTACAATGCTAAGACGCCGGTAGGAAAGGCTTCCTTCATAACTTGGCGTATTTAGAATAACGCCCTGTCCACCAGAAGAATGCACCCACATTCGTTCTCCGCTCTCCCCATACCCGGCAAAAATAAGGACATGTCCCCATCCGTCATCATCTGCTAAAAATCCCAAATCACCAGGCAAAAGCTCTGATGCAGAAATCCCATAGGTATTTGGATATTGCCCGTTACAACCTGCACCAATTTCTACACCCACAGCAGTATTAAATACCCATGTACTGAAGCCTGAACAGTCCAGCCCATAAGGGCGTATCGTGCCTGTCGTAGAAGATCCTGCAGCTGTTACCAGTCTTGGCGTATTCCATTCATCGTTCCACCCGGGTGCTGACTTACCACCCCAGAAATAAGGAACCTTGCCCACAAGGGACAGCGCGGTGCTCAAGATATGCTTTCTTGTCGCACTACAGTTCTGCCGGTTCACAAAAGCAATCAGCTCGGCGTCCGTCAGGGGAACCGCCTGTCCGCCGCTCACAGAACCATACAACGTCCGTTTTAACGCATTCGCCATGTTCTGGATTACTTCGCCATAAGTAAGATTAAACTGATCGTATTTTGCATTTAGGTCAATGCCAAACGCTTTGGCAACCACTGTATTATCAAATGGATGAATGGTACACTCCAGATATTTGATGATCTCTGTACCTGGGGTCAGTGTTTCCTGCCCGTTAGCCACATAATAGTTTGCCGTGGTTGTTCCCGTAATCTTCCCACCGGAATAAACGGGAATATCCACCGCCACCTCTTTATAGGCATCCACCGTGACAGCCGTATCGCTGCTATGCGCCTCATCCGGAAGATAGTAGGTCTTTGATGCCGTATCATACCGATATTGGGGCGTACCGTTAATCGTCCCGGTCTGCACCTTATTCGTAACTACGGTAAGTGTTATCGGCTTATATGTATAATAGGAAACAGGAATGATGATCTCTTTTTCCTTTTCTTCTGATGTAACGGGGAACATCTCCCCGGCACAGCCTCTAAGCTTTGATACCATATCATCCTTGCCTGTATTTTGCTGTTGCATGGACGCTGAATAAGCTGCCAGTATATAACAGACATCATATCCGGCGGAACTCTGTGCGTAATTGATAAGTGCATCCATCGAAAGATCATAATCATATCCACCGTTTGTAATCAGCTGATCCACATGAGAAAGCGATTGGTTATATCCTTCATCTACCACACCAGACACGGCACCTGACATCTCCGTATAGGCTGACATCAGGGTTGCTCCTTCTGTCGGCTTTGTACCATCCAGTCCGAAAATACTGTTTGATACAATCGTCGGCAGGGAAACAATCATGGTAATCAGGAACAACAGAAACAGACAGATACATACCAGTATTTTAAAAAGAGTATGGCGCATTGCCCATGCCGCAGACAGGATAGCGCCCCATGGACCACCTGCGGCAGTGCCGGCAGCGATTTCTGCGGCGGCCTTTCCACCCTCCACACTGGCCTTTACTGTAGCGGCGGCCGCATTAGCCGTAGCCTCCGCACCTTTTGCTGCCGTTTGCTTTGCTGCTTCCTGGCCTGCCTGCTTTGCCGCTTTTGCCATTTGCCCGGCTGCCTGTCCATAATTATCAGAGCCATCACCGATTTGCTGTTTTTCTGGCTCAGCCATTGGGTCCACCTCCTTATATCAAGCTGCTGCAAAAGCAGCGTAATTTCAACATGAAATATGCAAAACAGCCGAACCAGCATCTCTCTGATTCGGCTGCCTGCACTTATTTTACCGTTTCCGCCTCGGCGGTTTCATCTCCCCATGGTTGCGGGGTTTTGGCTCTCCAAAGCGTGATGGCGTATTCTTATACCGAACAGTTTCCACAGAGACTGTCCGTACACTGTCACCGTCATAAACCGGTTTGCCATCCTGGTATACCGGCTTGCGTTCCACGGCGGCTTCGCCGCGAATCGCATACCACTGGCCTCCGCGGGCATCTTCAAACACCTGATAATCCCCACGGGGAGCCGCATACTGGGATGTATCGTAGAACATGGTTCCGGATCCATTTTCATGGCGGACCTCAAAATGACCATCCTTACGCCCGGATCCATCCACAGAGGATACCTGCTGTTCATATCCCGGCATAAACTGCTGGAACTGCGCCTGGTTATAGGCAAAAGCTGCCTCGCCCTGCTCAAAGGCAGGTGTTTCTGCGTGCTGCTGCATCGCATACCAGTCTACACCGTTTGCCGACTGCATAATCGTATGCGGCGCATCCGGCTCATCATAGTAGGCACTGTTGTACCACATGGTATTGCCAGACTCGGAGCTTGCCTCGATCACGCCATCGCCAACCGTCCTGAGGGTTGTTCCCTCGGAAGCATCGGGGAAAGCCGCCGCAACCGGCGCCGCTTCTGACGGGCTTCCCATAAATGCCGGCGCATCATAAAATGCACCTGCCCCGGCTCCGCTTGCCATCTGGTACCACTGGCTTCCATCAGAAGCTGTAACCACGGAATGTGGTGCATCTGGTTTCTCAAACTGTGATGCGTTATACATTTCAAGCGCTGTGCTCTTTCCATCTGCACCAATTGAAGTTGTACTGATCTGACCTCCTGTAATCTGGGTGTCTTTCAGTTGGTGGCCCTGCAGCTGGGGCATATAGCCCGCAAGGCTGCGGTCTGCAATGTCCCCGGCAATTGTCCCGGAAACACCAGGATTTCTTGAAGCTACAGAAGAAATGGAGTCTCCTGTAAGAGTAGCGCCATTACGTGCCGCCATGCCGCCAAAGGCACGACCGACAAAACCGATGCTGCCACCGACACCCATACGGCTTCCGCCATCCACAACTGCGTCACGGACAAAAGAATTTGGCTTGAAGCGTGATGCGAACCCGGAAGCAAATCCGCTTGCGGCTGCACCCGTTCCGGTTGCAGTGCTTGCACTATGGAACATACTGCCTGCATTTTTCACACCGCCTCCCACGCCGCTGATCACCCGCGCTGCCATCAAAAGCTCCATACCCATGCTGGAACCGGTCTGGGCAACATTCAGCCCCATGGCCGCCAGGTAGCTGTCAAACTTCTGCGCCGTCTTCAAAAATGCCAGCGCACAGAACAGCCAGAGAAAAATACTGCCCTGACCTGTGGAGAGCGCACCGCCATTTCCGATATACTGTCCCATGGAGCTGTTAAAGCCCCTGAGGAACCATACATTCATCACCAGCAACAAAAGCTGTGAGCCCACCATACGACACCAGCTTTTGAAAACCGGCGCCGTTGTTTTGGAAGCACCCATAGAAAAAGCCAGAGGGGAGGTGTAACAGAGTACGCCAACCACAATATAGCGTTCAACGGTTTCCAGTAACAGCTTAAAATAATTCCACCCAAGGGCAATCTCTAAAATGATGAGAAGCAGCAGCCCTACCACCGATACGATAGCTACAATCGTGGTCAAACCATTGGACAGCGCCTGTTCCACACCTGCAAAGGTAAAATCCTCTGCCGACATGGTAATCTCCATCAAAGCCGTATATGGCGCACGGGCGATATCCAGCACAATCATGAAAATCGGCTTTGCATAGCCAATCAATAAAGCAAAGATTGAACCTCTTGCCAAAAGCACCCACGGATTTTCTGCCTCTGTGATTGGTCCTCCAAAGACACGGAAAAGCTGCCATACCGTTACAAGGAACAGAATCGCCCATGCTGTGTACTGCATGACCGTAAATGCCTTAGACACGAATGGAAAGTATTCTTCCATCGCTGTCATATCCGTTCCCAAAGCTTGAAGGAACAAACCAGATACCGCATCCATCATCTGTGAAACAATGCTACTGATCCACGTCACGATTCCTTCAAAAATCCAATCAAGCATCTATTATCACCTCCTCCATCTGCTTTCTCTTTTTTGGTTATCCTGTGTAATTGCCGCCGGCAATGAGGGGTTGCAGATAAGCAACAACAAAACCCAGGGAATTGAGGACAATCCACGTCACTACAATTCGTTTGAGCCAGCTCGTTGCCTCATCGACTGCACGCTGGTTTCTGGAAATCATCCTGACAATCAGCGCAATGGCCGCCGCCGTTACCGCCACAATGGTGCTGATTCCCACCAGCTGGCCGTACACATCCTTCATGATCGTCGAAAAGCGGTTCCAGATTGTGTCCGCCATGACAGGCTGCAGCGAAATCAGCATTGCAGACGCCATACCAACCAGTGACCAGTAGGCGGTCTTCATGCGCCCTCCGCCTCTTTTGATTTGTTTAACCATGCCGAGTACCTCCTTCTTTGATTTTAGGCAATAAAAAATGCCGCTTCTAAAAGCATTTCAGCTTCAGAAACGGCATCTTTGTTTGCCCAATCCCAGTTTGGGATGATACAAGTATAGCACGGCTTTATTCCCCTGTCATCGGCGGAACATATGCCATTTTTGTGCCAATTTGTTTACCCTGAAATTGTCATTCCAAATGTTCAAAGAGCGTCAGCAGCTCCAGCCATACATCCACATCTTCACTGGGCGCCGACCACAGACGAATGGAAAGAATAGAAATTGCCTGCTCACGAAGCCTGTAATAATGCCTCTGTGACAGGTCCAATCGGAACAGTATCTCCTCCAACTTCAGCTTTTCCGGCGCCAGATAGGCCGTATAGATCAGCTGATACAGCTTCTCACCCCGTGTCGGCTCCTTGCGGAGAACCGCCATTGCCTCGTTAAACCGATCCAGCAACAGTCTCGACCTTGCCGCAGCTTCCAGACGGCTCTCCATCCTTTTATTCCCAATGGCCATCTCCAGATCCAGCCTGTCCACCATTCGGTCAAAGTTCTCAAACGGAGTCTCCAGTTCCTGCAAAATCTCCTCCGGGTAACAGCTGAACACCCAAACCATCTTCCGGTAATTCTTGAGAAGCATCTGGGTATTGTGATAAGCATTCCGCTTTTTCTCCTTCTGGGCAGCACGCACCTTTTCATCATCAATTTTTTGATCTCCAAGAATCCCTCGCTTTGTAAGAAGGGAAATAAATGCGTCTGACTGCGCCAATATCCTGTTTTCCTGCTGTTCATACAGCTTTTTTTCATCCTGCTTGCTCATATGTAAAACACTCCTTTGCTATTTTTGTGATATCCACCGGCTCACATGGCCCGCGGATTTTACTCGTTTCAATCACTGCCTGTGTCATATAACCTTTACCTTGGCAGTCATATCCACAATTCTTACAATTCCTACACGGAGAAAGATACGCGCGTATTATAGGGTCTGAAAATGCAACGCGATTTTCAGCATCCTGTATGGCTGCATCTGACAGGTTACTTCCAGTCAGTCTGCGGCTATACCATGTGATGAGCTTATTCATATGCTCATGGTCTGAACCTGACTTCTGCGTATTTGCACCACAAATGCGTATTTTGCCAAGAATACACATAACTTCCTCCTGGCTTGGAACTGAAACCTCTGATCCTGCCGGATACAGTTTATTAAAAATGAGACAGCCATAAGAGCCTGGAAGGCGGTATAGGGCAAAGACATCCCCATGCTTTTTCATAAACCTCCATACCTTTGTCTTTTCCCAGCCCCAGCGCTGTCCCAAGGTTTCCAATGTGAGTAAAGCCCCGTACTTCCCATACTGGACAGTTGGAGCCATAAAAGAAAACGCATTGTTCGGGTCTTCCCATACGGAATGGCACCAGAGATCCATCCATGCGTCCGATTCCTCAAAGATATATCGCTTCTCCGCAAGACGTTCTGTGATATTACGCGGAAGGCATAGAAAACCATAGCCTTCTGTGGCATAAACAGCGCCCTGCATACATTCCTCTCCGGAACATTTCACTACCCAATCTGTAATTTGATATGTCAGTTTTTTCGTTTTAGAGTCAAGCGTATACTGCACATAACCTAGGTCAGCCAGCGTCTGAAGCACTTCCAGAGCCTTCTGACGGCTTTTTAAGCCGAGGACGCTCTTTAACCCTACGACACCTCCTGACCACATTCCGGGGCTTACAGCGTTTATATGCCCACAGTAGAGGGCTTGTCCCTTGCGGAATGCCGCACGGGATGCCAGACGCGCCCATGCGCCCATTACCCCCTTGCCCTCAGGCAGACGATTTCTGGGCAGCTTTACCCACTGATATTTCATCAGACACTTCACTCGGAACACCTCCTCTTTTGAAAATGGGCATAAAAAAAGGGCGGCTCCTGTAAATAGAAACCGCCCGGCGATAAGTTACTATTAAATTCTTACAATCAGACCTTCAAGATTGTCCGTCTTGATCCCAGTCAGATACCAACCGTCTCCCATTTCAATTCTGGTCGGTACCCAATCTCCATTGATAAGAATATCCAGACACTCTCCGCAGTGGAGACCTCCGTAATAATTCTCCAGATCAAATCGGATATCCATTCGCCCAGTCTGGGCATCTAATGTTAATGCTCCTTGTCTCATATCATTATCCTCACTTTTCATGTTTTCATCCATCTCGGATGTATCCTCTTTGCGTCGCAATATCCTGAGATACTCTTCAAAAATATCTCGCCGTATTAAGACCCGCTTTCCAATCTTATACACCGCACCTGCTTCATGGGCCAACCTTGTAAAGACTTTCAGACCCAGTCCGTAATAATCAGCGCCCTCATAATAGGTGACAAATTCATGCTGTATCATCTTCGCATCTTCATCGTCCAACATATCCGAAAACATCCATAGATTCCCGCTCATTCTTTATCCTCCTGTGAAGCCAAGGTACTCGGCTCATGAAACTGTTCCAGATATTCATCAAAAATATCCCGGTTAATCAGAACAGTTCCATCCATTCGATATATGGCTCCTGCTTTACCAGCGAGCTCCAACAGTTTCTTGTGCGTAATGCTATAGACGATTTCTGCATCCTTATACCGGAGGAACTGCCTGCGCAGTCTCTTTGCACTTTCTCGCACATCATTTCGTTTTTTCAAATCATAATAGGCTTTCGTCCTGTCACTAATCATAAATTAAATCCTCCATTCAATTTGTTGTTCGACAGAGAGTTGCACCAAACGAAAAAAAGAGAACACCTTTGAAATTTCTTTCAAAAAGTGTTCTCTCAGCGATACGTGCTGTATTGCGTTTCAGCCGCCAACTATTCATTCTGCGTCGTAATTCTTCGTATTGATACGAAAAATTGTTGTCAATTTGTTGTCAACTCGGATTTGAGGAGCCGGAAACCCTTGATTTTACTGGGTTTATTTGTCGATGGGCTTCATTGTCGGGAAGAACAAAACGTCGCGGATGGCGGGAGAATCGGTTAAAAGCATCACCATGCGGTCAATACCGAAGCCGATACCGCCTGTGGGGGGCATACCGAGCTCCAATGCATACAGAAAATCTTCATCTGTATGATTCGCTTCCTCATCGCCCTGTGCAAACTGTTCTTCCTGCGCCTGAAAACGCGCACGCTGGTCTACGGGGTCGTTCAACTCCGAATAGGCGTTCGCCATTTCCCAACCGTTCATAAAGAACTCAAAACGCTCGACATATTCGGGATTTTCGGGTTTCTTTTTGGTCAGCGGCGAAATCTCAATCGGATGATCCATGACGAAGGTCGGCTGAATCAGATGCTCTTCTACAAACGCTTCAAAGAACAAATTCAGAATATCGCCCTTTTTGTGGCGCGGTTCAAATTCAACATTGTGCGCCTTCGCGGCCTCGCGTGCTTCTTCCAGCGTATGAATTTCGTTAAAATCCACACCCGAATATTGCTTGACGGCATCCACCATGGTGATGCGCGCAAACGGTTTGCCGAGATCCATTTCAATCCCGTTATAGGTAATGGTTGTTGTGCCGAGCACTTCCTGCGCGACATAGCGGTACAGATTTTCGGTCAAATCCATCATGCCGTGGTAGTCGGTAAATGCCTGATACAGTTCCATCAGCGTGAATTCGGGATTATGGCGTGTATCTAAGCCCTCGTTGCGGAATACGCGCCCGATTTCGTAAACGCGTTCCATACCGCCGACAATCAATCGTTTGAGATACAGTTCCAATGAAATGCGCAGTTTCACATCTTCATCCAGCGCATTAAAATGCGTTGAGAACGGACGTGCCGCCGCACCGCCCGCATTGGAGACCAGCATGGGGGTTTCCACCTCCATAAAGCCCTGCCCGTCCAAATAACGGCGGATGGTGCTGATGATTTTGGAACGCTTTACAAAGGTATCGCGCACCTCGGCATTCATCACCAAATCCACATACCGCTGACGGTAGCGCATATCGGTATTGGTAAGCCCATGGAATTTTTCGGGCAGAACCTGCAAGCTCTTGGAAAGCAGGCTAATTTCAGAAGCGTGAATCGAAATTTCCCCTGTTTTGGTTTTGAAAACCTCGCCCTTGATACCGATAATGTCGCCTATATCCAACTTTTTAAACGCTTTATATTCCTCTTCACCGAGGCTGTCGCGCGCGACATAGGACTGAATATTGCCTTTTAAATCCTGCACATTGCAAAAAGACGCTTTGCCCATAACACGCTTGGACATCATGCGCCCTGCCACGGAAACGGTTTGTCCTTCTAAAGCATCGAAATTTTCCTTTACGGCAGTGCTGTGATGCGTCACTTCGTATTTTGTCAGCTGAAACGGGTCATGCCCCGCCTCTTGCATTGCAGTCAGCTTTTCCAAACGGATTCTGTGCTGTTCGCTTACATCCTGCTGCGGCGCTGTATTTTGCATAGTTTCTTCCGCCATGATTTCACATCCTGTTTCAAAATAAAATAGGGGCGGACTTTGCCGCCCGAAGCGTATTGCCGCCGCCTTTATCGGTCAATCGAAACGATGGTAAAGTGCAGTGTGCCGATAGGCGCTTCCACCGTTACCTCTTCGCCGACCTTGTGCCCGAGCAAAGCTTTACCTACGGGAGATTCATCGGAAATTTTGCCTTCATCGGGATTTGCCTGCGCAAAGCCGACGATTTTATATTCAAATTTCTGTTTTGAGCCGTTTTCAATCGTTACCTTAGAGCCGATATGCACCGCTTCCGTGCCGAGTGTGCTTTCGTCAAACACCTTGGCGTTTTTAATCATGGTTTCAATCTCATTGATGCGTGCTTCCAGCTTTGCCTGATCGCTCATTGCCTCGTCATACTCGGCATTTTCGGAAAGGTCGCCGAAGCTTCTGGCAACTTTGATTTTCTCCGCCGCTTCTTTTCTGCCGACGGTTTTTAAATTTTCAAGTTCCTGTTCCAGCTCTTTTAAGCCCTCGGCAGTCAGCAAGGTTTCCTGTAACATATTGTATATGCTCCTTTCGGTATTTTACACTTATACAAATGGATATTATAAAATAAAGCACCGCTTCTGTCAATAGATTGTCTCACTTTTTATCGGCTTTAAACGTGCATAGCGAAGATTTTCAAGACCTTTTACATTGCACAGCTCATACAGCGCCGCGGCGAACAACACTGCGTCTGTGTTTTCGGGACGGCGCGCTTCTTCTTCCTGCGGTAAGGAAAACTGCTCCCCCGCATAACAAATCGGTTCCCTGCCGCAGCACAGCACACCGCGCGTGCCTAAACGGTTTTCAAAGGAAGGCGCAAGCACAACATTGCAGTCTTGCAATACTTCCTTTCGGGAAGAAACAATCACAGACAGCCCCCACTCCGCTAAAATATCTTTGGAAAGCGCATCATATTGATTCGGAAATGCCGTATAGATTTTCACGGTTTTTGCAAGCCGAACAAACGGAATTATCCGTTCCTGCAAACGGGCTTCACTGTCTGCAAAGCCCAATATACGCGCGTGCGGCGGGTCGGGCTGCGCACGCAAGAAATGCAGTGCCGTATTCAAAAACAGTATTTCGGAATAGAGCGTCGGCACGAATTTCTGCAAAGGCGGCTGAATCTGCATCTCCGCCCCTGCCCACAGCAGTCTTTGCGCACAGCCGCCGACCGAATTCGGCAGTACGGATAAATCCGTTTTTCCGTGTTTATCGGCAAAAAAGTCCGCCTTATAAAAAAACGCGCCGCCGCGCAGAGGTACACGCGTGACAACAGGGTCGGGACACCGATAAAACAGTCTTTTCAACAGCGGCGGCTTTTGATACGGATGCACTTGTAAAACAGTAAACATAAAAACACCCCACATACCTTCATTGTATGTGGGGTGTTTGCGATTCAGTACGTTATTCGTCTGCACTCTCGCCTGTCAGTAAGGTATACGCTTTTTGATACTGCGCGTCGTCCGATTGGCTTAAAATCGGCAAAATGATTTGCTTTTCGGCAGGCAGTGCCACCGTCACATCCGGCGTCAGCCCAACCGTGTTATAAACATCACTGACATAAGGCTGAATCACGGCAGTGGTTAAAAGAATTGCACCGCCGTCCTGCAAGGAAAACGCTTCCTGCATCGTGCCGTTGCCCGCGGTTTTCTCACCGATTAACTGCGCTTTGCCGTAATCACGCAAATCACATGCAAACAGTTCTGCGGCACCCGCCGTTTCGGCGTTTACCAAAACCGCCATCGGCATAGAAACACTCTCCGCCTCAGCGGTGAAGGTTTTTCTAACCGTACCGTCTTTGGCAATCGCCGTTGCCAAAGCACCGCTTCCCTCACTTGCCACGGGCACAAGTACATCCACTGCGGTTGCCGCATGCGTAATCCGCCCGTTAGACGTGCCGCGCAAATCTATAATTAAGCTTGTTGCGCCCTGTTTCATCAGCACGTCTGTTGCTGTTTTCAGCTGTGCGGCGGTCGTAGCATAAAAATCCGTAATCTTTACATAACCGACCGTACCGTTCAGCGAATGATATACAGTCTGTGCGGAATAGCCCTTGACAATGCTGACGGTCTTGCTTTCTTCACCGCGCACATAGGTCACGGTCACGGAAGAAAGTCTGTCCCCCGACAGTTTTTTGAGCAAATCCGCATAATTGTATGCCGTTACGGCTTCCTCGTCAATATGGGTAATTTTATCGCCCTTTTGCAGTCCGCTGATTGCGGCGGGAGAATTTTCCGACACCTCTGCCGCATAAATCGCCGTGTCGTTCGGATTGAAAAACGCGATGATACCGACGCCGATTTTTCTGCCTTCCATTTCGTCTTTAAATACCGCGTATTCCGCCGCAGTCATGTAACGGCTGTATTTGTCGCCCAAGCCCTCGGCATAACCGCCCGACAAATCGGCATTGAGCAAATTATCGTTAATTTCACCGTAATAATTGTTGCGGACAACGTCGTCCAATTCCGCAACGGCGGCATAGAGCTTGGAACGGCTCGGCAAATCCTTAATAATGGAATTGTAGGTGCGCATGGTTACGGACATGGTAATGGCAACCGTGGCGGCAATCGATGTGAAAATCAGAGCCAATGCAAGTCCCAAAGAAATTTTTTTATTCATTCTATCGTTCCTTTAAGCATGGTATCGTTTTTAAACCGACTTACGGAAGCCACGGCGCGGGATTGACGCGGTCACCGTTCACCCAAACCTCAAAGTGCAGATGTGCGCCCGCATGGGGATTTGCGGCAGACGGACGCGGCGAAACATTGCCCGTGTTGCCGACATAGGCAATCACCTGCCCCTGCTTCACGGTTTGCCCTTTGCCGACCAGCAATTTTGAGCAGTGCGCATACCGCGTATATACACCGTTACCATGGTTGATATACACATTGTTGCCCCAGCTGTAATGATACTCGGCAGAATAGACAACGCCGTCCGCCGCCGCACGAATTTCTTTGCCGTAGGTATTACCGGTGGCGCCCGCCGTAGTAAAGTCAATACCCTTATGCCCCGGATAGCCGTACCAGCCTGCCGAAATCACGACATTCGGATATTGCAGCGGGCGAATCATCCCTTTTGAGGAAACGGGATAGTTGGAAGAACCGCTGTTGTTAATAGAACCGCTGCCGTTTTCCATACCTGCTGCCTGCTGACGGTCATACTCTTCCATTGCGGCATTTAATTTCTCAATTTGCTTTTCTGCATCCGCCGCACTTTTGCTTGCCTGAGACAGCTTCTGCTCCATACTGTTCTGCTTGCTTTCCTGCAGATTTCTGGCTTGCTGTTCTTCCGCACGGCTCGCGGCAATCGCATCACGCTCGCTTTTCACCGCCGCCTGCTTTTCTTCCACCGCCGCCTTATCACGGCTTAATTTCTCCGTTGTGGCTTTCAGTTCGTCAATATCCGCCTGCAAATCGGAAACCAAAGAGGTATCGTGCTCCGCAATACGGCGCACCAATTCGAGTCTGGTCAAAAACGTTTCAAAATCCTCTGCGCTGAGCAGAAGCTCCAACGTCGAGGTCTCCCCCGCAACATATGTAGCATACAGCCGTTCGCTTAGCAAATCATAGGTTGCGCTGATTTCCGTGTCCAATTCCTGTTGGCGCACATCCGCGGCATTGATTTCCTTCTGCAAACCGTTGACTTCTTCCTGATATTGCGCAATCAGCTTGTTTTTATCGGCAATCTGCACATTCAAATCGCTGATTTTTTGATTCACAACATCAATTTCCGCCTGCATGTCGTTAATTTCCTGTTGAAATTTCGACGCATTTTGTTCACTGTCCGCCTTGCGGGATTCCTGTTCGTCAATTTTATCCTGAATCTCATCCTTGCTGTTCCATGCCGCGGCAGGCAGAATATAAGAGGAAAGACAAAGCACCGTGCACAACAGCACACTGCCGATACGCAAAACCAAAGTTTTAATCATCGCTGACCACGCTCCCCTGTTCTCTCAAATATTTATTCATGGAAATCATACTGCCGACGCCGCCCGTAAACACACCGATTAACAGGAATGCACCGAGAATCGGCAAAGCATACGGCAGGAACGGCACTAACCCGAACCCGAGCCCCGATAAAACATCGGCAAACGAGGTCAGCATCAGTTCGTATAAGCCCCACAGCACACCGAGGGACAGTACCGAGGAAATGATACCGATTAAGATACCCTCTACAAAGAACGGCCAACGGATAAACCCGTTTGTGGCGCCGACCGCTTTCATAATGCTGATTTCCAGCTTTCGGCTGAACATCGTAATGCGAATCGTGTTGGAAATGATGAACAGCGCAACTAAAAACAGCATGGCGACAAGACCGATACTCACAATCGTAACCGCCCTGCGCACAGATAACAGTTTACTTGCCAAATCGCTGTTTTCCCGCACGCTTTCTACATTTTTTACCGCCTTAATCGCGGAGACCGTCGCGTCAAACTGCGACAAATCCTGCAATGTGACTTTATAGGTATCGGGCAGGGGGTTTTCCGATAAGCCCTCAAAAATGGCACTGTCGCCGCCCATTTCTTCGATTTGCTTTTGAAAAGCTTCTGCTTTGGGAATAAAATCGCAGGTTTCAATGTTAGAAAGCTTCCGCAGTTCTGCACCGACGGCGTCCGCAGTAGCGGCGTCCGCCTCCCTGTCTACATAAACCATGACGACATTTTGCGATTCTACTTTGTCGAGCAATGCGTTGATATTAAAAAACGCCATTGCGCCCACGCCGATAATCACAAGACACGCGAGTAAGACCGTTACGGAAGCCAAGGTCATTAAACGGTTGACCCAAATGTTCCGAAAGCCCTCACGTGTTAAATATTTTAAGCTTGCGCCTTTCATTTGCGGTCACCCCCATTCTCCGTCTCCGAGAGATAGGCGGAATAATCAATATCGTCCTCGGCGAGGTCTGTATCCTCCAGCCCGTAGTTCTGCATAAAGTCCTCTAAATCCTTATCCACATTCGGCTGGATATAAAACGAGGAAGTTCGGGATTCCTCTACCGTTGTATCGGCAAGCACTTCCGCTTTGGCTGGAGAAATATCGTCTGCCTCTGTATGCACAGCGGTTTCTGTCGGATAATTCTCTTCAATCGTCGCATAATCTGCGGGAAGCTTGTCCGTATCGTTGGTATCGGAAACGACTGTGCCGCCCTCAATGGTGACGACGCGGTGATGGAAATGACGCACCAAATTATGCTCATGTGTAACCATAACCACCGTTGTGCCGTTTGCGTTGATGTGATTTAACAAATCGACAATTTCGTAAGACATTTCGGGGTCGATATTGCCTGTCGGCTCATCGGCAATCAAAATCCCCGCGTTGTTGACCAACGCACGCGCCAAGGCTACGCGCTGCTGTTCACCGCCCGAAAGCTGTGTCGGAAACTGCCGCGCCTTTGAGGTAAGCCCCACAAGGCTCAAAATATACGGCACGCGTTTGCGGATTTCTTTTTCTTTTGCACCGATGACGCGCATGGCGAAAGCCACATTGTCAAACACACTCATGGTGGGAATCAGCCGAAAATCCTGAAATACAATTCCCATCGTGCGCCGCAGCATGGGAATTTCTTTTTTCTTCATCGTATTTAAATTAAACCCGTTAATCAGCACTGTGCCGCTGCTGACCACCTGTTCACGCATAATTGTTTTTAAAAACGTACTTTTGCCCGCACCCGAAGACCCGACAATAAATACAAACTCGCCGTCTTCGATTTTCAAATTGACATTTTTCAGCGCCTGGGTTCCGTTATCATACGTTTTTGAAACATTTCTGAATTCAATCACGTTAAAAACCTCTTTACTCTTTCTTGCTTGGAAAACACATCTATACACACAGATACGAAAACTTTTCTTTTACAAAAAGAATCGGCGGCATGGCTTTCGTGAAAACACGAAATCCTACCGCCTATCATTATAGCATATTTCTGTCGATTTTGTAACCGATTTGTAACCATTTTCAGAGATTCTGTATTATTCACAAAATCCGCGTAAGCAACTGTGCAGATTCCACAGAAAAAATCCCATATTTTGTGAACAAACTCTAAACGTTTCCGAAATCAATACTTCACCGGATTGGAATCGAGATATTTTTTGACCATCAAAGCCACTTTAAACACAATTGCGTCATCAAATTCGCGCAGATCAAGCCCCGTCAGCTTTTTGATTTTTTCCAAACGGTAAACCAAAGTGTTTCTGTGCACAAACAGCTTGCGGGAAGTTTCAGACACATTCAGATTGTTTTCAAAGAACTTCTGAATGGTAAACAGCGTCTCCTGATCAAGCGTATCAATCGAACCGCGTTTGAACACTTCTTTTAAGAACATTTCGCAAAGTGTGGTGGGCAGCTGATAAATCAAACGTGCAATACCGAGATTATCGTAGCTGACAATGGTTTTTTCCGTATCAAACACTTTGCCGACTTCTAAAGCCACCTGTGCCTCGCGGAAAGAACGCGCGAGGTCCTTAATACCTTCAACCGTTGTGCCGATACCGACAAGCACATGCGAATAAAACTCTGCGCCGAGGCTGTCTGAAATGGAACGCGCCAATTTTTCAAGGTCGCGCGGGTCCACGTTCGGCTTCACTTCTTTAATCAGCGCAATATCCGTTTCGTTCAGATTGATAACAAAGTCCTTGCTTTTGTCGGGGAACAGGTTCTGAATCACATCGAAAACCGAAATATCCACATGGTCGGTAATACGAATCAGAACCACAACACGCGTTACATCATTGTTAAAACGCAGTTCGCGCGCTTTCAGATAAATATCGCCCGGCAGGATATTGTCCAAAATGACATTTTTAATAAAATTGCCGCGGTCGTATTTTTCATCATAATACTGTTTAATACCCGAAAGCGAGACGGCCAAAAGCGCTGTATATTTCACAGCCAATTCATCGTCGCCTTCTACAAACACGGCATATTCAGGGTGCATCAATGCGCCGAAGGACTTATAGGCGTATCCGTCTGTAACCAGTGTCTCCGCACTCTGAAATACAGCATTCACCTCAGGAGAAAGCACCTCGCCGATTCTGCCGAGCTCACTGCAGGAAATGACCGTACCCGATTCATCAATTACACCAATCGTTCTGTCTACGGCATCTGTCATTTGATGCACAATCGTCTGAAAAAGTCTGTTTGACATGAAGTCATCCCTCCGTCGTAGGATTCTACAAATTAACATTTCATTTACTATGTATTTTACACAATGTTTTTTCTTTTTGCAAGGGATTTTTTTAATATTCTTATTTTTTTATTTGCATTTTGCCCAAAAAACGCATATCTTTTTGGTGAATCGGTAGATTTCATCGGTTTTTTTCGCCGATTTTCTCACGGTTGCCGCGTGGTACTTTGCCTCACTTCTTTTTATTCCGCATTGCACACCGAGCAAACCGTATACCCCTGCGCGAGCAATTCTTCCAAAGATACATTTTCAACTTCATCTTTGTTTTCCGCGTTCATGGAAACCGCGTATCGGCAATTGGGGGAATGAATTTTTTTGGAGTTCGTATTTAAAACGAAGCGCTTTCCGTTGTTCGGAGCAGAAACATTTTGCAGAACCGAAGGTGCGGCAGTTTCGGATGCGGAGATTGTAATTACATCGCTTTCCTCTTCATACCAACGAACGGCAGGTACGGTTGCGGTCAGAGACTCTAAGGTGTTTAGGGCGGTTTGGTTCAGGTGAATTTGATATAAAAGCAGTCCGAGACTGCACAGCAGACAGGTAAAAGCAAACGCAGGCAATCGGCGTTCCAGCTCCTGCAAAAACTTATTGTCCTTTTTCTCTGCATTACGGTTTTTCTTCTGTTCTTCTTTGCTCATTTCGCACACCCCTCGCAATGCCCGCACAGCGCATACCCATTATCCAGATAGCTCTGCAAATCCCCCGCCGAAATATCCGCACGGTTCTCCGGCTTCATGTTCTTGGCATAAGAACAGTCAGGGCTGTGGATTTTTTTGGTATTGGTATTCACAACCAACTGCTCGCTCAGCTGTTTTGGTTTTTTCGCCTCGGTAACCTTCTCTGTTTTGGAAGGCGGCACAGTGGATTTTGCCGCCACACCCGAGATTGCACTTTCGGCGGCAATAGAGCGCATGGATTCCGACTGGCTTTCCGTCTCCGTTTGGGTTTCGGGTTCACTTGGGACGGAAGACGTCGGCAAAGGCGTTGCCGCCTGCGTATTGGTTGCCTGCACCGCGGCAATTTGCGCTAAAGTTCTTTGCATATTCATTTGCAGTAAAAAAATCGCAAATAAACAAATCAGTACAACAAAAAACAAAACGGTGACAAACAGCGTCCGTTTTTTAGACTCGTTCATCACCGCCACATCCTTTAATACATCAGAATATGACTATCATACACAAAAAATCTGCATTTGTCACAAAACGTGCTGAATACTCACGCTTTTGCAAGAATTTTCTGTAACTGTAAAATTTCGGCGCCGCACGCCTGTGCTTCCTGTATATCGTGCGTCACAAACAAAATCGGACGCGTTTCTGCCTGTTTTTGCAAAAGCGCAATCATTTCGGAACGCAAACCGACGTCTAAGCCTTTAAAAGGTTCATCCAAAAGTAAAATATCGCTTTTATGCGCCAACGCCCTTGCAAACGCAACGCGGCGCTGCATACCGCCCGAAAGCGCAGACGGCAAACTGTCCGCCTCTTTCGCCAACCCCACTGCGGAAAGCCAATGCCGCGCTGATTCTGTATCGCACACGGTTTTCACATTTTCGAGCGCGGTTGCCCAAGGCAGTAAACGGTTTTCCTGAAACATAAAGGTATAGTTTTTCGGTATACCGTTGATTTTACCGCTTTGCGGTGTTTCCAAGCCGCAAAGCAAACGCAAAAGCGTGGTTTTGCCGCCGCCCGATTCGCCCATCAGCACCGTGACGCCGTGCAAATGCAGTGTACAGGACAAATCCGAGAAAACGGTTTTGTCCGCATATGCCATATATACATTTTGAAAATCGACTGTCACGCTTTGCCCTCCCTTTTGGCTTTCCCCGAAATTTTTTCGACCGTAAAGACAATCCCTTTTTCAAACAGCATGCTCAGCAAAATAACGACTGCCGTCCACGCAAATAAATCCGCCGTTTCCAAATAGACCTTGGCATTATACAGCTGTGCACCGACGGAATTGAACGGCGTACTGATGACCTCTGCGGCAATGCCCGCCTTCCATGCAAATCCGACAGCTGTGGTCAGTGCGGTAAGCAGAGTCGGCAGTACACTCGGTATATAAATGCGGCGCAAAATTTGCATCGGCGAAAAGCCGTATACTTTTGCCATTTCCAAAAGCAACGGGTCTGTCTCGCGGACAGCGGTGGTTAAATTCGCCCAAACAATCGGCAAAACCATTAAAAACGAAATGAACACAGGCACCTGTGCTTTGGTCATCCATACAAGCGCCAAAATAATGAAGGACACCACGGGTGTGGTTTTTATGACGGTCAGCATTGGTCTGAACAGCGTATACAAAGCTTTTGACGCACATGTCAGCACAGCAAGCACTGCGCCCGCCAATACGCCAAAAAAATACCCTTTCATAATGCCAAACAGGGACGAAACCGTTTTTACCCAAAAGTCCGCCGTTACAACCAATTCGGCAATTCGCTTTGCAACAGAGAGCGGTGAAGCGATTAAAACATCTTTTCCGACCGCCCGATACAGAATTTGCCAAATACAAAGCCATACGGATACTGAAATCAGTATCCGTATGCACTTCGGTATATGCCGTTTTTTACAAGTCTTATACGCCATACCAGAAATCATTGCCCGGCAGTTTTCCGCCGACGGCTTTTTTATCCGCATTCAAAAGCACCGTCAAATTCTCTGTTGCAATTTTCTGCATATCCGCGCCTGTCACACAGGTGATACTGCAACGCGGAATTGCCTGTTTGGCAACTGCGGCTTTGGGAATAATGCCATACTGCTCACAAAGTGCCGCCGTACCGTCTACATCCGAGGCGGTAAAGTCCACAGAGGTTTTGTATTCCGCTAACAAAGCGTCAATTGCCGCTTTGTTTTGCGAAACGTAATCTTTTTTCGCTACAATACAGCCCATAGCAAGCGAAACCCCCGAAGCACTTTCAAATGCCGCAGATAAGTCTAAAACATTTTTAAGCAATTTGTTTTGGAGCATTGCGGCGGTCACATTCGGTTCAGGCAGTAAAAACACACGCGTGTCCTCGGCATCCGCCGCCGCGGCAAGCGCCGCAACCTCGGCGTGCTCGGATTTGAATTCAACGGTGACTTCGTTCTTTAAGCCGTTTTTCTCCAAAAGATAATTCAAAACATATTCAGGCGTAGCGCCTTGCCCTGCCAAAACAACGGTTTTACCGCGCAGTGCGCTGATGTCTGCCACTTCATTTGCGGACAGCATATATAACGTACCCAGCGTGTTAATCGCAAGCATTTGTATATTGCCGTTCAGCTTATTATACAGAACCGATGCCATGTTCAACGGGCAAGCCGCAACATCAAAATTGCCTGCCGCCATGCCGCTTAACACCTCGGTCGGGTCGGCGCACAGCGTTACCGCGTAATTGTTTGCCGCATTGCCCGCGTCATTTTCCTGCATAAGCTTCACCGTGCCGATACCCGTAGGTCCTTTGAGTGTGGCTATACGGATATTTGCTTTTTCCTGCGGGGGCTCCTTATCCTTGGCACCGCAGGCCGCAAGCGAAACGACAAGCACCAAAGCCAGCAGTAAAGACAGTACTTTTTTCATTTTCGTTCATCCTTTACAAATAATTTTATATTTTTGCCGCTGTGCCGCAGTTTACCGTCCGCAGACAGGCTGTCCAAAGCACGGTAAATTCCCGCACGGCTGACATTGATTTGCCTGGAGAGTTCCGTCGCGGAAACACCGCTGACCAAACCGTTTTCATCACAAACAGACAAAAGATACTGTAATAATTTTTCCGCACCGTTCGGCGCAGTATACGCCTCTATCTTCGTATTCAAAAAATAAATACGGTTGGAAAGATACCGCACATACGCCGCGGCAAACTGTGCGTCGGTTTGCATCAGACGGTCTATGCCCGATTTTTCAAGAAACAGTACTTTACAGTCCGTTTTCGCAACAATCGTATTTACAAACCGTTCCGCATCGCTGTACAGAACAACCGCCCCGAACTGCATCCCCTGTTTTAAAACGCTTACGGTAACGTGGTCTTTCGTTACGCGCGCTTCACCCTTTAAAAGCACGCCGATACATTTCTCCGTGCTTTCGG
This sequence comes from uncultured Oscillospiraceae bacterium, assembly GCA_900540295.1. GTDB lineage: Bacteria > Bacillota > Clostridia > Oscillospirales > Acutalibacteraceae > Fimenecus. Next base: position 20,873 of record UQFM01000007.1, read on the forward strand.
GAGAATACAAAATCGCGTCTTTCGGAAATTGCTGTACGCGCGCACCGTGTAGGAGCAGAAACGACAATTTTTCGGCAGGAACGGCAGAAAAAAGGTCGGATTTCTGCAAAACAGAAATGCATTGCTTTTGCGTAGAATCTGTCATATCTTCCTCTTTTTGTCTCATTTGATACAATAATGGGAGTTTAACATAAAAAATCAGATTCGTCAATACTTTACAGGTAATAAAAATTTCTTTAATTTGTGACATTCAACAACGAGCCTCCCTATTTATTGTGTATATTATATATTGTTTTTAGATAATAACCGTGTTATTCTATAAATAGTTCATAAATCATTTTACAAATTCAGCTGTTTTGCGGTACGGACAGCTTGGGGATGTTGGGGAATTTAATAAAAATACTATCCGAAGATCGTACCGTTTATTACGGTGCAGTCTTTTTATATAACAGGGGTGAATCCAATGTACAGAGATTAAATCTAAATCGCTGACTATATAATGAAAGAGGTATCATTATGAAAAAGCTTATGACGGTTATTTTGACCCTTGTATTGCTGACATGCAGTACCACGCCCGCTTTTGCGGTACCGAATGAACCAACCTTAGAAGACTACAGAGCCATTGCCAGCCGCATTTTAGAAGAATATCAGGTTGCAGAATTTACGAAATATCAGTTGTTTAATATTCCCGATATGACATTGGAAGAATACGAAGCATATATAAAAAACATAGCTCTTACCAATGCATATGGATTAGGGTTGATTGAAACAGAAGATGTTTCCGAACAAATTCAGTTGTTTGGCGGTATCTCTCCGCATGTCATTTTTCTCAGAAAGACGTACGACGAAAGTAAATATTTTAATCAATACTTCAAAGTGCACGCTACATATGAGGTTGTTACCCCGGATGGCACAAATGATCCGCCTTGGACGGAAAATGCAAGAGATATGTATGGCTTTGTTACAGCGTTAGGCAGTACAATCGGATATACTTATCAGCAATATTCCGCCTATGCGACTTACAATTCGGACGGTACGTTTACCTGCAAAGCCACAGGACATTGGCATCGCACAGGCGGTGGTGTAGATACAGATATGGGCGATATCATCCTCACTGTAACTTTCGGAAAAAATCATCTTTAAGTATCTGCAAAACAGTATGGAGGGAGTTTCATGTCATATTCACTTTCTTACAAGCAACAAAATCTGATTTGGATTGCACGACTGGGTATTGGAATACAATTGGCCTTGTTGGTATTCCTTTTTGCGGATACTGTTCTTTACTATTATTATGTATTAGGACAGTTACCCGAACTTTTAATGATTATATATCATCCAATATATGTAATCTCCCGCTATCTCTTTCCCCTTTTCCATTTGATTTGTCTCCCCTGCGCCGCCAAATGGTTTCCGAAAAAGGATGTACTGCGGAAGACATTACTAACGGGGTTTTTGAGCAGTGCAATTCTCTATATATGCAATAATATCTATCGCGAACACCTCATCGACTATGTTTTAACGCCATTTGTTACAAAATATTCTATGCCGTGGTGTTTCTTGCTTGCTTTGCCGTACATTCCGATTTTTACTGTCATTTTAATTTTTGAAATGCGAATCTCTGCTAAGAAATATCGTAACTGCGAAGAATAGTTTAAAAATTTGCACATTTAAACGCGCCCTTTAGTGAACAGAACCCGTTTTCTTAAGGGGACGTTTGTAAAACCAACAGTTGCAAAAAAGACGGTTGCCAAAACAGCAACCGTCTTTTTATACATAAAAATATCAGTCCGTTATAACGGATTTCTTTTTTCCGTTTTTATTTCTCGGATATTCCCGAATTCGTGTGACATATTCCAAATTTATCAGCTGTTTCTGCCCGCGCATATCCTCAAGCAATACGCCACCGTTCCCGACCTCTTTAATAACGCCCTGAATACTTCCGTCATTTGCGGCAAGCGTATAGATAATGCACTCTTGGTTTATAAACTGCCTTGCAAAGGTTTCCATTGCTACAAGCTCCTTTTTCTGTTTGCGTATATGATGTGCGGCAACTGCTTTCATCTGCTTTTTTCTCGGCAGAATGACAAACAGAAACCAGCACAAAAACAAAACAAGCACATAATATTTCATGCGGATATGCCTCTACAGCACTTTGGAAAGGAATTCCTGTAAACGTGCATTTTGCGGGTGGTTGAATACGGCGTCGGGTGTGCCCTGCTCTAAGATTTTACCGTCATCCATGAACAGCACACGGTCGCCGACCTCACGGGCAAAGCCCATTTCATGCGTGACCACAACCATCGTCATGCCGCTGGTCGCCAAATCTTTCATAACATCCAATACCTCGCCGACCATTTCGGGATCCAATGCCGAGGTAGGCTCATCAAACAGCATCACATCGGGATTCATGGCAAGCGAGCGCACAATCGCCACACGCTGTTTTTGCCCGCCCGACAGCTGTGACGGGTACGCGTCCGCCTTATCGGAAAGCCCGATGCGCTCCAACAGCTTCAGGGCATTCTCTTTCGCTTCCGCTTTGATTTGCGCGGCAGATTTTAACGCCGCGTCCGCCGTGCCCGATTTTTTGGAAGCGCGCTTTAATTTCCGCATTTTCTTTTTCTGTGTCAATACGGGCGCTAACGTAATGTTGTCAAGCACCGTCATATTGTTAAACAAATTGAAATGCTGAAACACCATGCCGATATTTTGACGCTGTTCGTTGATATCCACCTTCATGTCCGTCAAGTCCACGCCGTGATATAAAACCTGCCCCGAGGTGGGGTCCTCCATACAGTTTAAGCACCGCAAAAGTGTGCTTTTGCCTGAGCCTGACGGCCCGATGATAACCACCTTTTCGCCCTGCTCAATCGTCAAATCAATTCCCTTTAATACCTGTAAATCACCAAAGCTTTTGGTCAGGTTAACGACCTCTATCACTCTTCCTCAGGCTCCTTTCCATCAGCTTCACAAGCAAACTGATTATCAGCACAAGTACGATATAAATGACTGCCATAACAAGATACGGAATCATAAATTCATAGGTTGCCGTACCGATTTTTCGGAATGCGACATACAAATCCGTTGCACCGATAAAGCTGACAATCGATGTTTCCTTTACCAACGTAATAAACTCATTGCCGAGTGTCGGCAGGATATTTTTTACCGCCTGCGGAATCACGATTTTTATCATGGTGGTGCCGAAGCTCAAGCCCATAGCGCGGCCGCCTTCCATCTGCCCGGGATCCACCGACAGAATGCCGCTGCGCATAATTTCGGAAATATACGCGCCCGAATTCATACCGAACACAATGCAGGCAACCGTAACCGACGGAATATTGACGCCCATAAGCGGCAAAGCGACAAAGTAAAACAGCAACAGCTGTACCACCATAGGCGTACCGCGGAAAAAGCCGACATATACACTGCAAATACCGTTTAAGATTTTCGGCAGTTTCTTATATTTCGGCAAAACACGAACGGTTGCAATCAGCGTGCCGATGACAATACCGATTAAAAGACCTACAACGGCAATTTTGGCGGTATTCTGCAAGCCCGTTAAAATTTCGGATATGTACGCGTCTGCACTGCTGCCTTGAAACAGCTCAATAAATTTTTGAAATTTACGTTCAAAGCTACCCATATTCAAACCCTTTATCTGTCTGAGATACGACAATAGCCTCACCGAAAAGGTGAGGTTATTGTCTAACGCTTATTCAACTGAAATTATGCGGCTTCGTTCATGGATTTCACAATAGACTCCGCAGGTGCGGCATCGATAATGACATACTGGAGATTGCCGTTGACAACATCCTGCACCGCAAGCGCGCCGCTCGAATATCCTTTTGCGGTTACTTTAAAGCCGTTGGATTCATAATCGCCCGTGCTTTCGGTAAACAACTGACCGGTTGTACCGTTCTGGAAGCCGATATTGGTCGTATTGTCCATCGTTTTAAGAATTGCAATAACGTCATCTGCGGTTTTGCATTCGTCAAACTTTGTGTCGTCGCCTTTTACAATCAACTGCTGAGAAGCCTGATAATAAGAATCCGAGAAAGTAACGGACTCCTTGCGCTCTTCGTTAACGGTCAAGCCCGCCATAGCGATGTCGCATTTGTGACCGCCGACTGCCAGGCAAACCGCTTCAAAGTCCATGTGCTGAATGACAAGCTCCTTGCCGAGTTTTTCGGCAAGCAGTGCCGCGATTTCCATATCCACGCCGAGGAAGTTTTCCCCTTCGGAATACTCAAAGGGCGGGAACTCCGCGTTGGTTGCCACAACCAGCTGGTCTTTGCTCTCGTCAAGCGCCGCGGATTTGATTGCCTTCGGCGTACCGTCGCCGAAATAGTTGTTGAAGATTTCCTCCAGCTTGCCGTTTGATTTGATTTCGGCAATAAATGCGTTGACCTGCTCCAGCAGTTCGGGCTGGTCTTTATCCACACCGAACGCATATTCTTCGTCGGTCAGATTGATATTGACAACCTTAACCGCAGGTGTGTTTGCGCCGCAAGCCGCGAACATGCCGACAACCATTGCCAATGTCAAAAGAAGTGCAAGAATTTTTGTTGCTTTTTTCATTTTATCTGCCCCTTTACATAAATTATGGTATTACTATACACCAAGTTGTATAATTTTGCAAGCGAAATGTATTTTTATTCGTCTTTTGGTTTTTTCTTCCGAAAAACGAACCATTTTCCGAATACATAATTGGCGACAATGACAATAACCTGTGCAACCGTTTTTGCCGCGAATTCTCCGACGGGCAAGGAAGCATACACATAGGTATTCATATGCAGAATATCCAGCAGCAGTTTCAGCGTTACCCACTCCATACCGAGAGACAAAAGCCGTGCCGCAACAAACTCCAAAAATTCCAGAGCTACCTTGCGCGCACCTTTCGTGCGGCTTTCAAACACCCATTTTCGGTTGGTCACATATGCAAATAAAACCGCACCGACCCACGCAAGCACGGTAGCCGCAGACCAGCCAAACTTCAAACCCGCCGTGCAGGAAAAATAAATGATGTAATTGACAACCGTGGTCAATCCGCCGAAAAAAACATACAATATCGGTTCTTTATACTTCCAAAACAGGGCTTTCAGTTTTTTCAAAACGCAATCTCCTTTTTGCACTTTTCCGCAAGCGTTAAGGTGACTGCATCCGAAACGAATGCAGTCACCTTAAATAAACGGAATTTCCTGTTTTTCCGTAATCAGGCACACTGCGTGTGCGGCAATCCCCTCTTTTGCGCCTGTAAATCCGAGCCCCTCTTCTGTCGTCGCCTTGACGCTGACGGCGGATACAGGCAGACGGCAGGCGTGTGCAATATTTTCACGCATTTGCGGGATAAAAGGCGCTAACTTCGGGGCTTGCGCCAAGACGGTTGCATCAATGTTATTTACGGACCAGTGTTCTTTTTTTAACAGATTTACAACGGCTTCCAACAATTTCAGACTGTCCGCGCCTTTATAGCGTTCGTCCGTATCGGGAAAATGCTTGCCGATGTCGCCGAGTGCCGCCGCACCCAAAAGCGCGTCGCTGACAGCGTGCAAAAGCACATCCGCATCGGAATGCCCCAAAAGCCCGATACCGTTGTTTTCGATTTCCACCCCGCCCAAAATCAGTTTACGTCCCTCGGTTAAACGGTGTACATCATAGCCGTGTCCTATTCGAAGCACTGTTCTTTCCTCCCGCTCAGTATCCCCTCCGCCAGAGCAATATCCTCGGGCGTGGTGATTTTTATATTTTCGTAACTGCCCTCGACCATAAATACAGGGATTCCCGCCGCTTCCATCAGCTTACAGTCATCTGTAAACGCCTGACTGTTCGGCACAGTTTCGGCGGCATGGAGATACAGCTGTTTTGCGAAAACCTGCGGTGTATGCACCGCCCAAAGCGCAGAACGGTCAGGCGTGTCCAAAATCCTGCCATCCTCAGCAACCACCTTGATGGTATCCTTGACGCGCACACCCGTTGCGGCGGCATTTTCTGCGAAAGCTTTTTGCACCGTTGTTTCAATAATCTCCTCTGTAACCAATGGACGTGCGCCGTCATGAATCGCCAAAAATTCCGAATTCGGGGACACACGGCGGACGGCGGCAAATACGCTTTCCTGCCGCGTTGCCCCGCCTTTTACAATATCGGTTACCTTTTGAATTCCATAAGCTTTGACTGCCGCAAACAAATCTGGAATATCCTGTTCGCGCGCTGCGACTGCAATTTCGTCTATCCACGGACTTTCCGAAAAAGTCCGAAGTGTCCGAATAAGCACAGGGACGCCGTCAATCCGCAGTTTCTGCTTATTGACGCCGCCCATTCTTGTGGAGTTGCCCGCCGCCACAATCACCGCCGTTACAAACGGACGGGAAGGTTCGGCAGACAGCTCCGTATTCTTTTTTTCGGTGTGAAACAAACGCATAAGTTACCCTCGAAAAAACTTTAATACGTTTATTTTACAACAATCAAAGCAATTTTTCAAGTGTCGCCAATTTTACGCACAGGCAAAGCACTTCGACGGCTTTTTTGAGTTCTTCCGTAGACGGATATGTCGGTGCGATACGGATGTTTCTGTCCGCCGCATCTTTGCCGTACGGATAAGTTGCGCCGACCGAGGTTAACACCACGCCAAGCTCACGGCACAGCTCGCCGACACGTTTGGCACTGCATTCCGTGGTATTCAGACTGATAAAATAACCGCCCTTCGGCTCTGTCCAGCGGGCAAGGTCGTTTTCACGAAGCTCGCGGTTTAAAGCATCCAGCACAATGCGGAATTTCGGCGCAATAATCGCCGCATGCTTTTTCATATGCGCCGCAACGCCTTCCGCGTCTTTAAAGTATTTTACATGCCGAAGCTGATTCATTTTATCATAGCTGATGGTCTGCATGGCAAGACGCGCCCGAATCGCCTGAATATTGTTGTCGGATGCGGCAACCGCCGAAACGCCCGCACCGGGGAAGCTGATTTTGGATGTGGACGTAAATTCCACAAACATATCCGCAGAACCGAACGGCTTGCACGCCTCAAAAATATTCAAAAGGCGGTCGGGCCGGTCGTCTAAGTCGTGCACAACATAAGCGTTATCCCAAATCACACGGAAATCCTTTGCCGCAGGCTTCAATGCCGCCAACGCACGCACGGTATCATCCGTATATGTGATGCCGTCGGGATTGGAATACTTCGGCACACAGAACATTCCCTTGACGCTCGGGTCTTTGACAAGCTCCTGTATTTTCTCCACATCGGGACCGTTTTCGGTCATCTCAACATTCAGCATTTCAATGCCGAAATGTTCACAAATGGTAAAGTGACGGTCATAACCGGGTACATTGCAGATGAATTTAATTTTCCCCTGCCGCATCCAAGGCTCTGCGCCCGCGCCGTGCGTCATGCACTGGGAAACGTAGTCAAACATCAGATTCAGACTCGACGCGCCGCCGACAATGACATTGGCAGGGTCAACCTCTAAAATCTCCGCAAACAGCTTTCTGCACTCGGGCAGTCCTTCAAGCACACCGTAGTTGCGGCAGTCAAAGCCGTTTTCCGCCTTGCAGTCGCACACACCGATTACGGTTTTCAAAATATCCATGGAAAGGTCAAGCTGGTCAGCCCCCGGCTTGCCGCGCGACATATCCAGCTTCAAATTCATTTTTTTGAGCGTTTCAAATTCTGCGTCCAACTGTTTTTTGCGCCGACGCAGTTCTTCTTTGGACATTTGCGAATATTGCATATCCTAAGCCTCCGAGTTTCATACATAATTTGATTACCGATAAATTTTATTACATTTTATGTTTTTTTGCAATATGTGTTTTATATTCCTGCAAAAATTCCATGAAAGGAACAAGCAAGCGGCATTCCCGCAGGGCTTTTCGTGCATATCCGCCAAAGAAAAGCGTCATTTTTTACGGGTGAACAATGCGGGCAAAATAATCGGCTTCTCTTCGCCTGCTTTCTGCATTTCCCGTTTTAACAATTCCTGCATAAAACCGCGTGCTTCTTTGTAAACCGAATTCCGAACCAAATTCACTTTCTCGCATGGGTCTTTTTCCAAATCGTACAAATAATCTTCAAAGTAGATTTTCGATTTATGCCTTGCAAATCCCGAACCGACTGCGCGCACGGAATATTTGTATTTTTTCGTCCGCACCGCACGCCCGCACTGGCTTTCGCTGATTTGAATAAATACGCAGTCGCGTTCATTTTCCCCCGACAGCATAGGTACAATCGATTTCCCCGAAAAGCTCTGCGGAATCGAAATGCCTGCAATATCCAAAAGCGTCGGCGGCAAATCGATTAAGCTGACAAGGCAATCCGTCCGTCTGCCGCCGCAAAACGGTCCGCCCGCAATAACCAGCGGTGTGTGCGTGGCACTGTCGTGACAGGAACGCTTATACTCTGCATTCCGCGTTTTGAAATGCGAGCCGTGGTCGCTTGTATAAATGATAACGGTGTTTTCGTAAAGTCCTTGTTCTTTCAGCTTTTCTACCAGCCGACCGACATTCTCATCTAAACGGTGGATGGCCGCCATATAATCGGGATACATCTCTTTGTAATCCCCGGGTAAAAACGAAAGGTCTTCAGGTATGGGATAGTCCTTGAATTTCGGTACGGTTTCCGTCGGTCCCTCATACCGCTTACGGTCATTTTGATGGTGCGGCTCAATATGCGAAACGAACAGGAAAAACGGCTTATCGGACGTTTTTTGCTCCAAATATTCCAATGCAAAATCGTTGATACAGTCCGCGCGGTAACCCTCGAAGTCAATGCGGTTGCCATCGCCGTCGAAAATATATCCGTCGTAGCCGTGGGAAGTAAACTCCAATATATCCGCCGCGCGCCACCAATCCTTGTATTCGCCCTGCATATCCTTCGGAATCGCTGTTTTTTCACAGTGCATCCCGACGTTCGGGAAACGGTCGGACGCCAGATGCCATTTGCCGACATAGGCGGTCTCGTACCCCGCTTCGTTGAAATAGGCGGCAAGCGGTTTGATATTTTGGGGCAGCGGCACACCGTTCCAATAACATCCGCATTCCGTAGCATACTGCCCCGTTTGCAGGCACGCACGCGCTGGACCGCAGACAGGCTGGCAGGTAAAGGAATTCTCAAACAGAACGCCCTCTTCTGCAAGCTCCGTTAAGTTCGGCGTAACGGTTTCGTTGACGGTATCCCACCGTTGTTGGTCGCTGAAATAAAAAATAATATTCGGACGCATCTTTATACACCTTTCTCAGCAAAATGCCGTAACTGTATTGTATAAGGTTAAAATGACCATGGAAAAAATCGCCAGTGAAAAGGTAATTCGCGCCGCCTTCTCACTGCATTTGCGGTTCAAAACCGCGCCGAGTAAGCCGCCGACCACCGCACAGGGAATCACCGCCAAAAGCATTTTTAAATCGTAGTTTTGCACTCCGCCGCGCAGAAGCTGTATGCCCAGATTGGAAAGCTGGGAGAAAAAGATAACCGCAACGGAATACACTGCCGCATCCCTTACGGAGAAGGAGAACAGCAGAGTCAGCGCGGCAACATTGATCGGTCCGCCGCCGATACCCAAAAACGCCGCCAAGGCGCCGAGCAGTAAGCCCGCGCACAGAATCCCGATTGGATTTTGAAGCCTCGCCGTTTTGGTACGGACATTGACAAAAATGAGCACGCAAAAAAGCAATGCGCACAGTGTGGCGGACTGCATGCCTTTCACCGCATCCGCCGACTGCGCGGACTGCAAAGCGGCTGAAAAAGCGCGGTTTCCGAGAAAACCGCCGAGCACTGCCCCCGCCGACAGCGGAAGCAAAATCCGCTTTTCAAAGGAAACGCCCTTTTTCAAATATTTTGCCGTTGAAGTGACAGACATGGCGAAAACCGCGCAAGAAGAAAAAAAGGAGATTTCCGAAAGCGTATGCATATGCAGTGCATCCAGCATCGGCTTTATGATGACGCCGCCCCCCAAGCCGACAAACGCACCGAGTAAAGTGGAAAGAAAAATGACAACGGAATAAATGAAATATTGCATACTGTATACCTCAAACAGAGTATACCATTTTCCGCCGTTATTTACAAGATATGTATTGATTTAAAACGGCGCTTTTGATAAGATAAAGAAGAATTCACATAAAAGAAAAGGATGTTATATATGCTGTTCAAATTATCTCCCGCGCTGAAAGACTATCTTTGGGGCGGTACAAAGCTCAAAAACGATTTCGGCTTCCAAACAGATTTGGATATTGTCGCCGAGGGCTGGATGCTTTCCTGCCACAAGGACGGCGAAAATCACATTGAAAACGGTGCATATCGGGGCAAAACGCTTTCCGAGGTCGTCGGTATACTCGGCAACGCGTGTCTCGGGACAAACGCAGAAAAATTTGACCGTTTCCCGATTCTGATTAAGCTGATTGACGCGAAAAAGGATTTGTCCGTACAGGTACATCCCGACAACGACTATGCTCTGCGCGTCGAGGGTGAATACGGCAAAACGGAATGCTGGTATATTTTGGACTGTGACGAGGGTGCAGAACTGATTTACGGCTTTAAAGAACCGATTACAAGCAAAGAATTTCGCGCAAGAATTGCAGACAACACGTTTTTAGACGCGGTCAACAAAGTAAAAGTGCAAAAAGGCGATTTGTTCTTTATTGAGGCAGGTACACTGCACGCCATCGGCGGCGGCATTCTGCTTGCGGAAATTCAGCAAAATTCCAACACGACCTACCGCGTATACGATTACGGGCGTGTCGGTGCAGACGGCAAGCCGCGCGAACTGCACACGGAAAAAGCGATAGATGTTACCGACTGCACGCCGCCTGCACGGGATACCAAGCCCGAGGGTGCAAAACTACAAAAAGACGGTTATACCGAGCAGGTATTGACAACCTGTGAGCTATTCACGGTAAAAGCGGTTGCCGTTACGGAAAAATATGAGAGCGAAGCAACCAAAACCTCGTTTGTATCTTTGCTGATTACAGACGGCGTCGGCACGGTGTCCTGCGGTACAGAAACGGTTTCCGCCAAAAAAGGTGACAGCCTGTTTTTAACGGCGGACAGCGGTGCATTCACCGTCAGCGGTACGCTGTCGCTTGTGGAAACGAGGGTGTAGTATGAAAAAGCTTAAAAAGTTCCTGATTATTTTCGGCGTACTTGTGCTGTGCGGCGCACTGCTGTTCGGTACAGTAAACGGTATTGTCATCGGCAAATCAAAGCCGTACATCCTGTCCGAAGCGGACTGCGCCGCGCTCGAAGATGTGGACTGCATTTTGGTTTTGGGCTGTGCGGTTTGGAACAATGAAACCTTAAGTCCGATGCTCCGTGACCGCGTTACCACAGGACTTACCCTCTATGAAAGCGGTGTTTCCGAAAAGCTGTTGATGAGCGGCGACCACGGACGGGAAAACTATGACGAGGTCAACCACATGAAGCAGTTTTTCGTGGAGGCGGGCGTTAACCCTGATGTTGTATTTTTAGACCATGCGGGATTTTCCACCTATGAATCCATGTACCGCGCACGTGACATTTTCGGCGCGAAAAAGATTGTCATTGTGACACAGGGCTATCATTTGTACCGTGCTGTATATATTGCCCGTGCGTTAGGTCTCGACGCATACGGCGTGGCTTCGGATTTGCAGGACTATGCGCTGTATACGAACGTGCGCAATGCGGTTCGGGAATCTTTGGCACGCATCAAGGATTTCGGAATTTGCCTTGTAAAGCCCGAACCGACCTACCTCGGCGAACCGATTCCCATCAGCGGGTCGGCGTCGCTTTCCGACGATAAGGAGTATGTATAAACCATGCAGAGAACCTATAAAGGTACAACCGTCGCCTGCTACATCGGTTATTTTGTGCAGGCAATCATCAACAATCTCTCCCCGATTTTATTTATCGTTTACCGACAGCAACTCGGTGTTTCCTTAAACGCCATCGGCAGTTTAATTCTGATTAACTTTCTGTCGCAAACCGTTGTCGATATTCTTTCCGTAAAAGTCGTGGACCGCATCGGCTATAAGAAAATTATTTTGGCTTCACACGCCTTTGCGTTTGCGGGCTTGGTCTGTTTATTTGTCCTGCCGCGCAGCGGACTGCCGCCGTTCGGTGCGTTAGTGCTTGCAACGGTAATTTCTGCGCTCGGCAGCGGTATGATTGAAGTGACCATCAGTCCGATTGTGGACGCCATTCCGAGTGACCGCAAGGAAGCGGATATGAGCCTTTTGCATTCGTTCTACTGTTGGGGGCAAATGGTTGTCGTCGCACTGTCTACACTGCTCATCAAGCTCATCGGTGAACAGTATTGGTATATCCTGCCGCTGTTATGGTCTCTGATTCCGCTCGGCAATCTGGTGAACTTTTCCACACTTCCCTTTCCGAAAACCTTGCAGGAAGATGAAAAAATTCCGATTCGCAAATTACTGACCTCGAAAAACTTTATCATTGCCATGGTGCTGATGCTGTGTGCGGGCGCATCGGAGCTTGCCATGTCGCAGTGGTCTTCCTTTTTTGCGGAAACGGGCTTGCAGGTATCCAAATTTATGGGCGACTTATTGGGTCCTTGCCTGTTTGCAGTCTTTATGGGCTGCGGCAGACTGCTGTTCGGCATTTACGGACATAAAATCAATTTGAAAAAGGCAATGCTTGCCTGCGCTGTACTTTGTATCGGCTGTTATTTGACCACCGCGATTGCAAAAACGCCTCTGCTTTCCCTCTTCGGCTGTGCGCTGACGGGCTTCTCGGTCAGCCTGTTTTGGCCGGGAACATTCAGTTTGGTATCACAGGCGTATCCGAACGGCGGCGCGGCGATGTTCGGGATTCTTGCCATTCTCGGCGATATCGGCTGTTCGCTCGGTCCGTCGATTATCAGTTATATTTCCACTGCCGCGGCGACGGTAAATCCCGCCCTTACGGAAGGCGGCGCACTGAAAATCGGGTTGTCTTTCGGCGCGGTTTTCCCGATACTCGCCATTGTCGGACTGCTTTTAATGAAAACACCGAAAAAGCAGTTGACAACCCCCAAAAATTAGCATATACTATTGTTACAAATGAATCGCTGTCTTCAAGGCGGGGTGCAATTCCCCACCGGTGGTTAAAGTCCACAAGCTCACGCTGATTGGGTGCAATTCCCAAACCGACGGTACAGTCCGGATGAAAGAAGATGTATGTGTCAGTACACCTGCGCCTCGTAAGAATTGCTCTTACGGGGTTTTTTGTTTGACAGCCGCATTTGCAAAATCTATTTTTGAAAGGCTCTGAACAAACATGAACGAACCGAAAACCAAATCCGCAAAGAAACCGTTTTCCCGCGAGAAAATCCGCAAGTTGACTGTAACCGCTATTCTCGGCGCGGTCGCCGCCGTTTTGATGTTTTTGCAGTTCAGCGTCCCCGTGATGCCGGGCTTCATTAAAATGGATGTTGCCAATTTCCCTGCGCTGATTGCCTCGTTTGCGCTCGGTCCTGTCAGCGGTGTCGGCGTATGCCTGATTAAAAATCTTTTGAACCTGTTTACCACCTCAACAGGCGGCGTCGGCGAGCTTTCCGACTTTATTCTCGGCTGTATGATGGTCATTCCTGCAGGACTCATCTACAAGCATAAAAAGACAAGAGGCGGCGCACTGCTCGGTTCTTTGGTCGGCGCGGTTTGCATGGCGGGCTTCAGTCTGCTGACAAATTACTACATCACCTACCCTGTTTATACCAATTTCATGCCGATGGAACAGATTATTTCGGCATATCAGCTGATTTTGCCGAGTGTAGACTCCCTTTGGAAGGCGCTTCTGATTTTCAATGTGCCTTTTACATTTGTAAAAGGGCTGTTATGTGCCGTAATCGCATTTGTGATTTACAAACCGCTTTCCCCGATTATTAAAGGAAAAGTATAATCGGATGAACTCTAATTAAAAAATCAGCAAAGAATTTAGAAAAATCTTCTGTTCTCGCATTGACAACAGAAGATTTTTTTCTTATAATATATCGCAGACAATCTGAAAACGCCGCTGTGGCGAAATCGGCAGACGCAAGGGACTTAAAATCCCTCGGTGGCAACACCGTACCGGTTCAAGTCCGGTCAGCGGCACCAAAAAGCGATAGGTTTCAACAATAATGAAACTTGTCGCTTTTTATTGTTCTTTTGTGGATTGATTGTAGCAAGGCAGAGTCTCATAATCACGACTGCTTTATTGTATGAGGAGATTTTGTAATGATATTTCAAGACAATGTAATCAAGGAATATTTAAAAAACGAAAAAGCCCCAAAACGTACAGTCGACGAAACCGCCGGGAAAGCCGAGCGGCACTTTGGTTTTGTAAAAAATGATTTCAGGATGGACACATTGGAGATAAAAAAAGTAGACAAAGACACAGACTTGGCGGATAAACTAATCTGTTTTGTTGAAAATTTCTCATGGGAAGATGTAAAAGAACATATATCGGGAATTCTTCGGACGTGGGCTTTTACTGATTGGGAAACTCCGTTTGCCGCAATTGTAAATCATCAAATTGTTGGAATGATTTTTGTCATGAAAACAGATTATTATCCGTTGCCCGAAATATATCCATGGGTATCAGGTATCTTTGTGGCAGAGGATTATCGCGGACACAGGATTAGTGAGAAGCTGATTGGTTTTGCTAATGCATATGCAAAAGAAAATGGTTTTGACAGAACATATATTCCGTCAGAACATGTAGGGTTGTATGAAAAATACGGATATTATTATCTGAAGGATATTGTTAATTACGGTAACGGGAAAGATAGACTGTATGTCAAAGAAATAAAATAATAACGATGGTTCAACTCTCTGCCGAAAGCGCAGAAAGAAAAGAATCGGTGGCTTTGCGAATGCAAAGCATTGAATAAAGCGGAAAAATGTGATACCATTCTTTTGAATTGATACGGATTGACGAAAGTGAACGGAGAACCAGCAAATGTCTGAAGAATTTTTGATACATCCGATTGCACATATTCATACGGATTTTCCCGAAAAATTCGGAATTCCGCGGCAAAGCGGGATTGTGGAAGAATTGCAGGCAACCGTGATTTTTGAACCCGAATACCGAACCGCCGATGCGGTACGGGGCTTGGAACAATATTCGCACATTTGGCTGTTGTGGCGGTTTTCGGAATGTGCCGACAAGCCCTTTTCCCCGACGGTGCGTCCGCCGCGCTTGGGCGGCAACACACGCATGGGCGTATTCGCCACGCGTTCGCCGTTCCGCCCGAATTCTATCGGACTTTCCTGCGTACGGTTGGAGAAAATCGACTTTGAAACATCGGATACACCTATTTTACACATTGCGGGCGCAGATTTAATGGACGGCACGCCGATTTTGGATGTAAAACCGTATCTCCCCTACGCAGACAGCTTCCCGAATGCTTCGGGCGGTTTTGCTTTGCAATCCAAAGCGGATATTTTAAAGGTGGATTTTCCGCACGAGCTGCTAAAAAAAATCCCCGAAGAAAAACAGCAGGCACTTCTGCGGGTTTTGGCGCAGGACCCGCGTCCAGCCTATCAAACAGACGCACAACGTGTATACGGTTTTTCGTTTGCGGAGTACACAATCAAATTCACCGTACACGAAGAAACAGTAACCGTGACAGACGTACATCCCGCCATATGACTATACAAAACGCACAGAAAAGCTAAACTTTCCTGTGCGTTCATTTTTAGATATTATATTTATGGTCTATTGGCATCAACCGTGCAAGCCGCGCTCCTGCCGATCCATATCCTCTACAACAATATCATAAATCTCGCCGAGCGTTGCGCAATATTCCAACACCTTCCACGGTTCGTTAGTGTGGTAATGGATTTTAATCAAATCCTCGTCGCCGACAGCCAATAAACAATCGCCTTTAAAGTGCTCTGTAAAATAGTCGTGGATGACATCTTCGTCTAAATCCTCGCCCTCAATCAGAAGCTGTGTATCATATCTGAATTCCAACATTTTTATAGCCCTTTCTGTCTTTATGTTATTTATAGAATACCATATTTTTCGAAAATATACAAGTAACTCCTTTTCAAAAAAATCGGTTTTGTTGCGTCAAAACATAAAATATGGTAAAATAAGTACAAGGCTTATTTTACCATATTTTATGACCCTTTGGCTCTGCCTAACGGCAAGCCGCCAAAGACGGACGGATTTTACCATAACAACGCTTCGCGTTTATGGTAAAACGAATACATAAAATTCAAACAACAACCGAAAGGAAATAAAATGAATACAGAAAATTTGAATATTGCGCTGTTAATTGATTCCGACAACATTGCACCGAAATATGTGGAAACCATTTTTGACGAATTAAAAACCGTCGGCACGGTGACGGTGAAACGCATTTACGGGGACTGGACGCTGGAGCAGGCAAAAAGCTGGAAAGCGCTTTTACCCGAATACGCGCTGATGCCGATGCAGCAGTATGCATACACTTCCCGCAAGAATTCCACCGACTCCGCGATGATTATCGACGCAATGGATATTCTCTATTTAAACGCGGTAGATGTATTTTGCCTTGCGTCCAGTGACAGCGATTTTACACGTCTTGCGGCAAGACTGCGGGAATCGGGCAAGCAAGTCATCGGCATGGGTGAAAGCAAAACTCCCAAGGCATTTGTCAGCGCATGTGATTCTTTCCGTTATTTGGATGTGTTAAGCGGCGAGGCGGACGCAGAACCGTCTGCGGTCACTAGCATCACCCCGCGCAAAGAAATCGAACAGGAAATTCTTTCCATGCTTTCGCAAAAAGAGGCGGGTGCAAAAATTCAAATCAGCGTGGTAAAAGAAGCGTTACAGCGCAAGTACTCCGATTTTGACGAGCGCAACTACGGATTTTCAAAATTTTCGGGATTTTTAAAATCCTTTAACACCTTTAAAGTTTTACCCGACGGTGACCGCCATACATTAAGCGTTTGCTTGCAGTATTCTGCGCACAAAGCCGAAATTGAGGCATATGTGCTGTCGCTTTTGCAGAAAAGCCGTACGCATCGGCTCAACATCGGTGAAATCAATTCTAAAATCACAGAACGGTTTAAGGACTTCTCCGTAAAATCGCTCGGCTATAAGCAAATCAAACTGTTTTTGTCCGACATAGACGGCGTGGAAATTGTAAACTGTGATTTGATTTTGAAGTAAAATTCAGTTGCAGACAAAGCCTTTTGAAAGTGACCTCCGTCCACGAGCAACACACCGCCGAGATGCGCTGTAAAATTCGTTTACAGTACGTTCTTTTGTTCTGTATAAAGAATAAAAATCAAAAAAGGTAATGCAAAAGCATTACCTTTTTTGGTGCGGATAAGAGGACTTGAACCTCCACCGAGTTGCCCCGACTAGAACCTGAATCTAGCGCGTCTGCCGATTCCGCCATATCCGCATATACACTCTCTAAATTTTACACGGCGAGAGAAAACCGAGGCGGAGCAAAGTGCTTAACCCGCAAACAACGTTCCGTATTGAATTCCTTCGCAGAACGCTCCAATATAATAGCACGATTGCTTTATATTGTCAATCCGTTTTTTTATTTTTTTGATTTCCGCGTCAGAATTTTATGTAAAACAGTTTTTTAACCTGTACAGAAGCCAACCGCAGACACGGCAATCACGCCTGTATCCGAGGCGCAAGCATAATGCGCGCTTTATCCTTAGCTTGTCTGTGTCAGCTATTCTGCCAATCCTCAAAGTTTTGTTTACTGCTCACACTTATTGCATTTTCCTGTAATAACTTCTATTTTGATTTGCCACACGGCAGTGCGTGCAAGACTGTGCGCCGTTTCCTGTGCAAAATTCGACATATTGGTCGGAGTATGCCGTTCACACAAAAGCCGAAGTGCCTCTGTTTTTTCCTGCACATCGATAACTTCTGATACAGTGCCGCGTATGATTGCGGATTCATATTCGGTTGTAAAGGCATTCGGCATACGGCGCGTATCACCGACACAGGCAAGACAAACCTGCGGATTTGCCCGCAGACAGATAAGCTTCTCGCCCTTTGCGGCACAGTGGAAATAGATTACATCCCCTGCACGTACAATCGAAATCGGTACACAATACGGATTATGCTGCATATCTGTCATGGACAGCACCGCGTATTCGCATCTGTCCGCCACAGAAAGTGCAAATGCTTTTGACATCTCCCTGTCTTTTCTGCGCATATATTCGCCGCCTTTCTACGTACACAGTCGGTTAAATCCGAATAAAGATATGCGTCTGTGCGATTACCCTTTTCCGTTTTTTTATGACCGAGGGAACAATCTACGCTTGAATAAAGTTTACCACACTATGTAGAAAGATACAATATCTTATTGCTTTTCGTCGCGTTGGGTTCACACAAAACGTATAACTAAGCGCACACATCCGAACACAAATCGCGGTGCAATTCAGGGCGTGTACGTACGTGTGCGCTATATCAACCAAACAATTTCTATTCGATTTTTCTGTGAATCCTGTTTGCATCACATGCCGTATATTGTTTAAAAGCATTCAAATCAATTTCCAAACAATCGGCCAGGCAGACGGCAATGTCCAGCCGCGGTTCGCACAGCCCTGTTTCCAAATTGTGCATGTGACGCGCACTTGTGTTTGCTTTTTCGGCAAGCTGTTCTACGGTAAAGCCTAACTTTTGCCGCTGGGTATGCACCAAATCAGCAAATTCTGTTTTTAACGTCATAAAATATCACTCCTTTGTAAATTATTGTATAAATCTAAATCCCTTTGACAACGAAGTTTAGTTCACATTTTTTCAGATTCAGATACGTTGTTTCGATTCAAAAAAGAAAACAGCCGAGAAAACGGACAAGTGTCTGTTTTCTCAGCTGTTTTGCTTGCCATATACAAAAAACGCCCCGCTTAGCGCGGAGCGTTTTTACAGTTTTTAAAATCTTTTATTACGTATAAGTCAAATTGTATGCGACATAGAAATTATGCTTGTTTCTGCGCGATGGCAGCATCCAGCTCAGCTTGCAGTCTCGCATCTTTTTCCTCACGGAATTTACGGATTTTATCTTCATTTTCCGCTTCGTTAAACTTATATTTGAACATCGGCAGTGCCTGAAGCACCAACCCGATAGAGCCGAGAATTGTCAGCATAAAGAAGATTGCATTTAAAACGGGCATGTGATTGGTCAAGAGCACTTCTCTGGTCAAAGTGCCCGCATCCTTGAGCACATTCAGTTCTGTGGACATAGTGGAATAACCGAATGCGTTGACCGCCGCCATGACGACCAAGTTGAACAGCGCAATACCAATTTTATTTACCAAGCTTCTGAATGAGAATACGGCGCCTTCCAAGCGTTTGCCGGATTCCATTTCAATAACGTCAACCGTATCGGAAAAAATGGCGGTCAGCAAAACAAGACTCATGCCGACAGGGAAGTTGGTAAAGAAACGGCACAGACAGTATACGACAAACCCGATGCGTGCAGTGGTCAAATCTGTACTTGTGTACGGGAACACAAACATGCAAATTGCCCATACCGCAATATTGGCAATCGCGCAAACAAAGGACATGCGAATCCAAAGCGTCTTTTTGTCCATCTTTTTAAGCAGCCACGGCACAAGCGCCATAGAAAGCATATAGGAAATACCGCTGGAAATGCTCAAAATCGGGAACAGAAGCCCTTCTTCCGTGAGATTCGGATTGATGCCCACATGTGTTTCAACCCACGCATTCAGCGCAGGGAAATTGAAAATGCCGTAACAGTTCCATTTTGCAAAGAACATCAGGAACATCGCGCCGAGGTTGGTGATGGATGCAAAGAACGTCGCCCAAATCAGCGCACGCATATTCTTATTTTTGAAAACGATTTTTAAGGTTTCTCTGTATTTAATCGGTTCGGACTCTATGTAAACCTTTTCTTTAATGCCGAAGAAGGAAACGGCAATCGGAATACCCGCCAATACAGCAAACACGATAGACGCCACAAAGAAGCCCTTGCGCGGGTCGTTCGGAAATGCGTATACAATCGGGAAAAAGATAATCGACGGCAGAATTGTGCCGATGGAACCGAAAATATTGCTGACGGAAATTGCCTTAACACGTGTTTCGCTTTCCGGGAAAACCAACGGATTCAAGCCCTGATACGGAATGTCAATCGCCGTATAGAAGGTGTAGAACACCAGATACGCCGCAACTGCATACCAGAAATTTCCCGTGGAAACATCTTCATTGGTACGGATGATATGGAAATTGTCGCCGACGGTTGCAAGCGTGGAAGCGATGTCAATCTGTGAAATCGCAAATGTACCGGAATTTGTAAAATCAACCGGTGCGAACAGCAAAATTGTACCGACCATCATCGGAATAACCATCCAAATCAAATACGGACGGCATTTGCCCCACTTAGTACGGGTCTTGTCCACAATCATGCCCATCATCGGGTCGTTTACAGCATCCCAAATTTTGGTAATAGACAGCACCAAACCTGCGCCGACCATACCGATGCCGAGATAGTCTGCCAAATACACGTTCAGCGCGTTACTGATTACGTTGAGAATGGTCAAAAGACCGAACGGCAACAGTGAAAACGCCAGCATTTCACGTGTAGTCGCATTTTTTAAGTCAATGCGTTTTTTTGCGCCTGCTTTTTTTGCCAATGCTTTTCATCTCTCTTTCTTGTAGTATCCGTTTTTTCGCAGATAATAATGATTATATCAACTGAAAACCTTTTTGCCTATTCTTTTTTCCTAAAAATGAAAATTTCTATTTTATTTCCAAAAGTTTCTGCAAATTTTTGTGCATTTCGTGTACAGAACGTGAACTTTTCGGGAGATACGGTCAAAATCCCCGTTCTCCATAAAGCCCCTTTGCTTTCTATACAGTTTCCACTGAAAAGGTCTTGTATAAAATCGGCTTTTTAGGTATAATGATATATACTTAATTATATTTCTATTATTTTTAGAAATGGGGGCTTCCTATGAAGGTTCGTGAAATTCAGGATATTCTTTCCGCGGAAATTATCTGCGGTGAGGAATTTTTGGAGCGGGATGTATTTTCCGCCTGCGGCAGTGACATGATGAGCGATGTACTCGCTTATGTGAAAGAGCAGGCTGTACTGCTGTCGGGGCTGATGAATCCGCAGGTCGTGCGCACTGCGGAAATGATGGATATGCAGTGCATTGTCTTCGTGCGCGGCAAGCGCCCTGACGAAAGCATCGTTTCCCTCGCCAAGGACAGAGACATCGTTTTGCTTTCCACCAAGCTGCCAATGTTCGCCTCCTGCGGAATGCTGTATGAAAACGGACTTCGGGGGGGCGCAATCCGATGAGCTTAATCGAATTGCACTACGAAGTGCCCGGCGACGATTTTACCCGTGCGGGCGAAGCCTCGGGTGACGTCAAGCGCCAGCTTAAACAGCTGGGCTTTGACCCCGCCGCCATTCGGAATGTGGTTATCGCGCTTTACGAAGGGGAAATCAACATGGTCATTCATGCGGGCGGCGGTGAAATCGACGTCTCCATTGACCCCGACTGCATCCGCATGGTACTGCGCGACCACGGTCCGGGTATCCCCGATGTGGCGCTCGCCATGCAGGAAGGGTATTCCACCGCGCCAGACAACGTGCGTGCGTTGGGCTTCGGCGCAGGTATGGGACTGCCGAACATTAAAAAATATACGAGCGATATGCAGATTGAAACGGAAATCGGCGTGGGTACCACGATGTCCCTGCGCGTAGATGTATAACACAGTTTGTCCTTTCCTTTCTTTCTGCAACGGAGTGAATACATATGGCAACAACTGAATTTTTCCATTCGGTTCGGCTTGACGAAGAAAAATGCAAAGGATGCATCAACTGCATCAAGCGCTGTCCGACAGGCGCAATCCGCGTACGGCGCGGCAAAGCCTACATCATCTCGGAACGCTGTATCGACTGCGGCGAGTGCATCCGTATCTGTCCGAACCATGCAAAATATGCCGAGAAATATTCCTTCAACGAAATTCTCGACTACAAATACCGTGTTGCTCTGCCCGCCCCGACACTGTACGGGCAGTTCAACAATTTAGACGATGTGGACTATGTGCTGACCGCGTTTTTGCGGCTCGGCTTTGATGACGTGTTCGAGGTTTCCGTCGGGGCGGAGCTAATTTCGGAAGCCACCAGACTGTATATGCAGAAAAAGGACACCGCGCATCCCGTCATTTCCTCCGCCTGCCCTGCGGTCGTGCGGCTGATTCGCGTGCGGTTCCCGAATCTGATTCCGAATGTTCTGGACTTAAATGCGCCTATGGAAGAAGCGGCGCGTTTGGCGCGCGAACGTGCGGTAGAGAAAACGGGACTGCCGCCGAGCGACATCGGCGTATTCTTCATCACGCCCTGTACGGCAAAAATCACGGCAATCAAGCAACCGATTTGTAACGGGGCTTCGCACGTCAGCGGTGTATTCAGCATTAAAGATATTTACCCTGTTCTGCTTGGGCAAATGGATAAGCTCACGGAAACCGTGCCGCTGAAAAATTCGGGGCTGATGGGCGTGGGTTGGGCGCTGTCTCTTATACACATCTGACGCTGCC
>UQFM01000008.1 GCA_900540295.1 uncultured Oscillospiraceae bacterium
TCCTTTTCGTTTCTCTGGAATCCATCAATCTATCAATCCTCCTTCATGCCGCCCAGCGTCACTGAGATAAGGTCAATGGTGGCGAGAAGTTCATCCCCCACGTCGCCCCCGGCCTCAATGCGCCGCAGTTCCCCCAGGACGGCGGCGAGTTGGTCACGCAGGGCCTTGTAGACCCTGGGATTGCCCTGCACCACCACGGCCCGGTCTAAGAGCCGCCGGGTGATGTAGTCCTGCTTGGTCAGCCCGGAGAGGCGGACGGCAATCTCAATCTGTTCGTTTTCCTCCGGGGACACCCGGAACGCTATGGTTTTGCTTCTCCATCGGTTGTGGTTGTCGAGGTTCTTCGCAGACATGATTTAAGCCCCCTTTCGCTCCATGTCCAGCTTGTCCGCCATCTCCGCCTGCCGGGTGGGGAACAGGTGGGCGTAGCGGTAGGTGATGTCGATGCTTTCATGCCCCACCCGGTCAGCGATTGCCAGGGCCGTAAAGCCCATGTCAATCAGCAGGGAAATGTGGCTGTGTCGGAGGTCGTGAATCCTGATCCGCTTGACCCCCGCCTCTTTCGCTCCCCTGTCCATCTCCCGGTGAAGGTAGGATTTCGTCACGGGGAAAATGCGGTCTGTCGGCTTTGCGGCATACAGGCTCTTGATGTAGTCCTCCATTTCTTCACAGAGGAAGGCGGGCATTTGAATGACCCGGTTGCTCTTGGCGGTCTTGGGGTCGGTGACTACATCCTGGCCCTTGATACGCTGATAGGATTTTGAGATGGAAACCGTCTGCTTCTCAAAGTCGAAGTCCCCAGGGGTGAGGGCCAGCAATTCCCCCTCCCGGATACCGCACCAGTAGAGCATTTCAAAGGCATAGTAGGAGAGGGGCTTGTCCATCATAGCGTCAGCGAATTTCAGATACTCCGCTTTCGTCCAAAACAGCATTTCCCGGCCCTTGGCCTTGCCCATGTTGCCCACCTGGGCGGCGGGGTTGGCTTTCAGCTTGTAGTGCTTCACCGCATGATTGAAAACGGCGCTCAACTGATTGTGCAGCGTTTTCAAGTAAACGGGGGAGTAGGGCTTGCCGTTCTTGTCCCGGTAGTTGAGCATTTCACTTTGCCACGCCATGACTTCTTTAGAACTAATCTCGCTCATTTTCCGCTTGCCGAAGTATGGCACCAGCTTCTTGTAGAGGATATGCTCTTTCGTCCCCCAGGTGTTCTCCTTGATACGGCCTTTCATGTCTGCGGCGTAGAGCGCCACGAAACTCTCAAAGGTCATATCCAGGTCGGCGGTCTGCTGTTGCAGGAACGTCCGTTCCCACTCCAGCGCCTCCCGCTTGGTCTTGAAACCCCGTTTCATCTTCTTTTCCTTTTTCCCTGTCCAGTTCTCAAAGTAAAAGGACGCATACCATGTGCCTTTGGCCTTGTCTTTGTATGCTGGCATTTTGTTCCCTCCTTACTGATTTTTCCGCAGCCCATAGAACTTTTCCTCGAAGTAATTCCTGCTCACCCGTCCGGGGATGGTGAGGAAACCCTTCTGCTTCAGTTCCTCGTTCATCTCCCGCACCAGCTTGTAGGCGTAGGGTTTGGAGATACCCAGCACCCCAGCCACTTCCTCGGCCCGTACAAATAGTTCCTTGCTCACGTTTTCACCTCCTTGCTTCTGGTTCGCAAAATTGTTAATGCCCGCGTTCTTATTATACATTCGCATAGTTGTTAATGTCAAGAGTTTGTTTCGCAATTTTGTTAATTTTTCTCTTGCATATTTCGCTTATTTGCGCTATACTATGTTCAAAGGCGGTGGAACATATGACAGTAGGAGAAAAAATCAAGAAAATCCGAACTTTTCGAGGCATAACGCAAAAGGAATTGGGGCTGGCTGTCGGTTTTGAGGAAAAGGGAGCGGATAACCGTATTGCCCAGTACGAAACGAATTACCGTGTTCCGAAAAGGGAACTGCTGGACAAGATTGCCCAGGCGCTTCGGGTAGACTTCCAGAACTTCTACACGCTCCGTCCTGGCTGCGCCGAGGACTTCATGCGGACATTCTTCTGGCTGGACGAGGACAGCCCCGGCTCCATTCGCCTGTTTCAGCTTGTCCGCAATCCCGGCAAGACGGGAGCCTCCGATGATACCGCCGTCCGCTACAACGACACGGACGACTGGCCCGCTCAACCTCCCGTGGGCATTTACTTCAACTATGGGCTGGTAGATGAGTTCATGCGGGAATGGCTCTTGCGCCAGCAGGAACTTCACGCTGGGGAAATCACCAGGGAAGAATACTTTGAATGGAAAATCAACTGGCCGTGTACCTGTGACGACAGCAAACGGTTTGACTACTATGTTCCTTGGAGAAAAGAAAAATAGGACAAGCAAAGCCGCCCTGCTGAATTTGTCGTTCAGCAGGGCGGCTTGCTTGCCCTTTGCAATCATTCTCTTGTGTGGCCGGGTTGAAACGAATAGTATCAATCCAGTATCACAAGGCAGATTAACAGGTCAAAAACCCTGTATTCATGCGGGTTTGAGCCGTTTTGACGGTCATTCCCACTCAATTGTCCCTGAGGGCTTGGGGGTGAGGTCATAGAGAACGCGGTTGACGTTTTCTACTTCAGCGGTGATGCGCTCGGTGATGTGCTTCAGCAAGGCGAAGGGGACTTCCTCCACGGTTGCGGTCATAGCGTCTATGGTATTGACTGCGCGGAGAATGACGGGATATGCGAAAGTGCGCTTGCCGTCCTTTACGCCGACGGATTTGAAATCGGGCACGGCGGTAAAATACTGCCAAACCTTGCCCTCTAAGCCGTTTTTCGCAAATTCTTCACGCAGAATGGCGTCGGATTCGCGCACGGCTTCCAAACGGTCGCGGGTGATAGCACCGAGGCAACGCACGCCAAGACCCGGTCCCGGGAACGGCTGACGGTAGACCATACCGTCGGGCAGACCCAACGCTTTGCCGACCACGCGCACTTCGTCTTTATAGAGAAAGCGGAGCGGTTCGACCAACTCGAACTGCAAATCCTCGGGCAGACCGCCGACGTTGTGATGCGCTTTCACGCCGTCGCTTTCAATGATGTCGGGGTAAATTGTGCCCTGCGCGAGGAACTCAATGCCTTCCTGCTTTCTTGCCTCTTCCTCAAATACGCGGATGAACTCTGCGCCGATGATTTTACGCTTTTGTTCAGGTTCTGCAACGCCCGCAAGCTTGTCCAAGAAACGGTCCACAGCGTCTACATATACCAGATTTGCATTCATTTGATTGCGGAAAACTTCCACAACCTGTTCAGGCTCGCCTTTGCGCAAAAGACCGTGGTTGACGTGTACGCAGACCAACTGCTGACCGACTGCTTTAATCAGCAGTGCGGCAACAACGGAGCTGTCCACACCGCCCGAAAGCGCCAGCAACACCTTTTTGTCGCCGACCTGTGCGCGGATGGCGTCGACCTGCTCTGCGATGAATGCGTCGGCAAGTGCGGGGGTCGTAATGCGTTCCATCGTTTCGGGACGAACATTATTCTGCATAATTTTCTCCTGTTCTGCAAGCGGCGGTACGGTACAGCCGTTCGGCGCTTACCCTGATAGATTTTTATAAATACGGTTAATAGTATAGCGGATTTTTTTGCGGGATTCAAGGGATTCTGTAGAATTTTGTATGCTTTGACCGTTAAATTTTTATTCCGCAGATTCAGCTGTTTTCCCTGCGGTATTCTGTCGGTGTTTTCCCTGTGTGCCGTTTAAAGCAGTCGGCAAAATAACTGCGGTCTGCATAATTCAGCTTTTGTGCAATCGCTTCTACGGAAAGCCCCGTGTTGATGAGATACAGCTTGGCAATGTCAATCTTCCGTTCGGCGAAGTAGCGGTAGGGGGTAATGCCGTAAGCGGATTTGAATAAGGTGATAATATGATTTTTGGAATAGCCGAATTCATGGCTGAGTGCAGTTAAAGACAGCTCGCCTTCAATTTGTGCGTCCACGGCAGATTTGATTTTACGGTATATGGCATTGTCACTGTTTTGATAGCTGTTTTTCATTTTTAGAATCATGCGGAACAAAACAACGACGAGCGCATCGGTCATTTGCTTGTAACTGTCGGCGTCCGTTTGTATGATTTTTTCGATTTCCTGAAAGTAGGGCAGAAGATTGCAGTTTTCAAAACAGCATACGTTTTTCGGTAAATAGGTATCTATCAGGGTTTGCATCAACGTGCCGTCAAACACAATCCATTTTTTTACCCAAAAGTCATCGGAAGCGGAATAATAGGTGTGACAGCTGTGCTTAGGCAGTAATATTGCCGTGTTGCGTTTCGGATGAAATGTCTCACCCTCCATTTGCAGTGTGCCGCTGCCGGAGAGAATGTATTCGATTGCCATAATGCGGGAAGACGTACGGGAAATGTAGTAGTTTTCATCGCAGGCGGTCTCCCCGATGACCATAATATTGGCGGGAAGAGTATCATCGTAATAGGACCAAAAAGAGGCGGCAATATTTTTTATTTGTATAATCCTCACATTGTTAAGGATATATCCTATATTTATTTTAACATTTCTGTGCTATAATTAACTATAGCACACACGCCCAAAAGGCGTGTTCAGCGAATATCTTAAACATAACATAAAATCGGGAAAAAGAAAAGACTTTTTGTGAGGAGGCAAAAATTTGAACAGTATACCGAAGCTTACCGATGCGGTAATCCGTGCGCGGTATATAGATGCGAATACGCAAAAAGAGACGCAGTGGACGGACGGCGGGACGGCGCAATTGGATATACGGCTGGATTCTGTGTCTGCGTCTTGCGTACAGGTGCGTATTACGCCGAAAATACCCATATCCTTTACGCATTTTTCGCTGACCGTGCCGTTTTCGTTTGCGGCGGAGGACAGAATCTTTGTCAACGGATTTCAGTCTTGGACGGACACACGCGAATATCTTGCCGACGATAAAATGTACGGCTTTCACCGTATTACGGAACGGTATATGAACGCGCCGCGGCAGGCGAAGCGGGGACTGAACCGCGCAGGCGACTATGTGTTTCACAAATATCCGCGCAGAAAAGGGCAATTTTATGCGCAGGGCTATGGGTATGTGCGCCGCGGTGAAACCGTATTTCTGTGCGCTTCATTGAGTGACCGAAGCGGCTATACCTTTGTAGAGTTTGATGCGCAGGCACAAACCGTCACCTTTGAAAAGGAGCTGGAGGGCGTAACCTATACAGAGGAAACGGTTTTGGCAGAGTTTTGTCTGCTTTGCGGCACATACGACGACGTGTTTGACGAATGGTTTGCAAAAATGGGTATTCTGCCACCGAACGAAAACAGGAATACATACGGCTATACAACATGGTACAATTATTATACGAACATCAATTTGGATATTGTTCGGCAGGACTTAGAGGCGCTCGAACGGCACGGCGGATTTGAGATTTTTCAGATAGACGACGGCTATCAAACCGCAGTCGGCGATTGGTTTTCTTTGAATAAACAAAAATTTCCATGCGAAATGCGTGACCTTGCCGAAATGATACACGCAAAAAAACTGAAAGCGGGGTTATGGCTGGCGCCGTTTGCGGCGCAGAGCAGTTCCCGACTGTTCCGAGACCGTCCCGATTGGTTTGTAAAGGACAGCAACGGAAATCCCTATCCCGCAGGTCCCAATTGGCATACATTTTATGCGCTGGATATTTACAACCCGCAGGTCGTTTCCTATTTGGAAATGCTGTTTGATACCGTTTTGCATCAATGGGGCTTTGATATGGTGAAGCTGGACTTTCTGTTTGCCGCCGCTGTTTTGCCGCATCATAATAAAACCCGCGGCGAAATTATGTATGACGCGATGGAGCTAGTCCGCCGTCTGACAGGCGATAAGCTTCTGCTTGCCTGCGGCGTGCCGATGATGCCTGCATTCGGCAATGCGGATTTTTGCCGTATCGGTGCGGACGTCAGTCTGTCATGGAAACGCGGTTGGTTTGACGGGCGGGAAAATGCCTCAACGCCGAATGCCGTGGATGCGGCTGTGTTCCGCAGACATTTGAACGGACGTGCGTTTCAAAACGACCCCGATGTGTTTTTACTGCGCGACAAAAATATACATATGAATCTGCAAAGACGAAAAATTATTGCGACTGTCAACGCCCTGTGCGGCAATCTGCTGTTTTGTTCGGACAATGTTTCCGAATACACGCCGGCGCAGGAAGCCGTACTGCACAGCATTTTTCAATCGAAAAACCGCCGTCTGCAAAGTGCAGAGTATATCAAGCGGGATGTGTTACAACTGATATATCTGGAAGACGGTACGAAAAAAACACTTTGCTTTAATGTCCGCAACGGAAAAGTATATTTATGGAAGTGAGGAATATCTTATGAAAATCCCGAATCCCATGCAAATTCTGCAAACCGTACGGTCACACTGGACTACGCCGGAAGACGGAAAATATATTCCCTACAAGGAGTTTGTCGCCTATTCTGTCGGCGGTATCGGTGTGAATACCGTGAACTCTCTGTTTGGGTATGTTTCACTTTCGGCAAACTGTCTGCTCTTAGGTTCGGCATACGGTATTGCGCCGATGGATTTGGCGGTTATGTCGCTGATTATGAGCATTTTAAATCTGATTAAAACGCCCTTTATCAGTATGCTGGTGGACAACACCAATACAAAATACGGGAAATTCCGTCCCTATCTTCTGTACACAGGTATTCCGACGGGGATTTTGCTGATTGGTATGACTTTCATCCCGAATTCCGCAAATTACACGTTGAAATGCGTTCTTTTGAGCGTTATTTATGCGCTGTTGATGATTTTCCAATCCCTATATGCACTTGCGTTTACAAGTCTCGCGCAGGTTTTGACGCCGAACGGCGAAGAACGCACGTCGCTTTTGTCTGTAAGTCAGTTTATTTACAGCCTCGGACCGTCTATTGTCAATCTGTTTTTCCCGATTTTTGCGGGGCTTTTCGCGGGCGGAATGAAAGGCTTTACGGCATACCGCGTGCTGTTTCCGATATTCTCTGTATTCGGTATTTTGCTCGGACTTTGGACGTTCCGCGGGACCGAGGAAAAAATTGTTGTGCCGAAGGATTACGGCGCAAAGGTTCGGTTTACAGACGGTATTTCCGAAATTATGTGCAACAAGTACTTCTGGCTGATGACACTGTACAGCATTCTTGGCTGTTTGAAATACGGCATCGGCAGTATACTTGCATGGTACTGTGTCTACGTTATGAAAAGCGACGCGGCTCTGGGCGTGATGAATGCGGTCATCGGCACCGCTTCCGTACCCGGTATGCTGCTGGCGCCATTGCTTGCCAAAAAGATTGGCAAACGTGCCTCTTTGCTGTGGTTTAATCTTTTGCGGGCGGGCTTTGCCGTGTGCATGCTGTTTACGGAAAATGTACCGATACTGTTTTTAACCTTCCTGTGGCTGGCAACCGCCTCTATCGGCGGCGACGGTGTAATTACAGGAGCGATAACCGCAGATGTATTCGATTACCAGCAATGGAAAACTGGCAAGCGTCTGGAGGGCTTTATTACGCAGTTCAGCGCCATGCTTGTTACCGCCGCCAATATGCTGTTTAGTCTGATTTTACCTTGGTTCTATGAACATTACGGGCTGAAAAACGACTATGACGTGCTGTTTACGGAAAGTGTACGCACACCGATATTCCGCGTTATGATTATTACAACCGTAATCAGCTGTCTGGTGTCCGTTGTGCCGATGCTGTTTTATGATATGACCGAACAAAAGCAGAAGCAGATGATTGCAGACTTAAAGGAAAGAGCAGGACAAACAACATGACAGCAAGAACAAGGATGCTTTTACCGTTTTACCGTCAGGGTACTTTCCCGCGTTGGGCAAAGTCGGGAAAAAACGATTTGTTCCGCCCGTCCGACCGCCGATTGGAATCGGACGGGAGTGTCGTGTGGGATATGCAAAAAACACCGTCTCCGTGCAGTGACCATTTGGAAATGAGCGGATTTTATGCATCGGCAATTCTCAGCTACGGCAAAACGGCGAAAGGAAAACTGCGCATTCGCCGTCATTTGGTCGTGCCGAATCTGCGTATGCAGCCGAATGTCACGCAGTCCTCCTTTAAGATGAATTTCGGCAGTCTGCCCGCAGACTTGAAAATCAACGGGAAAGCTTATGCGGAACTTCCGCGCGCGTCTGCCATCAAGGGCACGCTTTCCGTTATTTCCGATATGGGACCGATACAGGTAACACGGATTTTTTCACCTGCGGTACACGCACCTGCACTGCTCGAAAAGGTAATTTTGAAAAATACGGCTTCTGCGCCCTGTACGGTTTCTGTGCGGGAAGTACGTAAAATCAAAAAATTCCCGCAGGCAGTTTGCGCAGGGCAGGCGATTCGGGCAGTCGGCGCGCTTTGCTTCGGCGAAGCCTTTACAGAAAAATCAGACGAAAAGGAAAATACCTTTACACTGAATGCGGGCGAAAGTGCGGAATTCTGCGCGATATATTATGCCGTATCCGCATCGGACGGCTTTTCTGTGGATATTGCGAAAGAATTTGCCGCACGGCAAAGCTTTGTTGCACGCATGTTTTCGGATTTGCGTTTGGAAACGCCGTCCCCGATACTGAACGCGCAGTTTGCGCATTGCGTACTGCGCGGCAGTGAATCTATTTTCAAAACCAAGGGCGGCCTGATGCACGCGCCCGGCGGCGGGAATTACTATGCCGCGCTTTGGACGAATGACCAATGTGAATATGCAAATCCGTTTTTCCCATTTTCGGGCTACGAAACAGGTATCGAACAGAGCTTAAACTGCTACCGTTTATATACAAAATATATGGATATTTCCGAAACGCCTATGGCGGAAAAGAACGCGCCTGTAACCAGCATTATCGCAGGCGGCGACGGCTATTGGAACGGTGCGGGCGACAGGGGAGACGCCGAGATGTATGCCTATGGGCTGTCGCGGTTTCTGCTGGCACTCGGCGATAAGAATTATATGCGTGAATTTTTTCCGTGGATTGCGTGGACGCTGAAATTTGCGCTTTCCAGAAAGACGGCGGACGGCGTGATTGCGAGTGATTCCGATGAATTGGAAAACCGTTTCCCGTCGGGCGATGCGAATTTATTTACTTCCTGTCTTGCTTACGATGCGCTGCAAAACGGCGCTGTAATTGCAGGAATTCTCGGAGAAACTGCGGCGGCAGAGCAGTGGCGGCAGGAAAGTGCGGCGTTGCGCCGTGCGATTGAAGCCTATTTCGGCGCGCAGGTGGAAGGGTATGATACTTACCGCTATTATGCGGGAAATACCGATTTGCGCGCATGGATTTGCATGCCGCTGAGTGTAGAAATTTTTGACCGTGCGGACGCAACAGCGGCGGCACTGTTCAGCGAGAAGCTGTATCAAAACGGCATGCTGAAAACGTCCTCTGCGCACAGTACCACGTGGGACCGTTCCTTGCTGTTTGCACTGCGCGGTACGCTGTTGGCCAATAAAACGGAGCAGGGGATTGCGGCGCTTTTAGAATACTGCCAAAACCGTCTGCTCGGCTGTCATGCACCCTATGCATTTGAAGCGTACCCCGAGGGCAACCGTGCGCATTTGGCGGCGGAAAGTATTCTGTTCGCCCGTGCGGTCACAGAGGGGTTATTCGGTCTGCGCCCAGTGGGCTTCCGTCAGCTGCGCATTCAGCCGCATCTCGGTAAAGCTTTACCGAAAGCGGCACTGCACGGACTTTCCCTGTTCGGCGAGCATTTTTCCGTCAGCTGTGAAGCAGGAAAAATTCACTTGCGGTCGGGCGGCAAAAACTATGAAATCCAATCGGACAGTGCCGTGTTTGATTTTAATGAAATGCGTTTTATTTGATTAAAGTGACCGTATTCGTTTCGGACACGGTCACCTTATACATACAGTAAAAAGCCCTCGGAGCACAAATAGGCTTCGAGGGCTTTATTATGATTTTAATAGATTTTAGATTACCGCGCTTGCATGGCGGGTGACATGACAGCCGATGTTGACCGCCGCGGGCAGTCCCGCAATGTGTGTGGGTGCAGTTTCAATGTTGACCGCGAGCGCGGTGGTATTCCCGCCGAAGCCCTGCGGACCGATACCCAAAGCGTTAATACGTTCCAAAAGCTCTTTTTCCATATCCGCATAAAACGGGTTGGCATTGCGTTCGGAAACGGGGCGGCAAAGCGCCTTTTTGGCGAGATATGCGCAGTGTTCAAAATTCCCGCCGAAGCCCACGCCGACAACCATCGGCGGGCAGGGGTTTCCGCCTGCATCCTTCACAACCTGCAAAACAAAGTTTATCAAATCTTCTTTTTTCGCAGACGGTGTGAACATCTTCATTTGGCTCATGTTTTCACTGCCGAAGCCTTTGGGCGCGGCAGTGATGCGGATTTTATCACCGCCGACGATGCGGGTGTGTATGACAGCGGGCGTGTTGTCCTCGGTGTTGACGCGCATAAGCGGGTCACGCACCACGGATTTGCGCAAAAGTCCCTCGGTGTAGCCCTTTGCCGTGCCGCGGTTGACCGCTTCTTCAAAATCACCGCCGACAATGTGTACATCCTGCCCGATTTCAAAGAAAAGCACCGCCATACCCGTGTCTTGACATATCGGAATATCCAATTCCTTTGCCGCATCCAAATTGTCTGAAAGCGAATGCATAATTCCACGCGGCAAAGGCTCGCTTTCCGCCTGCTCACCGCAGGCAATACAGCGGCATAAATCGTCGGGCAGAATTTTGTTGGCTTTTATCAGTAATTCTGCCACGGTGTTTTCAATTTCAGATACATGAATTTCTCGCATACTGTTTCCTCACAAAAACAGACAGACAAAGCTTTTTTTGTCTGTCTGTATCTTTTTTATTTTCTTTTGGAATAGGAGCCTCTTCTGCCGCCGTCATTTGCGCGTTTCAGGTCGGAAATTTTTTCGTCGCTGACCTGCTTAAAACGCGCCATCATATCCTCAAAAGACTGCGGCTCCTCACGGCGCGAATCACTGCCCTTCCAAACATTCGGTGCGCCGTTTCGGCGGTTCTGCTGACCGTTTCTGCGCGGCGGGCGATCACCCTGCGGGTGCTCGGGCGGCGGGAGCGTCTTTTTAATGGAAAGACTGACTTTTCCCTGTTCGGTTACGTCCATGACCTTTACCTTCACGGTTTGCCCTTCCTGTAAAAAGTCGTGGATGTCGCTGACGTAACTGGTCGAAACCTCTGAAATGTGCACCATCCCCGTCACATTTCCCGGCAGTGTGACAAACGCCCCGAAATTTGTAAGCCCTGTCACTTTACCTTCGAGTATAGCCCCAACTTCTACCATAAAAAAGAATAATCCTCCCGTCGAGCAAAACGCAGATGTTTACGTTCAGTTGCTCGGTGTAATATCATAGTATACCTTTTCATTCGGCATAACATATCCCAATTTTTCACGCGCCACGCGTTCAATGTATTCTGCCTCGTCCCCGCCGTCTACAACCGCCTGCAAACGTTCGTTTTCTGCAAGCTGTGCTTCATACTGCGCGCGCACGGCGGCGGCTTCCTTTTCCTTACTGCGAATTTCCAACTGCGTGCTGACAAAGCTAATCACAAAATACCCTGCCGCAAGCAGCAGAGCTAAGGATAAAATGAAACTATGTTTTTGTTTCTTGCGCCGTTTCGCTTTCATTTCTTTTGCCGTCACTTTCATTGCACGAACTTTTCTTCGCATCGGAAGATACTCTAACACGTAGATTATACAACAGACCTTTTGTACTTTTCAAGTGGAATTTTGATTTTTTTACTGAAAAATTCGTTTTTTTTCGCACTTTTTCCGCGTTTTTTCGTAAGAACTTACGCAATTTTCTGTAAATATACAAAAAGGGCTTTGCGAGCATTTTAAAAAATCGGTAAATTCCGAGGACGATACGGTCGGTGAGCTTCGAGAAAAATGCGCCGAAGGTGACGGAATACACCAAAAATCCCAAAAGCTCTCCCATGAGCACATACCCGCGAATGTTGCCGTCCAGCCGTGAAAGCGCGAACAGAAAGGTGAAAAATCCCGCAGCGAGCGAAAACAAAATATCTGAAACAATAAACGCCTTTTTGCCGCCCGACAACATCAGGCGCAGGGTGCGGAACAGGTCGTATACAATGCCGATAAAAAAGCCGAAGCCCACCGCATACAAAAAAATGCGGACTTGCTGCGGACCTGAAACCAGATAGGTCATCAGCGGAACACCCTGTTCCAGAAAGAGCCTTGCTGGGGTTTGGCGGTTTCGGCATAGGAAAGCGCGGCGATTTCGCCGTCTACAACCAGTTCGCCCATTTCGAGGCTTAATCGGTTGATGTGTAAATCTTCACCCTTAATCGTCAATTCGCCGAGATCCGTAAAGACGGTAACCGTCTGTTCGTCAAAGCTGTCAACATCGGAAACGCCCGAAACCGTCAGGTGACGGCGGTCCTCCAAAACGATATTGTGCGGAACTTTCATAAGCTTTGTGTTGTTTTCTGCTGCATTCATTCAAAAACCTCCCTTAGCACATAAATATGCCGAAAAGGGAGGGGGTATGCTTGTTTTTTGCAGAGACAATTCACGAATACCCGTTACGCCTGCGGGAGCAACGATGCAAGCAAAATCGGACGGCGGGTTGTGATATTGTCGGGACCGAGCAATAAAAGGTTGCGCATAACAAGCGGATTGTCCGCTGTCCACAAAGAAACCTTTAGCCCCTCTGCATGGAAAATCTCAATCAGTTTTTTTGAGGCGTTGCGGTATTGACAGTTGACGCCGACTGCGCCGCAGCGCTGTACTTCGAGTGCCGCGGAACGCAAATACCCTTCGTCCTCCAAGCGCATTTTGTTTAAATCCATATTGAGATAATACGGTATGTTCGGCGCGTCAATTTTGACGGTTTGTGTTTGGTCTGCCTCTACACCTGTAAAGAAACAGCGTCCTGTCAGATTGTACTGTTCCGCGAGTTCGGCAATTCTCGGAATATTTGAAAAAGCCTTTAAATCCAAGTTGATTTGTACGCTGTCGGATTTTTCGGCGATGAACCGAAACGCGTCATCTAAAAGAAGACCTTCGTCTTCGCCTGCGCAGTCGGCGTGAAGCAAAACAGGGGTGCCGTCATTGCGCACGGTGACGTCCACCTCTAAAACGGGTACGCCGAGTGCAATAGCTTTTTCTAAAAATTCCGTGGAGTTGTCCGCAGTGTTTTCACAGCCGCTGTGCGCGGTATATAAAAAGCTGTCGGATACATTCGGCTTCCCGTTCAAAATTCTGTGGATTTCTTTTCCGGCATAGCCCGCAACACAAACGCCGAGCGTACCGAGTGCCAAAACGGCCATTTTCAGTGCCTTCATCGTGTCATCTCCTCTGCATCAGTCCAATTCTTTCAGCCAAACGCCGTCTGCCTTGATTTTTTCAATGCGGTCGCCCGTGACGTAATACACATCCTTAGAAATGTCCATCATGGCGCGGTCATTCATGGAATCCGTATAAAATTCATCAATTTCCTGTTCGCCGTACTGCTCGTAAAACGCCGAAATTTTCGCTTCCCGATAGCAGATTCGTCCGATTTCCCCCGTTTTCAAATCGACTTCCGTACCGATAAAGTGCCCAATTCCGATGCGCCTGCAAATCTCACCGAGCATGACCTCGGGGCAAGCGGAGACAATCACATCGTCTTCATGCTGAATTTTCGGATAAAAGCTTTTGATTTTCTTTTCGTGCTCGTCCCAAAAATCC
Organism: uncultured Oscillospiraceae bacterium; assembly: GCA_900540295.1. GTDB lineage: Bacteria > Bacillota > Clostridia > Oscillospirales > Acutalibacteraceae > Fimenecus. The sequence goes on from UQFM01000008.1 coordinate 13,686, forward strand.
ACAATGGTTTGTTCAATGTCGTCGAGCTGTGCACAGCATTCCTTTAAAATGTAGCCGTATTCGCTTTTTACTTCCGCCAGCGGTACTTTTCCCATTTTGTAACGTACAAAGCCTTCACCGAATTTCGGGATGTATTTGGCGATGAGCTTCGGTTCTTTTTTAAGGTAATACATAAAAATATCAAAACCGCTTTCGCCGTCATAAATCGTGTTGTCAAAATCAAATACGCGCATCGAAAAGCCTCCGTCGTCTGAACATATTTTCAACGTACATAATACTATCATTCTGTACCGTTTTCGTCAAGATAGAAGGAAAACGGAATAAAAATTTTGTGGTAAACCGACCCGCCAAAAAATCCGAAGCGGATTTCAGGCGGGTCATTTTTGCGTTTATAAATTCCAAATGCTTTATGTCGCCGATTTCAGCTTTTCGGCGGTGTCCGCCGTAATCAGCGCGTCAATAATTTCGTCAAGGTCGCCGTTTAGGATTTGCTCGATTTTGTAAAGCGTCAACCCAATGCGGTGGTCGGACACGCGTCCCTGCGGGTAATTGTAGGTGCGGATGCGTTCACTGCGGTCGCCTGTGCCGACCTGACTGCGGCGCTCGCCCGCAATTTCGGCGTCGTGCTTGGCGCGTTCAATCTCATAAAGGCGGGAACGCAAAACCTTGAGCGCCTTGTCTTTGTTTTTGTGCTGACTGCGCTCGTCCTGACACTCCACCACCATACCCGTGGGCAGATGCGTCACGCGAATCGCGGACGAGGTTTTGTTGACCTTTTGCCCGCCTGCGCCGCTTGAGCGGAATACGTCGATTTGCAAATCGGCGGGGTTCAGTTCAAACTCAACCTCTTCCGCTTCGGGAAGTACCGCCACGGTCGCCGTGGACGTGTGCACGCGCCCTTGGCTTTCCGTTTCGGGTACACGCTGAACGCGGTGCACGCCGCTTTCAAATTTCAGCCGTGAATACGCGCCGTCGCCCTCTACGGTAAAGCTGATTTCCTTAAACCCGCCAAGTTCGGTTTCATTGGCGTTGATTAACTCGGTTTTAAACCCTTTTGCCTCGGCATACATCGAATACATACGGTACAGCGACGCGGCAAACAGCGCCGCCTCTTCGCCGCCCGCGCCGCCGCGAATCTCGACAATCACGTTTTTGTCGTCGTTCGGGTCGCGCGGAAGCAGAAGAATCTTCAATTCCTCGTGTAAAGCTTCTAACCTTTCCGCAGTTTCGTCAAATTCTTCCTGCGCCATTTGCCGCAGTTCGCGGTCTGTACCGCTTTCATTCAGCAGCTCACGTGCTTCTTCGTTTGCGGATTTCGTCTTTTTATAGGCGGCAAAGGTTTCGACAATCGGTGTTAAGTGCTTTGCCTCTTTCATAAGCGAGGCATACAACACTTGGTCGGAAACGACCGTCGGGTCGCAAAGCTGTTCGTTGATTGCCGCGAAGCGCTCTTCAATACCCTCTAATTTCTCAATCATTTTGTTTCTTCATCTTTCCGTATAATTTTTTTAATGCTTTTCTCAATCTTGACGCGCGGCACCATAACCTCGCGCCCGCATGCGGTACAGCGCAGACGAAAATCCATACCGACGCGCAGTACGGCAAACTGCTTATTGCCGCAGGGATGCGGTTTTTTCATTTCCAAAACGTCGCCGACACGGACGTCCATCGCAATCACTCCTGTATATCGCAGTTTATGTTTTTGCAGGCGGTTATCGCGCAGACACTGCCTGTTTCACCCGATTCGCGAATAATCTTGTTGTTTTGCACCGTCAGATTTTCCACGCTTTCTATGACAAAGGCACGGTCGTGGAACAGGTGAACCGTATTATTTTCCACCGTGATGTTTTTATGCACGGGGGTTTCGGGCAACTTGCTGCCTTTTACAACAGGATGCACGTATACGGCGGGTGCATCCTTCCACTCCGTCTGTCCCGTTTCACGGATGAAAAATTCGTTGCTGCGAATCGTCATATCCCGCACGGGGCCCGATTCATACCACTCGTTGGAATCATTGGAGATGAAAATACACGCCATTGCCATGTGGTCAAAGCGGTTGTTTTCAATCAGGACTTTTTTGCGCGTGGTGCAAAGAATCCCGCGTGTCGGAATGGAATCAAAGGTGCATCCGCGCACGGTGACTTCGGGGGTGTAGGTGACATTTTCCGCAACATATTTCGGCTCCGCACCGACTTTGTCGCAGATTTCCGACGGCAGAGGTTTATCAAAGGCAACGGTCATGGTTTTCATATCGTTGCCGTCTTCGCCCGGCTTTCCCGCTTTTACAACGGTAAATATTTCCTCTGTGCCGCCGAGCGGCGCAAGCGTGTCCCGCGCGTAAAAGATAACCTCGTCCCCGACGTGGAACTGCGGAAACCCGCCCTGTTGGTTGTGCACATAACGAAGCCGCAGTGTATTTGCATCTGCACGGTTTTCCACACGGGTGAACGTGCCGTGAATGTTAATCGGGTCGTCGTGCGCATGGGAAAATTGGCAGTTTTCAATCTCTATTTTGCCGCCCGCACCCGAAACGTGAATCAAATCCGCATAGCTTGTGCAAAGGCGTCCGTCCTCGTTCGGGACAAATCGGCAGTTTTTGAATGCAACATCTTTGCACATCTGTGTCAGCCAGCCGAACCCGTGCAGATAATGCGGTGTTACGCCGTCCACGGTAATTTCTTCGCTTTCCCAAAAGAATGCGCCTGCAGTCGGACGCTGGCGGGAAGCGCACATTTGCGCCGTCATACCGATTTTTTGCCACGGCTTCGGCACATCTCCGAAATAGCGCACACGGATTTCATTTGCCCCTGTTTTTTTGCAAAGCATCGCGCGCGCGAACGGCGACTGTGTGATATGGTATCTTCTCTGTATTTTCGTTTCGGGGTCAAATCCCACCACGCAGTAGCTTTTGTGCGCGTTGTATTGGGTATAATACGGTTTCCCCGTGTAGGGGCTTGTGCCGCAAATCCATTGCACTCTTCCGTGCCGAATTTGAAAATCACAGCCCTTTGCCGCTTCAAAAACGGCATAGCCCTTGCCGACTTCTTTGACAGTGACCTGTGAGGTGGTCGGGCTTTCAAAATCCCAGGAAAAATTGCGGAGTGTGATGTTTTTACACCACACTACGCCGAGTGCGGACATATCGCCGTGGAACACAAACCGACAGCCGTTTCCCTCAATGGTCAAATTCTCGATATCTTCCGGCAAAATGCCGAAGGTCTTTTGCGGAAAGCGCACGCTGTCTGTATTGGAAGTATGGTACTCCCGCACGGGGCAAAAATCCTTATAGATATGAATTTCACCGTTTTTGGGAAGATTCAGGGTGCACGGTTCACCGAGATATTTTATATGCGCCAGCACATTTTGCATCACAACGGCGCAGTCGCCGTTTTTTGCATTTTCGTCACTGCCGATAAAATCGGAGAACGAAACGGTTTTCATATAGACGCACTCCTTTGAAAAAGGCGTATCAAAATCAAACTTTGATACGCCGATGTGTACTTATTTTTTATGCCATGGAGAAAATGCCGTAGGTGAAGAAGGACATAATCAAGCCCGCAATAAACACGCCCAATGCAATAATCGGAAGCGAGCGTTTCATATCGATATCCAAAAGCGCCGCCATTAAAGCACCCGTCCATCCGCCTGTGCCGGGCAGGGGAATCGCCACGAAAATCAGAAGTCCCCAGGATTTGTAGCGCAAAACCTTATCTTTGTTGCGTTCGGTTTTGGCTTCTAATTTGGTAATGATTTTTTCAAAAAATTTGAACCGCCGCAAAAACTCGAATATCTTTTTAATAAACAAAATGATAAACGGAATCGGTAGCATATTGCCGATATAGCAAATGGCAAATGCCTTAAAAAAGTTGATTTCCAAAAGTCTTGCGGCAATCATACCGCCGCGCAGTTCCAAAATCGGTAACAGGGAAATGAAAAAGGCGGTCAGCTCGGGTGGGATTTTGTCCTGAAACAGTTCCACAAGGGCTTGGGCAAGTGTTTCTGCCATATTGTTCTCCTTTTTACAGCAGACCGTGCTTATCCATATAGGATTTTGCACGTTCCAAAATACTTTTGTCGTTTTCGTAATTGAGGGTGCGCAGACACGCGTCATAGCCTAACCAAATATAATCCTCAATTTCGCTTTGCTGAATGACGGTTTGCGTATCCTCGGTGGACGCCAGAAAAATCAGCACGGTTTTGTCAATCCGCCCCTGAATGGTGTATGCGGATTTCGCTTTGAAGTCGGGCAGAATTTCAATGTGCAGACCCGTTTCCTCCAAAACCTCGCGCTTGGCGGTTTCCTCGTCGGTTTCATTTGCTTCCACGTGCCCTTTCGGGAATCCCCAGTGGGCACTGCGTTTGTTTTTTATCAGCAAAAAGCGCTTTTCGCCGCCGATGTCGCGGTACACGACCGCGCCGCAGGAACGCTCATAAAAGCATTCTATGGTGACACCCTGCCCTTTATGCAGAAAAGCAACGGCAGGTTTTATATCGTTGATAATAAACCGCTTGGATTTCGGTGAGACAACCAAATATACCGCATGGCGGCGTTTGTCCTTAATCACTGCTGTAACACGACCGTCAAAATTGCGCACAGGGTGGTCAACGCCCATAATGTACGCGCCCGCAACGGGGGAGTGCGGCAAAAGTCCGCTTTCAACGACGCCGTAATTCAGCAGATATTTTACGTTGGTCTCACGGTCAAAGCGGCCGAGGGGTTTGGTAACCCGCACTTTGACAAATTTACCCAACATCTGTGGTACGACTCCTTACACACTCGAAAGAATTCCGAGTTATGACAATATCTACCGCTTATTATACAGAAAACCGCAGACAGTTGCAAGACTAAATTTGGAATATCCTTTTTAAAAAGATACGAATGATAAATCCCGAAGCACACTTGCCGTCTGCATATTGACAATTTTCACACGGTTTGTTATATTGAGCTTGTAAGACAGAACCGCCTTATAGAGAAACGGAAACGCGTATGATTTTAAAGGATTTAATTTCTCTGTCCGATGTATTTGCACCCGCCGCGTATGCAGAGATGCGGCGCACGGAGTGGGGCGTGCTGTTTTGGGATGACAACAATCCCACAAAGCACGATATTAACCACGCCCGTATTTTAAACGACGAAAGGTTTGCCGACGCGCTTGCGGAGATTCGGGAATTCTATACCGACAGGGGGCTTGTGCCGCGCGTGTATCTTTGCCGAAATCAGCAGGAGACGCAAAAAGAAACGCTTGCCGCAAACGGCTATAAGCTGTATGGGGACTGGGGTTTTCAGCATTTTTTGCTGACCGAGCAAAACCGTATACCCGAAACACATCAGCTGGAAATTCGGGAGCTGACAGATTCCTCGGCAGTCACCGAACGGTTGCTGCAGAATTTATACGGTATTTATCAGGCGGAAGACCCTGATACAATCAACCGTATGTCGCGCTTACTGCCGCGCTGTATTGAAAGCAAAATGTGCCGTGTATGGTGCGGATATTTTGAGGGTGACCCTGCCTGTCTTGCCATGATAGCGGACTCCCTTTACGGCATGCAGTTCTTCGATTTGGTGGAAACCGCCAAGCAGTATCAAAACCGCGGGTTTGCACGTGAATTGGTTTCGTTTATGGTCGAACGCGCCGAACGTCCGACTTTTCTGTATTCTGAAAATCCGACCGCCATCCGTATTTACGAGCAGGCGGGTTTTCGCCCGATTGCCTTGTCGGACGACCCCGTCAGTTGGCGCGCCGTATATGAAAGATGAAACTATGCAGTACGAAAAAGAAGTATTCTCTCTGTATCGGGCAAAAACGGGTCGCAGACCTGTGCGTGCCGAACGCTTGGGCGGCGGATATTATGCGGATGTTTACCGTATGTATACGGAAAACGGTGCATGTCCCGATGTGGTGAAAATATATAAAACAAAGGGTATGATGGCACAGGAGTGTGCATCGCTTGCCGTTTTGCGCGAACACGCGATTTTTCCGATGCCGCAGGTGTTGTGGACGCAGACGGCAGAAGAAGGCTGTCCGCTTGACGTTATGGCAATGGAATACCTTGCAGGGCAAAACGGCGGCGGTGTGCGGTATTTTTCAAAACGCAAGCGCGAAAAGCTCGCAGAGCAGGTTACCGACAATCTGCTCGCTTGGCACAGTACGGTCAATCCGTCGGGGTTCGGTGCTTTGAATGCAAAAGAATTTACCCCCGTTTGGCAGACCTATTACTTTGAAAAAGCACAAGGCATTTTTAAAACGGCACAAGATTTGCACAACGGCGGACGTTTCCCGAGTGACGCACTGCAAACGATGTGTACGGCGTTAGAACGGTTTGACAGCCTGTTTTCCCAACCGATTACACAAGCCTCCCTGATTCACGGCGACTACAATATGTGGAATGTGTTGGTCGATAAAAAAGCGTGCGCGGTTACGGCTGTCATTGACCCGTGCAACTGTATGTGGGCGGACAGCGAAATGGATTTGTATCAGTTAAACAATGCAAACGGCAAGCATTTGGGGCTGTTGGAAGCATATGCGAGAAAAAGACCGCTTTCCGAAAATTTCGGCGCAAAATGTGCATTCTATGAATTGTTCACCGAGACAGAGCATTATTATCATTCGGGGCATTCGGTAGATAAAATGCGTGTGCAGATGCAAACCGATGCTTTAAAAAAATATTTATGAGATTGTGAGGAAAATCAGATGCCTTTTATAGACGTAAAACTTTCCGAAAGTTTGGAAACGGAAAAAATTGAATCGGTGAAAACTGAGCTCGGCAAGGCAATTCCATTGCTGCCCGGCAAAAGTGAGAATTATTTAATGGTCAACATTGAACCTGAATGCCATTTGTATTTCAAAGGCAGTAATGATGTGCCAACGGCAATGTGCTGTGTCAGCGTGTTTGGCAAAGCGTCGCGCGAGGCTTGTGAGGCACTCACAGCGGAAATTTGTAAGGTCTTAGAGACAGAAGCCGATGTGCCGCCGAACCGCTGTTATGTAAAATTCGATTTTTGCGATACGTGGGGTTATGACAGGTATTTGTTCTGAACCGTTTGACATTCCGCGCGATTTATACTAAAATATATCTGTGAGCAGACTGAGCAATTGCGGGGCGGTGCGAGCCGCCATGAGGAAAGTCCGAGCATCACACAGCAGGGTAACGGCTAACGGCCGCCGAGGGTGACCTCCGGGAAAGTGCATAGAGATATACCGCCGCATTTTGCGGTAAGGGTGGAAAGGCGAGGTAAGAGCTCACCGGGATGTCGGTAACGGCATTGCCAAGTAAACCCTACCCGATGCAACATCGACTGAAGTTGTCAGCTGGGCAGATACTTCGAAGGATGGCTTCAGCACATCGGCAACGGTGTGCGTAGACAGATAATTGCTTTTAACGACAGAACTCGGCTTACAGGTTCGCTCACATCTTTTTTTTCGCCTCATACACTGTTATGGGGTGATTTTCATGTTAGAGACTTTCTTTGGCGCGGTGTTTGTGGGATTGGTCTTGTTCGGGTTGCTGGCGCTTTGTTATCTGCTGATGTTCAAGGTCTGCCTGCCGAAAAAGAAATATCCGTTTTATTTGGTGATTCCCGCAAAACGCTGTGACAGTGATGTAACCGCCGCGGCGTATGCCGCGCGCATGAAAATGAATTTTTTGGGCGATGAAGGCTTCGGGTCGGTAATTGTGCTGGACTGCGGCATGGAAGAAACACAGCGCCTGAGCTGTTTAAACGTCTGCCGTGAGACGAACGGCATTTATCTTTGCAACATAAAGGATTTTGCGGATTTTGTCCGCTGAATGCGGAAAACTGAAAAAAGCGTGAAACATATGGAAGATGCAAAAACGGAATTCCTGAACGGAACGGTTGAGGATATCAAATTCCGCAACGAGCAAAATGGGTATACGGTGCTGGAAATCGGCTGTGACGACGAGCTTGTCACGGCCGTAGGCACGTTTTCCGATATTTCCGTCGGCGAATCGGTAAAGCTGTCGGGGACTTGGACATTTCACCGCACCTTCGGGCGACAGTTTAAGGTGGAAGCCTTTGAGCGTGAAATGCCCGCCACCGCCGAACAGCTGTATAATTATCTCGCGGCGGGGGCGGTGAAGGGCATCGGCCCTGCTACGGCGGCAAAAATCATTGAAAAATTCGGGGAAGAAACCTTTGATATCTTAGAAAATTATCCCGAACGGCTGGCGACAATTAAGGGGATCTCCATGGATAAGGCGGAGAAAATTCAGGAGAATTTCCGAAAGCAGTTCGCGGTCCGCAATATTATGATTGCTTTAGAAACCTACGGCATGACGCCGCGCGAATGTATTGCCGCCTATGAGGCGTTCGGCTCAAACGCGGTGGAGCGTGTACTGCAAAATCCGTTTGAACTCTGCGAACGCGAAACGGGCATCGGCTTTGAGCGCGCGGAAACCATTGCCGAAGCCCTGCCGAATCCGCCCGAAAATGCGTTTCGCGTGCGTGCGGGGTTACAGCATATTGTGCGCCAGAATCTGTACGGCAACGGGCACACCTGCATCCCGCGCGAAAAACTGTTGAAGATTGCCGCGGCATACCTGAATATCAGCGAAGATGCGGCGGACATAGAAACGGACAAGCTGACGGAATCGGGGGCACTTGTCTCCAAAATACTTTCAGAGCGTGAATTTATTTTTCTTGCAAGTGCTTACCGCGATGAAAAATCCATCAGTGACCGCATTAAAATTTTATTGCGGTTTCCGCCGCCGCAGTGTGAAACCTTTCAAAAGGATATTGAAAAGATTGAAAAAGAGGACGGCATCACCTATGCCGAAACGCAAAGGGAGGCTATCAAAACTGCCATTGACCGCGGCGTGCTGATTTTGACGGGCGGACCGGGTACGGGAAAAACCACCACGCTCAACGGGATTTTGCGTCTGTTTGAAAAGCAGGAATTAGATATCGCCCTTGCCGCACCGACGGGGCGCGCCGCCAAGCGGATGACGGAGTTGACGGGGCGCGAAGCAAAAACGATTCACCGCCTTTTGGAAGTGGAGTGGGATGACCGCGACCGCCCTGTATTCAAGCGCAATCTGCGCAATCCGTTGGAATGCGAGGCGTTAATTTTAGACGAGCTGTCAATGGTGGATATCAGTCTGTTTGCAAGCCTTTTGCAGGCACTGCCGTTCGGGTGCCGTCTGATTATGGTCGGCGACAGCGACCAACTGCCGCCTGTGGGCGCGGGCAATGTGCTTGCCGATTTGATTCACAGCGGACTTTTGCCTGTGGTACAGCTGACCGAAGTATTCCGTCAGGCAATGGGCAGTTTGATTGTCACCAATGCGCACCGCATTGTCGGCGGCGAAGCGCCTGTGTTAGACCGTAAGGACGGCGATTTCTTCCTGTTGGAGCGTCAGAGTCCGTATGCGGCGGCAAAAACGATTGCTGAACTGTATGCAAAGCGTCTGCCCGACGCCTATAAGTATTCCCCGCAAAACGATATTCAGGTGCTTTGTCCCTCTAAGAAGGGTGAGGCGGGGTCTGTACACCTCAATAAACTGTTGCAGGAGCTGGTCAATCCGCCGTCAGACGGGAAAAAGGAGCTGACCGTCGGCTTCCGCACCTTCCGCGTGGGCGACAAGGTGATGCAGACCAAAAACAATTATGATATTGTTTGGGAAAAAGCGGACGGCGAAACGGGCGAGGGGATATTCAACGGCGACATCGGCGTGATTGAAAATATCGATATCCACACCGAAACGGCACAGATTTGCTTTGATGACCGCAGTGCCGTGTTCGCGAAGGAACAGCTGATAGAAGTGGATTTGGCGTATGCCGTCACCGTGCACAAAAGCCAGGGCAGTGAATTTCCTGCTGTGATTATGCCCGTGGTATCGGTACTGCCGAATCTTTGCTACCGCAATCTTTTATACACGGCGGTGACGCGCGCAAAACAGCTGATGATTTTGGTCGGCACTCCGCAGGAGATTCAAAAAATGGTGGAAAACGACAAAAAGACAAGACGCTATTCCGCACTCGAAACCTTTTTGCGGGAGTAAAGGCAGTCTGTACGGATTTGATGTGAAAAAGGTTAAAAACACAAACTGTACACGGTTACCTTATAAAAACAACAAAAAACGCCTGCGGCTGAATGCATCATCGCCGCAGGCGTTTTTTACAGAAACTGCGGTACGGCTTTCGTAAAACCGGCGCTTTTATATTTGCTTTTTCTTTTGAATTGTTTTATAATACTCCTTGCAGACGGAGTCGTCCGTTTGACCGACAGCTTGACCGAAAAAAGAAAAGGGGAATTGAAAATGAAAGAGGTATCCAGAAAAACGATTATCGTTTTTTGCCTGCCGCAGTTTGCCGTCGGGCTGTTTACCGCGATGCTCAACAATTATCTGATTTATTTTTATCAGCCGACCGCCGCGTCGGGACTGCCGACGCTGATTACACAGGGGTATGTATTCTTAGGTATTTTAACGGTTATCGGCTTGATTAAAGCCATCGGTCACGTGATTGACGCAGTGTCTGACCCCGTGGTGGCGTCTGTCAGCGATAAATGCAAAAATAAAAACGGCAGACGAATTCCGTTTATGAAATGGTTCGCCGTGCCGTTTGCGCTGTCCGCACTGCTCATTTTCTGGTCACCGTCAAAAAATCCGATTTTTAATAACATATGGCTTGCAGTGTTTATTTGGGCGTATTACATTTTCTATACGCTGTACATGATTCCGCACAGTGCATTACTGCCTGAAATGGTACGCGACGAGGGCAAATTGGTGGATTCCTACACGTGGAATTCTTTGTTCTTTGTGGTCGGCAGTATGCTCGGCTATGCGACAACCGCGATTGTATCGGTTATGAAAAACGCAGGGCTTACCCCGATTCTGGCGTGGCGGATGACCTTTCTTTGCTTTGCCGTCATCGGCGCGGTGCTTTTGCTGATTCCCGCATTTGTAATTAAAGAGAAGGCGTATGTTTCGTCCGTTCGCCCGACCACGCCGCTTACACAGTCTTTGAAGCATGCGTTCTCCAATAAATATTTCCGCTTGGTCACCTTGGGGCAGTTGTTTGAGGGCACGGGCATGAGCTTCTTCCAGGCGTGTATTTTGTATTACATTACCGAGCTTATGGGGATTCCCGAAGAAAAGGCAATTATCATAATGGCGACCTCGATTATCGGTTCTTTGGTGCTGTATCCGTTCATCAACAAATGGTCCAAGAAATCGGGCAAGCGTGTGCCGATGATTGTCGGCTGTGCCGTGTTCACCGTAGCGGAATTTTTGATTTGCTTTGTCGATGTTTTCCCGAAAGAACACGCCTTGCTGGTGGCGGTGCTCTTCGCGCTGTTCGTATCCCTGCCGTTTGCCGTACTCAACATTTTGCCCGCATCCATGATGGCGGATGTCATTCGCTATGATACCGTGCAAACAGGCGTGAACCAAGAGGGGACGTTTGCCGCGGCGAAAAGCTTTGTGACCAAGCTCGGCACCTCGATTGCCATGATGATTGTACCCTCGCTGGTCGCTGTCGGCGCGGTAACGGGGGAGAGCGTCGGACAAAAGGGCTTATTGCTGTCGGCGGTGGTCGGCGGCGTATTCACCATAGGCGCGGTGATTGTGTTTGCCGTATACCGTGAAAAAGATGTATTGGCGGTTATCCGCGGTGCAGAGAAAGGGCAGAAAAAATGATAGGACTTTACATTGTTTTGGCATTGTTTGTTCTTCTGTTGGCGGTTCTGCTTATAAACACAGTGCGCAAGACCGGAAACGCGCGTAAGCTGACGCCTGCACAAGCGCAGTTTACAGAGGAAGAAATTTTGCACTATGCCGAACGGCTCGGAAAAATGATTCAGTGCCCGACGGTTTCCGTAAAAGACAGTTATGATGATACGGCATTCGCACAGCTGCGCGATACAATGCAGGAATTGTTCCCGACGGTGCATGCGCGTGCGGAAAAAAAGATTTTCAGCGACGACTGCTGGATTTACAAAATTGCGGGGAAAGACAATTCCCGCAACATCATGCTGATGTCGCACCACGATGTGGTGGCAGCAGACGGCGCGTGGGAACACGCACCCTTTGCGGCGGAAATCCATGACGGTAAAATCTGGGGCAGGGGGACGGTCGACACCAAAACCCCGCTGTTTGCGGAATTTTCCGCATTGGAGGAATTGCTGTCGGCAGGTTACGAACCGCCGTGCAATGTATATATCGGTTCGTCACACAATGAAGAACTCGGCGGAGACGGGATACCGACCGCCCTGCAATATTTTCAGAAACAGGGAATTGCCTTTGAGGTGATTTTAGATGAGGGCGGCGCCGTGATTGAACCGCCGCTCGGCGGTATGCACTGCGAGAAATGCGCGATGGTGGCGGTGCATGAAAAAGGTCGGTATAAGCTGGAATGTACTGCAACCGCCGAAAATGCGCATGCAAGCCTGACCGCCGCGGCGAAAGCTACGCCGATTGAACGCATGACGGATTTTATTCACGAAGTACGCACCAAGGATATTTTTATCCGCCGCTTAAATGCGCAGGTCACGGCGATGTTTACGCATCTTGCACCCTACTGCGCATTTCCGATGAAAGTGCTGTTTTCCAATCTTTGGCTGTTCGGCGGATTGCTGAAAGCGGTTATGCCGAAGCTGAATGCACAGGCAGGGGGCTTAATCGGTACCACCTGCGCATTCAGCAAAATTGAGGGGACAACGGAATCCAAGCAGTGCACGGCAACTGTGATGCTTCGCAGCGTTGACGAAGCGGATATGCAAAAGGATATTGCCGCTTTGCGTGCCGTTGCCGAGAAGTACGGCGTAGAGGTGCAAATTTTGCCCGAATCCGAATACCACGGACCTGCCGATATGACGCGTCCCGCATTCGCTTATACGATGGACTGTATCGGGCAGGTGTTCCCGCAGTATCCCGCCTCGCCGTTTATTTTGCCTGCGGGTACAGATGCACGCACGCTGACGGATGTCTGTGACTGTGTTCTGCGCTTTGCGCCGATACAGCTTTCCGCACAGCAATTGGCGTCCGTGCATGCGGAAAATGAGAATATCGATTTGACTGCCGTTGCACAGGCAGTGGCATTCTACAAGCTATTTTTAAAAAATTATAAATAACGTATGCAATGCAAATCCGCGCCCCGCAGACCGAAAAGCCTGCGGGGCGCGGATGCATTTTGTATATTATTTTTTTTCGTCTGTTCTTGCCGAGATTAAAAATTTCGGTCTTTGCTTGATTTCCTCATAAATTTTGGAAACGTAATAGCCGATAATCCCAAGGCTTATCATGATAATACTGCCAATCAGCAGTAACAGCAAAATCACCGTGGTGAAGCCCTCTACTGCCGTACCGCAGAAATATTGTACTAAAGCAATCAAGCCGAATACAACGGCAACCGCAAAGACGAGACCGCCGAGCACGGTGATAAAGTTCAGCGGAAGCGAGGAAAATGCGGCAATATTGGTAACGGCATATTTCATAAGTGCACAGGTCGTCCATTTGGATTTGCCGTATTTTCGTTCGGCAACATCGTATTCCACAGAAGCGGAACGGTAGCCGACCCATTCGGAAAGTGCGCGGAAAAAGTAGTTGCGTTCGGGCATCTGTAAAAGCACGTCCACCACTTCTCTGTCCAATAATTTATAATCCGAGGCTTTTGTCATATCGATTTTTACGATTGCCGACATGACCGAATAAAAGGCTTTTGCCGCGAGACGGTGCAGAGGGCTTTCCTTGCCGCGGCTGGATTTTATGCCGTTTACAACCTTGTAGCCCTGTTCCCAAAGGCGGTACATTTCCACCATAACCTCGGGCGGCTGCTGTAAATCACAGTCAATCACAACACAGCAGTCGCCTTTGGCTTCCGAAAGTCCTGCCAAAATCGCCGACTCCTTGCCGAAATTTCTGGAAAAGCAAATGCCGCGTACGCGGGAATTTGTTTCGGCGGTCTGTTCAATTTTCTCCCAAGTTGCGTCCCGTGAACCGTCATTGACAAACAGAATTTCAAAATCAATCTGTGCCGCCGTTAAAATCTCAGAGATTGCAGAGGCGGTTTTCGGGATAATATCCTGTTCATTATATGCGGGCACAACCACGGACAAAAGACTCATAACCGTTCGCTCCTGAAAACGAAAATTTACAACCTTTAGTATACTGTTTTTATAAAAAACTATCAAGCCTTAGGTGCGAAAAGTTTTATTTTTCTGCTGTTGTCTGCGCCGCTGTCAGCCGTTCGTGCAGTTTTTGGAGTTCCTTTTTAGAAAGCTTGTAGCCGAATGCCAACAGCAGGAATATCACAAGCAAAATGCCTGCGGGAATCAAAGTGGAAGCGGTATACAGTTTATCCGTGACTTCGGCAGTCTGCGCGGCAAGCGTGCCGTCGTAGCCGATTGCGCCGAGAATGGCGGGGACGCCCGCGCCTGCGGCGGTTTGCCCCAATTTCCGCACGAAGGAATACAGGGAGTAGGAAGTCCCCTCTTCGCGTCTGCCCGAAAGCAGCTCGTGGTAGTCGATGACATCCATCACCAAAGCCCAAATTTCCATAACCAAAAAGGTCTGCCCCGCACCCGAGAAAAATACAAGCACAAGGAACAAATACGGGTTGGCGGCAAGCGGTGTAAAGCCGATAAGATACATGACAATGTTGACCGCCGCCGCAAAGCCGACCCCTACCGCGCAAATTTCCTTTTTGCCGAAACGGCGGATGAGCTTGCCCATCACGGGCAGGAACAGCGCCATGGGCAGGTAGGTGCAAACGGTAACGACACTGTACAATCCGGGTTTTTCATAGTAATTTTTGAACAAATAATTGTAAATCGTCTGTGTGTACATCTGAAAACAGATGAGCAGCATGGAAATCACGCAAAGCACCAAAAACGGTTTGTTCTTCAGCAGATTTTTCACAGACTGCAAGAATTTGTAATCGCCCGTTTTTTGATTCGGCAAAACGGTGACGCGCTCTTTTGTAAATTTAAAATGCAGGAAAAAGATAACAACGGTGAGCACCGAAAGACAGCCGACAGCAACAGAAAGCTTGCCTGCGTCCAGCACCTTAGCGGTAGAGCCGTCTGCGGCGGTTACGGTGGTAAACACCAAAAGCGGCAGCAGGATTTGGGCGGGCAGTCCGCCGATGCCCGCGCCGACGGAGCGCCACATGGAAAGCGAGGAACGCTCAATTTCATCACTCGTTATGACCGAGGCAAGCGAGCCGTAGGGAATGTTCACACCCGTATACATCATACCGTAAAAAATGTATGTAACATAGGCGAAAATCAGATATTGCGTGTTTGTAAGCCCGGGGATTTTAAAAAACATCAGAAATGCGGCGAGCGCCAGAGGCACAGAAGCACCCAAAATATACGGACGAAACCGCCCGAAGCGCGTCGGTCTCCTCGAATCGATAAACGCGCCCCACATCGGGTCGTTTACCGCGTCCCAAATACGTGCGGCAAGCATCAGCACCGTGATGCTGTGCGCCGTAAAATGCAGAACATCGGTGTAAAACATAGTTAAAAAGGACGAAACCAATGAAAAGGTTAAAATGCCGCCCATATCGCCGAGTGCATACCCGAAGCGGTCAATCGCCCGTATGCCGCAGGTTTTTTCTTTTGTTTCCATAAAATTACCTCTCTCCAATCACGTCCAGTCTTCTGCCGTCTCCCGCGCACAGGCGGATTTGCGGCGTGAAAGCGATGTTTCCTGTATTTTCATAGGTGACTTGTACGGTGCTTTCTGTGCAGACAACCGTAAATTGTAAATGCACGCAGTCATTTTGCAGATAACGGAAGCTGATGCCGTCATCCGTGAAAAATTCGTTTGTAAATGTACCGCTTTTTACGGGATAGACGGTAAATGTAAGCTGCTCCGCAGTCAGAAAGCCATAGGGCGCTTC
The DNA here is from genome assembly GCA_900540295.1 of uncultured Oscillospiraceae bacterium. Lineage (GTDB taxonomy): Bacteria > Bacillota > Clostridia > Oscillospirales > Acutalibacteraceae > Fimenecus. The sequence continues at coordinate 29,551 of UQFM01000008.1, forward strand.
ATCTGTCGGCAAAACACTGCCGCCGCGGACAAAATACGGCATCGGTGCGTTCGGCGGCAGAGAAAGGGTAACGGCTTGCCCGCCTGTGTACAGCTGTGCGTCCAAATACCAATCCGCGCCTTTCGGCAAATATACGTTTGCAGACGTTTCGCCCTCGTCGAATACAAATGCCGCTAAAATATCCTGCCCGAGCATCATTTCATCGGGATATTGATACAAGGCTTCATCGTCATAATACAAAAACGGCGGTGCGTTTAAAGGCAGTTCGTGCGCAACAGCTTGGTAAGCACAATTATAAATATACGGCAGTAACCGTTTTCTTTGCGTGAACAGCGCATGTACGGTGTCCGTACAGTCGGGATAGCTCCACGGCATGGTTGCCGAACCGTCTGAATTCCAGGAATGAATGGTAAACCGCGGTTCAAAAATACCGTGCTGTAACCAGCGAAGCAACAGTTCGCGCGACGGCATTTCCCCGTGAAAGCCGCCCAAATCGTGCCCGTAAAAATACAGCCCCGAAAGCGACATGGTAAGACCGATGTAATGACAGTACCGTAAATCTTCAAAGGACGTTGTGTTGTCGCCCGACCAGGTTTGCGCCAGCCGCCGCACGGCGATATTGCCGCTGCGGGTGGATAAAAACGGACGTAACTGCGGATTTTTTTCGGCTTGTGCCGCGTACGATGCGCTGACCATTAAATAGGTGAGCAAAGGGCGGATGCGGTGCGCGGCGACGGTGCCGTTTCCGAATCCGACAGCAACAGCGTCGCAGTCCCGAATGTCGAATTCGTTGTTGTCATTCCATGTGGCGGTAATGCCGTAATTTAAAAGCTTCTCTGTGACCTGATGTTTCCAGAAAATAAAGGCACCCGGATTCGTAAAATCCAAATAACTGCCCAAGCCGTCCCAAAATTCCGTGACGAACGGCGTGCCGTCGGGATTTTTTACAAACCAGCCGTTGTCGGCAACCGTTTTGTAAAGCGGATGGCTTGTGAGAAACGCAGGCTTGATATTCGGAATGACGGTAATGCCGTTTTCATGGAAATTCTGTATAAAGTCCTGCGGGTCGGGGAATTTTTCGCGGTTCCAGTGAAATACATACCGCTGTGTACCGATAGAGGTATAGCCCGATGACAGATAAAATCCGCCGCAGGACAAATCCGTTTCCTGAAGCTTTCGGAGAAAAGCCTCCATCTTTTCCTGCGAACGCGGCGCATCGGTGTACGCCATGGTGCTGGCACAGTATTCAAAGCTGTAATTCGGCGGAAACGCCTGTTTGCCGCAAAGGCGGGCAAACTGCTGCAAAACCGAAAGCTTTGTGCCGAAAAACACATAGTAGACAAGGCAGTCATCCTCGGTTTTAAAATATTTATAAGGCGGGTAATAGTTGTTGATTTCTTTGCCGAAATCCATATACGATGTGTCGGATGTGTCATAAAATATGCCGTAACAGCCGACCGCATTTTCGCAGATGTAAAACGGAATGTGCTTATACAGCGGGTCGCTCTGTTTTGCATTGTAACCCATTGCGTCCGCGGTTTCTATACGGAAGGCTTTTCCTGCTTTGTCAAGCGAACCTGCCTTGTCACCGAGGCCGAAAATGCGTTCCTCGGGACTGCGGGTGAGATAATGGTAAGTCTCTTTGCCGAACTCGTTTTCAAAGTTGTAAGCAAGCGGCGCACGGTCCGCGAACAGAAGTGTATCGTTTTGATAGTACTGCAACAGGAAATTTTCTGTGTTCAGCACGATTTTTCGGTTGTTCGGCAAGTCGAATTGCGCGCCGCCCGCAGTATTCGTAATTTGCGGTGCGAACAGAGAGAATCCATCCGTACAAAGACGGTGGCGCGGCTTCGGCAGAACCGTATTTTCGGGATTGATGGAAAAGGTGGGGAGCATACGGTCCGCGTCCTTATAAACCGCCACGCGTACACAGCTGTCGCTTACAAAATCAATTTGCGCCGACGTTTCTCCGCAGGTGTATATGCACCCGGTCGGTGATTCTTTGAAAAGCTTGAAAGAATGGTGGAATTTTGCCATGCTTAAAACCCCTTGCCTGTCAGTGTGTTGTGTAAATGATGCCGCGTGTTCCAGCGTTTCATACAGGTGTTTTCACAAAAATGCATCGGATTTTTGTAATCGTCCCGCCACTGCGGCATTGCCTCGCAGTTCGGGTCGCCGCTTTCGGCAAACGCGCAGAGTGCGTCGGAAAGCTGTTTGGAAATCAGGCGGTCGGCGTCTGTGAACGGACGCCAGTTGAAATCCAGTGTCGAAAACGCATACAGCAAATCCGCCGAATGCCAAGCACCCTTATCGTCTCCCGGCAAACGGCGTGAGAAATTGTACACGTAGCATTTGTTTTGATGAGACTTTTTCACTTGTGCGCCCCATTTTTTGGCGAACCGCTCCAAGAAGAAAGGCAACATATCGTCTGAGGTTGTACCGATAATATACGGTATGTCGGGAATGGTTTCTTTTGCAAACGCACCTTTTTTCAAAAGCACTCCGTCATAGACAGGCATGGTGTGCAATAAGCTGAGTTTGTCGTCCTTGCACGCTTTTTTCCATGCAAAATATACGGTTTGCACGTCGGCTTTCTGCAACGCCTGCATGGAAGTCACGCCCGCATTTTGTATCACCGCATTCCAAAAGGATGCGGTTTTTTCGGGAGAAAGGGGCTTTGCGAAAAAACGTTGTAAGCCTGCGCCGCTTAACAGTATCGCACCCGAAAACATGTCGCGGCACAGCGGATTGTTCAAATGAATGTCCACGCTCATTGCGCCCGCGCTTTGTCCCATTAAGGTGATTTTATTCGGGTCGCCGCCGAAAGCGGAAATATTTGCATATACCCAGCGTATCGCTTCTGTTTGGTCGAACAGCCCTTGGTTTCCGCATGCGCCGTTTTCCGCCGTGACGTCAGGATGCGCACAAAAGCCGAATGCACCGAGACGGTAATTGCAGGCAACAAAGATTATGCCGTTTTCCGCAAACCGTACACCGCTGATTTGCCCTTCGTTCGCACTGCCGCCTGTAAAACTGCCGCCGTGTATATACAAAATTACGGGGCGCTTTTGCGCGTTTTTCGGCGCCCAAATATTTAAAAAAAGGCAGTCTTCACCATATGTAAAAGAAAGTCCTTTGCGGAATTCATTGTGGTAAAACGCATTAACCGCCGCGTCGTCTTCAAACGCGCGGTGCTGGGGGGCGCAGGCACGGAATGCCGTTGCGTCATATGTCCCGTCCCAATGCGTGACAGGCTTCGGGTATTGAAACCGTTCGGCTTCGGCATAGCGAATCCCGCGGAATTCCAGGCAGGTTTCGTTTTCCAACCCGCGTACGGGACCGCAGTCGGTTTTAAGCTCCACATAATTCACAAAATCATCTCACTAATATTCATAATAAAAGAAGTATAGCACAATTTTTACTTGCTTGCAATCGAATGTTGCAAACGGTACGGATGAAAATGATGTGTTGCTGTTTTTGAACCGATATGAAAAAATTACAATCCGCACAGAGCAGATTTTCTCTGTGCGGATTGCTGTGCAGAAACAATATAGAAAAGGGGGGGGAGATGCATGGAAAGCTTTCAGACTTTTTAAATGATTTCCGATTTCAGCGTGGAAATAATGGTATCCTTTTTGACCTTTGAAGTGGAGTAGAGCATCGACAGCCCGACAATCAGGAACACGGCGGCGGTTACACCGAGGTAGATGCGGTAGTCCAAATGGAACGGAATGGCAATATTGCCGCTGTCCAAAGCCGACCACATCCCGAAGCTGATGCCGATACTGATAGGCAAACCGAAAATTAACGCTTTCAGTCCGTAAAACAGGCTTTCAAACTGTAACATACGGCGGAAGCCTTTCGGCGTGACGCCTACGGATTTGAGCATTGCAAATTCCTTGCGGCGCAGGTCAATGCTTGTGGAAACGGTGTTGAAAATGTTTGCCGCCGCAATCAGCGTCATCAGCGCGATAAAGCCGTAAATGAAAACCTGTAAAATCATCAGTGTGGAGTTCATCATTTTCATTTGGTCCTGATAATCCACGACATTGATTTTATTATATTCACCGCTTTCGCCGAGCAGCATTAAATCGTTATAAAGCTTTTCGTGGTCGTCCGTTTCAAACCCGACCATATCTGAACCCATCAGCTCTTTTTCTTCTACCGCACTTTTCGGTGCATAGGCGCCGATGATGCCTGCGGGAATCAGCTTATAGCAGTAATTGTCACTGTTTTTATAGCTGGCAAGACCTTTTATGTTCAGCTGTGGCAGAGTTCCGTCTTCACTCAAAGCGATGTTTGTGCCGACAATGCTGTCTTCAAAAACCTTTGCGGCGGTTTCTGTTTGGTCTTTGCTGTTGAGCAGTAAAATCGGCAGTCCTGCAGAGGTATCGTAAAAGGCCTTATAATCCATACCGTTTTCGTGACAGAATGCATTGAAATCTGTATCGTCTACCACCGCGACAAATACCGTGAAGTTTTTGTCGGCGTATTGATCGGCATAAGCGCGTTTGATATGTGCTTTGTCCGTGTGAATATCCTGAAACATCAAAGTTTGTACACCGTACATTTTGTCTACGGTATCTAATTTTGCGGCATCCGTTCGAAACCGTGCCGCATTGTCTTTGGTCACGATGACGGAGATTTGGTAGGGGATATCCGAGGACATTTTATTGGCTTCCATAAACATGGAACAGAAGGTATTTACGGATAAAAACAGAATGATGGACAGTACCAGAGAGCTTGTAATTACGCGGGATTTTTTGCCGTTGCGCTTCATATTTTTATAGGCAAGCTCGCCCTCGTAGCCGAAAATCATCCGTACAATGCGCGGGGAACGCAAATGCTTTACTTTAACCTTGATATCCGTATTTTGCCGAAGTGAATCAATCGGCGTGGTTTTGGATGCACGCTTTGCGGGAATGGCGGCGGAAACGGCAATGGTAATCACACTGACCACCGCAATCACAGGCAAAATCCACCACGGAAAATCCAAAACTAATGTTGTGGAATCGTTTACATTTAAGCCCGATTCCGCAATCAACGGCTGTAAGCATTTGAAGGTGATAAACATACCCAAAATACCTGCGCCGAAGCCCAAGGGGATACCGATAAGTCCCAGCACCGCGCCTTCAAAATAGACGGAATTGCGTTTTTGCGCACGGGTGGCGCCGACCGAGGCGAGCATACCGAGATACCGTGACCGCTCGGAAATGGAAATACCGAATGCATTGTAAATGAGCATCACGGATGCAATGACAATAATGACCAAAATGATGGCGGAAAAACCGAATATCGTCGTCATTGCAGGGTCGGCGTCGCGCAGAATCAAGTTGTAGCGGAACAGGTCTTTGTGAAAGTTCATGGTTTCTTCCGAAATGCCTGCGGCCTGCACGGCGTTTTTGATTAGGGATTCCGTATCGCCGCTTAAAGTATTTGCGGTGATAAATACGGAAGCGTCGTTGCCCTCGCCTGCGGCGAGTCCCCGCAAAATCGGAATGCTTCTGGTCGGTTCGTTTTTTGTCTGCAAAATGCCGACGACAGTGAACTTTTTTTCGCCGAGGCTTTGGAATGTTTCGCCGATGCTGTATTTGCCGAATACAGGCTCCTGTTCGCCGTCCTCGGAAATTTGTGTGCGTTTGCCGATGTCCAAGGTCACAATATCGCCGATTTTCCAATCCAATTTGTTTTTTTGGAGAAAATCCTGCGTAACCATAATTTCATTTTCGTTGGACGGCACATTGCCTGTATAGGGTGCTGTCACAAATGCCGAGAAATAATCGCGGTTGCCCGCGCCGATACTGCCGACGCCGAGGGATTCCCGTTCTTGGTTGTGGATGTTGAAGCCGTAGCCCTCTTCTTCATGTCCCGTGTAAACCGCAACATATTTCAAATCCCGATTTTCCGACAGCGTCTGCACCTGCGTTGGCGTCACAAGCGAAAGCTGGCAGTGCCAGTCGCCGCTGTTATAGAGCGTGGACTTTTCCAGAAGGCTGAGTAAAGAGGTGACGGATACGCAGGTTGCGGTAATCATCGCCACGGAAATGATGATGCCGACTACCGTAATAACGGTTCGTTTTTTGTTTTCCTTTAAATGCCGAAACGTTAATTTGTTAACGATATTCACGGTACGCGCACCTCATCTCTGACGATTTTGCCGTCCTGCACCGAAATGACGCGGTCGGCAGAAAGGGCGATGCGCTCATCGTGTGTAATAATGACAACCGTTTGATTAAACTCACGGTTAAAACGGCGCAAAAGCGCGATAATTTCTTTGCTGTTTTCACTGTCCAAATTGCCTGTCGGTTCATCGGCAAGCATCAGCGCGGGATTGTTGAGGAGCGCTCTGCCGATGGAAACGCGTTGCTGCTGACCGCCCGAAAGCTGATTGGGCAGGTGATGCAGACGCTCGGAAAGCCCCAACGTCGATACCAAGGTGTGAAGCATTTGACGGTCGGGCTTTTTGCCGTCCAGCAAAAGCGGGAGCGTCATATTTTCCTCCACGGTTAAAATCGGAATCAGATTGTAAAACTGGTAAATCAGACCGATTTGCCGTCTGCGGAAAATGGCGAGCGCGGTTTCGTCTAAGCGGCTTATATCCGTATCGCCGATTTGTACCTTACCGCTTGTGGGGGTGTCTACACCGCCTAAAATATGCAGTAACGTGGATTTGCCCGAACCTGACGGACCGACAATTGCCACGAACTGACCTTGTTCGATTGAAAATGAAACATCGTCCAATGCGTGCACGGCGGTGTCACCTTTGCCGTAAACCTTTGAGAGATGTTCAACCTTTACAATTTCCATTGTGTTGTCTCCTTTCGAGGGCTTTTTGCCTTTGATGACACCATTCTATAAAAGCTTCCTTACACTTCGGTGAATTTTAACTTACAATTCTGTCATTTTCGCTGTTTGCCATTTTATAAAGCGCGAATTTACTTTCCGCCATGGGAGATTCAACGCTCCGCGCAGAATGACAGATTTTAGCAACCCGTAGGGGTCGACGACTTCGGCGACCCGCGAAATCCGCACAAACCAACGGTAACGCACAAACCCGTAGGGGCGAACTGCGTTCGCCCGCGGACGGACAAGGATGTCCGTCCCTACGCGAGCCTCAGAATTTATTTGGCGCAGTGTGAGATTCTTCGCTGCCGCGCAGAATGACAAGTTTACACAATTTTACGGACGGGCAAAGCATTTCACCATCAGTCATTTGATTTTTGCCGCTTCTTTTTTTCTTCACGCAATTCTGCTACAAACAGTGCAAAAACAGAAAAGATTAACGAAATCAGCAGTTTGATTGCCGCAATGTGTTGTACGGCGTCCGCAAAAAATGCATAAAAGCTTGCGTAGTTTTCGGGTCCTGCTTTTATCGGGAAGAAGTAAAAGCTCAAAAGCAGCCAAGAAAGCACCATTACACCGCAAAAAACGGCAGACTTATATACCATATTTTTCATTTTATCACAACATTTCCTGTACTGTTATATACAATCTCCGACAAAATTTCGCCTGTGGCTTTGTCAAATGCGGTCAGTGTATTCCACGAAAGCGTATACACCGTATCGCCCGCATAGGTCATGCGTTCAATTTCGTGCTCCCCGTCCCTCGGCTTATACGTACCTGTGATGCACAGTTTGCCGTCCTGCACGGTCAGCATGCTCGCATAAGAGACATTTGCCGCGTTTCCGTAAATAATTTCCTGCACGGGAACTGCGAATTCACCGCTTTCGCGTACCGACAGAAACGCCTTGTGCGTATTCTGCGCGGCACTCACGGAAACTGTCCCGCCGCTGTAAACCGCTTGAGAAATTTCCTGCGGATGTTTCTTGTCGCTGACGTCAAACAGAGAGATTTTCAGTTTGTTGTTCGCGCCCGAAGCCGTACCGTCCTGCCCGATACCGATGAGCAGATTTTCCGAATACGGATGCAGATAATTGGAAAAGCCCGGAATTTTCAGTTCGCCTGTCACCTTTGGCGCGGCGGGGTCGGAAAGGTCAATGATAAACAGCGGGTCGGTCTGACGGAATGTCACCAAATACGCCGTATCGCCCATAAACCGCGCCGCATAAATGGATTCCCCTTTTGCGATGCCGCGAAGCTCTCCGACGGTTTCCAGATTTTTATTCAGAACCGTAACAAGACTGCCGTCGCCTGCGGTGGTGGCAATGCGGTAATAGCCGCCGAAGCTGTCCATGGAAAACTGATTGAGCGTTGTGCCTTTGACCTGTGCTGAACCTTTGTAGGCGACGCCGCCCTTTATATCAAACGTATACAGCCGCGTGCCGATTTCCGCCGAGAAAACTTCACGCCCGTTCTCTTTTTGCATTGCGGTATAATCCGCCTGTGCGACCAGCAGATTTTCACCGTCACAGTAAACTTCATTCCCGCCGCCGAGTACAGCCTTGGTCTGCGCCTCCGCTTTGTCCGCCTGTGTATCCAAACGGCTGACCGTCAGGTAAGCGGTACTGTCCGTACCCGATACAATGCGCACGTTTTCCGCGGGGAAACGTATCTTCTCCCCCGCCTCGTAAGTACAGGGCACACACGCGTTTTTCATATCCTCCTCGTTCTTGTAAATCGGCACATTATAGGAAGTAATCAGCAGGAGCGTACTGCCGTCCATACGGGACGAAAGCTGTCCGCCGTCTACGGCGTAGTCGAACCGCAGACGCGGTGCGGTACGGTCGGAGACGTCGTAAATTTCCGCCACGGTTTTCATGTTTTCGGACGCATAGGCGTAGCACACATCGTACAGACCTTTCTCGGCGTTCTCCGTACCCGCATACACATCGCACAGAAGCACCATCGTATCGCCGTACACATACAGTTCCCGCACGGTACGGCGCTCCGATTCGGCAGTACAGTCGATTTGCGCGGCGGTCTGCATGTTTTTCGGGTCGCGGATATCTACAATTTCTACAGTGCTTTGCTGTGTGCGCACGAGATACAGATAATTCCCGTCATTTTTGAGAATATCCGCCTCGTCAATGCCGTCCACCTGTGTATTGGTTTCACCGTGTGCAGTCCCGCTTGCCGAGAGCTTAGAGTCTGTGATATCCGAACCGACATCCACAGAGCCGTTGCCTGAACCGTTGCTGCCGGGTGCGGCGCCGGATTCAGGGGCAGCCGATTTCTCGTTAAAAATCCATGCACCTCCGCCGAATATCGCCATATCATCGGCATAGCTTTTGGTTCTGTATGTCTTTTGCCTGTCTAAAAAGAAAGATTCGATTTCCGCATAACTCGCCGTGCGCAAATATTCGTCTTCGGTTTCTGCCACTGTCTGTACGTTTTGCGCCGTTTTCGGTACGGATACCTGTCTCTTATACACATCTCCGAGCCCACGAGACCGATCAGTATCT
>UQFM01000009.1 GCA_900540295.1 uncultured Oscillospiraceae bacterium
AGATGTGTATAAGAGACAGGTATAATACAATTTAAACGATATTTTTTCAGCATATATCCATCGACAGCGTAAAAGATTTCAGCATACATTGTTTTTATATCAATATCTTTCCGAAATTTTGATATATCTATTTTCTCAAACACTATCATTTCACTTGCCTTGCTAACATCATTAAAGTTTTCTTGAATGGACTTGTGTATTTCTGGAGCCGTTTCATAATATGCTCTTAGCGAAAAAGCATATAAATGCGGATAATCACGCATAAGCGAACACTTTGATAATAGGCTTCTTTTCAGCATTTCAAAAAAGTCATCTGTTTCCAAAGTTTTGTATTCTGTAACCGCTTTCCTTGTCATCTCAATAGCGTTCATCCACAAGTACATATATAATTCCTTTTTGTTAGTAAAATAGTAAAAAAGCAATGCTTTTGAAATACCGCTCTCGTCTGCAATTTCCGACATTGGGGCTTTTTTATAGCTGTTTTCTGAAAACACTTTGTAAGCAGCGTTTATAATACGCCGCTGTTTTTCTAATGGAAGTTTGAAAAACTTGTCATTCATATACATTCTCCTTATTGACCGCAACGGTTAATGCAAGTATATTATATATCCGTTGACCGTTTTTGAGAAGACTATTGTTAAAATTAAAAAAATAGCAACAGAGCTTTAACCCTCTGCCGCTATGCCGCCTATGCGTAAATGATTTCAGTATTCACAATCTCCATCGCACAAGCCCGTATGTTATTCATCCTCCCGACCCATTCTAAGGCGTTTTCAGCCTTTAGCTGTTCCGTGATACCCTGCGCCTGCTTCATGCCCTCTATGAGCCGTTCAAGGCGTTCCTGCGCCTGCTTATCAATGTCAGCAAGGTAAATATTCAGCTTGCCGTATATAAGAAGATTCGTGTATGTAACCTTACGATACTGCTTCAGATAGTGCAGATGTCGCTGTCCCCATGTGCTTATTGGCTGTTCTTTTTCGGCGGGTAATCTTAAATCTGGAATAAGATACCCATTTTCTTCGTGGTATGTGCCGCCTAACTGTTCAAATATTGATTTCATATGCAAAAACTCCTTTTCTGTATGGTTTGGTTTCTGCGGGGTATCTGCAAGCAATGTATCAGTAGGCTGTATGTATATATATACTATCTTTAAATTAAGTAATCCCCTTGCAAAGTATAGCTGATGCCCGTTTTTTCATCAATGTAATGCTGTTTCATTTTGTAATCCTCCAATATGATTGATTTTTCCTACAAATCCAATCATTTCGGCTGACTACAAAAGCCGAAGGGAGAGAACTTCCTTACGAAGCCTCTCCCCAGGACAGGGCTTGACAAATCTTTTGGTTTGCCGTATACTCTCCTTAAAGTCTTATGAAAAATCTCATACACAGGGGGGCTGACGCGAAGTCGGCTGAGATAAAGAATGCATGCTTCTTTGACCCTATAACCTGATGCGGGTAATGCCGCCGTAGGAAGCTTGTTGCGAATACAATTACAGTCTTACGGTATGCAGATATCGTAAGACTTTTTCATTTTACGGCTGAAGTTTCTTTCAGCTAAAATTCGGAGGTAAAAATTATGCAGGCAAGTATCGCGATTCAGGTTCTGCCCGATGTGCAGAGTGAGGACGAATTGATTCGCATTGTAGACGAGGTTATCGCCTACATCAAAAGTACGGGCTTAAACTGTTATGTCGGTCCGTTTGAAACCACGGTTGAGGGCGACAGCTACGACCAGCTGATGGAAATTGTCAAGGAGTGCCAGCACGTTGCTGTCCGCGCGGGCGCGCCGTCCGTCTCTGCTTATGTGAAGGTGGTATACAAACCGGAGGGCGGTGTATTAACCATTGACAAAAAAGTTACCAAGCATCATCAGTAAAGCTTCCCCTGTACTTACGCTTTTGACTGTTGTGCTGATTTGGGCGGCGGCAACGGGCTTTTCATGGGTGCCGTCGTTTATGCTGCCGTCACCGCGCGCAGTGGCACAGGCTTTCATCGGGGATTTTCCGACGCTGATGCGCCATGCCGCCGTTACCTTGACCGAAGCCTTTTTAGGTCTGCTGTTCGGGGTTCTGCTGGCATTTTTGCTCGCAACGCTGATGGACAGATTTCCGACACTTTATAAAGCACTGTATCCGCTTTTGGTCATTACGCAAACCGTACCGACAATCGCCGTAGCACCGCTTTTGGTGCTGTGGATGGGCTTCGGTATGGCGCCGAAAATTACACTCGTGGTTTTGACCACTTTTTTCCCCATTGCCGTAAGTCTGTTGGACGGCTACCGCAGTGCCGACCCCGATGCAGTGAACCTTTTGCGCAGTATGGGTGCGGGGCGTGTGAAAATTTTTCGGTATATAAAATTCCCCTCGGCACTCGGCTCATTTTTTGCAGGCTTAAAGGTGTCCGCCTCTTACGCCGTGGTCGGTGCGGTGATTGCCGAGTGGCTCGGCGGCTTTGAGGGCTTGGGCGTATATATGACCCGCGTGCAAAAAGCGTATGCGTTTGATAAAATGTTTTCCGTGATAATTTTTATCACGCTGATTAGTCTGCTCTTAATGTGGGGCGTAATGGGCGTGAAAGCCCTCGTTATGCCTTGGGAGCGAAAAGAAACGGAGAAAAAGAAGTGAAACATATAAAAAAAATTACTGCCGTGCTTTTGTGTGCGGTATTGCTGTTCTCTCTTGCCGCTTGCGGCACAAATACAGGTGAAAATAAGGAATTGCAAAAAATCACACTGTCCTTGGACTGGACGCCGAATACCAACCATACAGGCATTTATGTGGCGCTCGCAAAAGGTTATTTTAAAGATGCGGGATTAGACGTAACGGTTGTACAGCCGTCACAAAACGGCGCCGCCGCCGCCGCCATGTGTGCCGCAGGGCAGGCGCAGTTCGCGATAGAGTTTCAGGATACGCTTGCGGCGGCGTTCGCCACGGAAGAGCCGCTCGGCATTACGGCAGTCGCGGCGTTGTTACAGCACAATACGTCGGGCATTCTCTCCCGTAAAGGCGAGGGGCTTGACAAACCGCGTGGTCTGGAAAATCATACCTATGCCACTTGGGATTCCCCGATTGAACAGGCGATGCTCAAATCCGTTGTGGAAACCGACGGCGGCGATTTCTCTAAGGTTAAATTGATTCCGAACAACTTTACGGACGAAGCGGGAACGCTGCGCGCAGGTCTTACGGATGCGATTTGGGTGTTTTATGCGTGGGGCGGTATTGCCGCAACGCTTGCCGATGCGGAATTCGATTATTTCGATTTTAAAGACGTCAATCCCGTGTTTGATTATTACACCCCCGTGCTGATTGGCAATAATACTTTTATCAATGAAAATCCCGAAACGACCAAAGCACTGCTCGGCGCACTCAAAAAGGGCTACGAATTTGCGATAGACAACCCCGAAGCGGCGGCGCAGATTTTGATTGACGGCGACGATACAGGCTCTTTGAAGGGTTCTGAAACCTTAGTGACCGAAAGCCAAAAATGGATTTCCAAGCAGTATAAGGCGGAGGTTTCGCAGTGGGGCTATATTGACCCTGCGCGCTGGGATGCGTTTTATGCGTGGCTCTGGGAACAGGGCTTAATCGAAAAAGAATTGCCTGCGGGAACGGGGTATTCAAATGCCTATCTCTCCTAATTCCGATTTGCTGGAAGCACGCGGAATTTCCAAAAGCTTCGGTGAAAACAAAATTCTTGAAAATGTGGATTTCACATTGAAAAAAGGCGAGCTTGTCTGCCTGCTGGGTGTGAGCGGCGCGGGTAAAACTACGCTGTTTAACATCCTTTCGGGATTGATGACGCCCGACTGCGGACAGGTGCTTTTAAACGGCGAATCCATTACGGGAAGACCTGGGAAAATCAGCTATATGCTGCAAAAGGATTTGCTTTTGCCGTACCGCACAGTTGTGGACAATGTCGCCCTGCCGCTGATTATCCGCGGGATGCCGAAAAAACAGGCGCGTGAAAAAGCCGCTTCCTATTTTCAGAAATTCGGCTTACAGGGGACGGAGAAAAAATACCCGAAACAGCTTTCGGGCGGTATGCGCCAGCGCGCGGCGTTGCTGCGCACGTATCTTGCCTCGGATGGGGTTGCCTTACTCGACGAACCGTTCAGTGCGCTGGATACCATTACTAAAAGCGCGATGCACGAGTGGTATCTTGATATTATGCGCGAAATTGATTTAACCACGCTGTTCATCACGCACGATACGGACGAGGCTGTGAAGCTTTCTGACCGCATTTGTATTTTGTCGGGAAAGCCCGGAAAAATTATTCGCGAAATTCCCGTATGCGAGCCGCGCCCGCGTCCGCACGATTTCAATTTGTCCGCAGAATTTTTAAATTATAAACGGCAGATTGCCGAGAGCTTGATATTGTAGTTTACATACAGGTTTTTGCAGACGCGCTTTCTTCTGTGTGAGATTCTTCGCTGTCGCTCAGAATGACAATTCTGCACAATTCCGTAGGGGCGTGCAGTGCGCGCCCGCGGAAATCCGCTGAAACTTTTCGGAACAACACAGAGGTTGTTCCCTGCTTATTTCCAAGAATTTGAATTTTCAGCCCCCGACACACAGAAACGGAGTCCTTATGATTTGTACAGCCTGCCCGCGCCGATGCGGTGCGCAAAGAGTTGAAAACAGAACAAGCACAGGCTTTTGCAAAATGCCTTATAACCCTGTGCTTGCACGTGCCGAACTGCATTTTTGGGAAGAACCGCCTATCAGCGGCAAAAACGGTTCGGGTGCAATTTTCTTTTCGGGCTGTTCTTTGCGGTGTGTGTTCTGTCAGAACTTTGAAATCAGCCAAGGGGACATCGGCAGACCTGTAACAAAAGCACGTTTTATTGAAATTATGCGCGAATTGGAAGCTAAGGGCGCGCACAACATCAATCTTGTAAACCCGACGCACTTTACACCGTTTTTGGCAGAGGCTTTGCGTGAATACAAGCCCCAAATTCCCGTGGTGTATAACAGCGGCGGATATGATTCGGCAGAAACTTTAAAAACGCTGCGCGGGCTTGTCGATATTTATCTGCCCGATTTTAAATATATTGACAGCACACTTGCAAAAAGCTGTTCTGCGGCGGCGGATTATCCCGAAACGGCAAAGGCGGCGCTTTTGGAAATGCGTGCGCAAACGAAAGACCGCTTCGACGAAAACGGTATGATGCAGTCGGGGCTTCTTATCCGCCATTTGATTTTGCCGAAGCATACAGATGACTCCGCGGAAATTCTTCGGTGGATTCGGGAAAATCTCGGAAAAGATACCTATATCAGCCTGATGAGCCAGTATACACCCTGCGGCAGAACCTATCCGCAAAAGGAACTGAACCGCCGCTTGACAACCGCCGAATACCAAAAGACGGTGGACGCGTTTTGGGATTTGGGCTTTCAAAACGGTTTTATGCAGGAACGCACAGCGGCGAAGACCTGCTATATTCCGAAATTTGACCTTTCAGGGGTTTGACAAAATTTCACTCTGTGTGATACAATATTTTTAAATTCTGAAAAGGTTAGAAGTTATGGCAAAGGGTAAAGGTTTTATCGCAGAATTCAAAAAATTCATTATGCGCGGCAATGTGATTGATTTGGCGGTCGGTGTGATTATCGGCGGCGCATTTCAGAAAATCGTCAATTCGTTGGTGAACGATGTGGTAATGCCGCTGATTAGCTTAATCACAGGCGGTGTGGATTTCAACAACTGGTTTTTGGTACTCGGCGAAGGGGAGTTTGCCACGGCGGCAGAGGCGAAAGCGGCGGGCGTTGCAACCCTCAACTACGGTACGTTCATCGGCACAGCGCTGGATTTCCTGATTATGGCGTTTGTGATTTTTGTATTCATCAAAATCATCAACACCGTATCCGATAAGCTGAAAAAGGAAAAGCCCGAAGAACCCGCCGCACCGACAACCAAAGTGTGTCCGTACTGCAAATCGGAAATTGATATTGCGGCAACCAAATGCCCGCACTGTACTTCCGAGGTGGAATGAGAAACAAAATTTTGCGCACGCTTGTTTCGGCGTGCGCAAAATTGTATGTTGTACAGAAAAGAGATGTTTTTATGAAAATCGGATTTATCGGCGCGGGCAATATGGCGTCCGCAATTATTGAGGGCGCGGTGCGTTCGGGTGCGTTCCAAGCGGCGGATATTTGCGCGTATGATGTGAATCTGCAAAAAGCAGAGATGTTAAAGCAAACTTTAGGCATCGGGACTGCCGAAACCTGCGCGGAATTGATTGCATTTGCCGATGCGGTTGTGCTTGCGGTGAAACCGAATGTGTTCCCGACACTTTTGCCGTCTGTCGGCGCGGATTTGCAGAAAAAAGACCCGTTGGTGATTTCCATCGCCGCAGGGAAAACCATAGAATTTATTGAAGGCTTACTGCCGTATTCGGCGGCGGTGGTGCGCGTGATGCCGAACATCAACGCTACCGTAGGTGAGGCGATGAGTGCGTATTGCTTTAACGCCCGTGTAACGGAGGCGCAAAAAGCATTGACCGAAGCACTCTGCGGTGCGTTCGGCAAGGTTATGTGTCTTTCGGAAAGTGCATTTCCGCTGTTCGGCGTTTTGGCGGGCTGTGCGCCTGCGTACAGCTATATGTTTATCGATGCACTTGCACGCGCGGGTGTGAAAAACGGTATGCAGAAAGCGGATGCGCTGAAAATTGCGGCGCAGACCGTCTACGGCAGCGCCAAACAGATTTTGGAAAGCGATACGCACCCGTGGGAATTGGTGGACCGTGTCTGTTCCCCCGGCGGCACAACGATTGAAGGCGTGGCCTCTTTGCAGGCGGACGGCTTGGACGCCGCCGTTACCCGTGCGGTGGAAGCGGCATTGGATAAGGATAAACGGTTATAAGTGTGCAAATATGAACCCCCTCGGCGTATAAATGAACAAGTCCGTAAAAAGTGGACAATAGAAAAAAGAACCCTCTTGCTGTAAAATAGATATCAGGAGGGTTTAATTATGCCAAGAAGTTACAGACATGTAAGTGATTATGAAAAAGAAATATTTGCATTAAGAAGAAAAGGATATACGAATAGAGGAATAAGAGAAGCCTTGGGATTTAATGAAGAGCAAATAAAAAACTTCATTAGAAGATATAATAGAAAACAAAGAAAGATAGTAGCAGGAGAAACAATACATAAGAAAGACAGACCAAGCAAAAAAGGAAATGATTTGCCGCCATCAATTCAGCAACGACCTCTGTGTCGTTCCGTTAAATCGGCATCTAAATATGCGTTGTTACTAAGTGAGAATCTTCGCTATCGTGCAGAATGACAATGCAAAAAACCTTATACCGTGTGTTTTACATACACGGTTATTTTTTTATGTTGATTTTTGCACTGTTCAATTACAAATTTTGTGCCACGGGATTGTCCGTCCCAAAAAGCGAGCACGCAATCTGCATAAGAAATAATTTGTAAATTACGAACCAAAGGTGCTTTTCTGCCATAGCGGTTGTAATCCGGTAAAAATTCGGTTAGCTTTATTTTATGCTTCTTTGCATAATTTGCGGCACAGGTATCTATGCCGCGTGCTCCGCCGGAAACAATTTCCGTTACTTCATTCGGCAAATATTTTCCCGAATATTCAACGGTTAATTCTCTTGAACCGATTACTGCGCATTTCATACAATCACCATCTTTATAATTTGGTATACTTAATTTAAGTATACTTTTACCATTTTACCATAAAATCAACTTAAAATAAACTTAAATTAAGTTGATGTGGCGGTGACAGTATGCGTAATAAAAATAACAAGCATTTGGGAATTGAAATTGACCCTGAGTTGCACGGCAAACTGCATTATATCGCAAAGTATGAGGGGCGTTCTGCAAACGGACAGATACTGTATTTAATTCGCAAATGCATCAAAGAATTTGAAGAAGCCGAGGGCGAAATTCATTTGCAGGATAAATAACAAAATCCCCGCACCGAAACAGGTGCGGGGATTTTGTGTCACTGTGCAATTTGCGGAATCGCTTCTTTTTTTTCGCGCACCGCCGTGCACAGCTCCAAAGCGGAAAAGACTATTATCCCAACCGTCAATACCGTTTTGAGCAAATACAGTCCTTTAATCAGCTTTGCACCGATGCTGATAATGCGCATATCCCGAAATAATACATCCATATTCTTTCATATCCCTCTTTATACCAAAAGTTACGAAACATTCTGCGGCTTTGCCACCAATACGGCGTGCGCCACGGACGGAATGCTTTCGCCCTGCAACGTCGAGGTCGGGGACATCAGCGCGCCTGTGGCGACCAACAGAACCTTTTTCAGGTCGCCTTCCGAAAGTCGGCGCAGGATATAGGAGTTAAACACCGACCCTGCACAGCCGCAGCCCGAGCCGCCCGCATGCACATCCTGCCCTTCGATATCGTAAATCAGCAGTCCGCAGTCGGTATGATTGCGGCTGATGTCGATATTATGGTCTTTTTGCAGAAGTTCTTTCAATAATTGCGATCCGACTAACCCTAAATCGCCTGTCAGAATCAAATCATAGTCCGCAGGTGCGGTTGCGGTATCCGTGAAAAAGTTTGCAATGGTATCTGCGGCGGCGGGCGCCATTGCCGCGCCCATATTGTTTGCGTCCTTAATGCCGAGATCCATAATTTTGCCGAATGTGACCGCCTCTACACACGGCTTGTTCGGGTCGCTGTACCCCACAACGGAGGCGCCTGCCGCCGTTGCCGTGCGCTGTGTGGTCGGCGGGCGCTGTCCGCCGTATTCCAGCGGTTGGCGGAATTGCCGTTCCGCCGACGCGAAATGCGAAGAGGTAGAAGCGATGGCGAGCGTTGCCGCTTTTGCATCGACCAGAACGCTTGCAAGTCCTAAGGAGAGAGCCATCGTCGAGCATGCGCCGTACAGTCCTAAAAACGGTATCCCCAATTCGCGGATGCCGAACGATGTGCCGATGCACTGGTTTAATAAATCGCCCGCAAGAATATAGTCTGCGTCCGCAGGCGTTTTGCCCGCCTTGTCGAGCGCACGGATAATCGCTTCGCGCTGTAAAGTGCTTTCCGCTTTTTCGAACGAAATTTCGCCGAGCGTGTCATCCGTATAAATGTGGTCGAATTCCGCAGAAAGCGGCCCCTCTCCCTCGGTTTTTCCGACCACCGCCGCATTGCCTAAAATCGACGGGCGCGTCGTCAGATTCAACGTATATCTGCCTTGCCGAATTGCCATACTCTGTACCCCCCCTTAATACAGCCCGAAGATATAGATAATCAGCCCGTATACAACGGCGGCGGAACAGCCGTAGGCAATCACGGGACCTGCAATGGTAAACAGCTTTGCACCTGTGCCGAGAATGCGTCCTTCCGCCTGAAATTCCATGGCGGGGGAGACAATCGAATTGGCGAAGCCCGTAATGGGCACAATGGTTCCCGCGCCTGCATGCTTGGCGATTTTGTCGAACACGCCGAGTCCCGTGAGGATTGCCGTCAGCACAATCAGCGTGACAGGCACTGCCGCTTTGACCTCGGTTTCGGAAAGCCCCGCCATCGTATAGAGTGCATTGAACGCTTGGCCGAGTGTGCAGATGAGACCGCCGATGAGAAAGGCTTTTAAAATATCCAAGATTTTCGGCGACGGCGGCGACGCCTTTTTCGTCATTTCATTATATTCTTTTCCGGTTGTAGACATATTTCGTCAACCCCTTTATATGCAATTTTTTATCTTTGTTAGAATAGCCGTTTTTTACGGAAAAATTCACAATTTATACATTGAAAAAAACCGTGTGATGCGATATTCTTTTAAAAGGTGGTGTTACACATGAGCTTGATTGAAGTCAAGGACCTTTATAAAATTTATAATCCCGGTGAAAATGAGGTGCGTGCGCTCGACGGCGTGACGCTTCAAATCGAACGCGGGGATTTTGTTGCGATTATCGGGCAGTCGGGTTCGGGCAAGTCTACGCTGATGAATATGCTGGGGCTTTTGGATGTGCCGACCAGCGGCGAGTACTATCTCGACGGCGAGGATGTATCGCGCATGACGGATGACCAGCTTTCCGAAATACGAAACAAGCAAATCGGCTTTATTTTTCAGGGCTTTAATCTGATTTCCAGCCTGACGGCGCAGGGCAATGTGGAATTGCCGCTGGCGTACCGCGGTATGCCGAAAGAGGAACGGCATACACTCTCGCTGGAAGCGCTTGACCGTGTCGGACTCGGGCACAGACTGGACCACCTGCCGAAGCAGATGTCGGGCGGTCAGCAGCAGCGTGTTGCTATTGCGCGGGCGGTTGCCGCACGTCCGCCGATTATTTTGGCGGATGAACCGACGGGGAATCTGGACAGCCGTTCTGGAAAAGACGTTATGAAAATTCTGCACGAATTAAACGCAGAGGGCAGAACCGTTATTTTGATTACGCACGACAACGGCATTGCCGAAGAAGCGAAGCGTGTGATTCGCATTCAGGACGGCAAGGTTGTGGAAGATTATCGGAATACGCCGTTGGAAACGGTATAAAGAGATTGTATCGGATACAGCCGCTTATATAAAATTTTTCTTGAAAAATGATTGTATTTTAAATCGGCATAGTATATAATATACTTTAGATTTTTACAGAAGCAGGAGGTGGCTGTTTTGTTAGACCCGAATAAAACCATTCAGTTTTCCATTAAGGATGAACATGAGGAAGTCATGCGTCAAACTATTTTGACGGTTTATAACGCACTTCGGGAAAAGGGCTATAACCCGATTAGTCAGATTGTCGGTTATATTTTATCCGAAGACCCGACTTATATTACCACGCACAACAATGCCCGCAGCCTGATCCGCCGACTGGACCGCGACGAGCTGCTTCAGGCTTTGGTAAAGAATTATTTGCAGCTCGGTGCGGATGAAAAATGAGGAGAAAAGATACAATATGGCTGAGAAAGTAAAGAACGATTTTTTGACCTATAAAGGCAAACCGTTGGTGCGCAACGGCGATATAATTTATTACGGCAACATGTCTGACGATTACGTGATTATGATGCGCATTACATCCAAAAAGGAATTTGAAGGACTGGACCTTGCCGCAAAGGTAACCGTACAGCTGTTAAAGACCGACCCCGATGCAAGCGCGAAAGAGCGTATTGTAAAAACCAGCGAAAAGAAAGGTCTTTTTGCCGCAATGGATATTGCCGAGATTTGGCTGGACCGTGCACTGCGCGGTTGACGGAACAGAATAGCCTAAGTCATTCTCCCCGTTTGAAACTTTTCGTTTCAGACGGGGTTTTATTTATGACGATTTTGTAAATTCTTGAAGATTTTGTGAAAAATCCGTACCTCGAATTGACAGTATTCGACTTTGGTTGTATAATTAACAGAGTTATTATGTGAAATTTTATTGTTGTATAATTTGTTCTGTTCGGAACAAGACAATACATATTGAGGTGTATTATGAAAAGAGAAAGAGCGAATTCCGAAGACCGAGAAATTCTTTTGGATAAAAAAATAGATGAAAAAGTCGAAAAAAAACTGCAAAAGGAAAAGGCGAAAGCGGAGAAACGAAAAAACAGCAAATTCCGCAACAGTAAATTCGGCAAGAAATGGTTTGCCTTAAAGAAATGGCAGCGCGTCATTGTGTATGTGCTGATTGCACTGCTGGTGCTGTCCGCCGCAGTTTTCGGAACGGTATACAGTATTTACAGCGGGTTCCACAATCAAATCGATGAAGGTGAGTTGGGGATTTCCAATGAAATTGCCGAAAAGTACGGCGATACGGATATTTTTAATGTGGCGCTGTTCGGTTTGGATACCCGCGACGAAGAGGCGTTTACGGGACGCAGTGACTCTATCATCATCGTCAGTGTAGACAGAAAGAACAATACGGTAAAGCTTTCTTCCATTCTGCGGGACAGTTATGTGTCGATTGAAGGGCATAAGGACCAAAAAATCTGCCACGCCTATGCGTTCGGCGGCGCACAGCTTGCCGTAAAAACACTGAATCAGAATTTCAACATGAATATTACCGACTATGTGTCGATTAACTTTGCAAAGCTTGCCCAGGCGATTGATTTGCTCGGCGGTGTGGATATCACTATCACAGAGGCTGAGCGTGCACACCTCAATCAAATTGGAGATGACGACAATCCCGATTTTCACTATCTGGATGAGGCGGGACCTGTGCATTTGACAGGCGAGCAAGCAGTCGTATACGCAAGGCTTCGCAAAATTGACTCCGATGTCGAACGCTCCAACCGTCAAAAACGCGTGATTGAGGCTTTGCTTGTGCAGGCACGCAAGGTCAGCCCTTCAAAATATGCGGAGCTTTTAAAACGGGGAATGTCCCTGTGCGAAACCTCACTTTCTTTTTCGGAAATTATGTCCTTTGCGCCGATGATTAAATCGGATATTCAAATTACGATGACCAATATTCCGGGTGAAGAAGAAAATGCCGTCGGCGGTATATATGAGGGCGCTTGGGTGTGGCGCTACGATTTGCGCAAAGCAAGCGAACGGTTACATTTGTTTATTTACGGTGAAGTGCCGACCGAACCGGTGACGAGTAACAGTCCTAAATCGGATAAACCGAAAAATAATACGAGCGATACCACGAAACCGAAGAACAGCAATCCGAGCAGTACTTCCCAAAATACGGATAAGCCGAATACCAATACACCGAACAACGGAAATAACAGTACGCCGCCGAATCAGAACCCGAACCCGGGGGACGGAAATACGCCGAATCCGCCTGTGGTTGACCCGGATAATCCGAATCAGGGCGGGGAGGATAAGCCGGAGAATCCGGGCGGCGATGCGAGTCCCGATAATCCCGATGCGGGAGATAAACCGGAAAAGCCGACCGGGGAGGACAATAAAGACCCCGAAACGCCGGACACGCCGCAGGAACCTGCCGCATAAATGCAGATCATATTCCGTTACAAGTGTTGCCGCAGATGCGCATTTTGCATCTGCGGCATTTGTAATATCTATAAGGCAGGGCGGCGGAATTTTTTACCGCATTGTATAGATTTTTAAAAGGACTTGTGGTAAAATAAGCGCAAGCACTTATTTTATTTCCCTTTGGCTTTGCCTGACGGCAACCGCCAAAGGCGGACGATTTTACCGTCACAATGCGCCGCAGTCATTTTGAACTGCAATAATTTTTCGGAAGGGTGTGGGAATATGTGCAGAAAAACGGTTGCGTTTTTTTTGATTTTGATTCTGCTTTCTCTCTCCTTTACGGGTTGTTTCGGAAAGACCAAAGCGAATGAGCCGTTTTCCATGCCGATTACCGATGAACCGCAAAGTCTTGACCCGCAAATCGCCGATTCCAATGCAGAGCGTTTGGTGGCTTCCAACTGTTACGAGGGGTTGGTACGCGTTGCGGCGGACGGCTCGATTCAAAACGGCGTGGCGACGAATTATACCGTCTCCGCGGATGGATTGGTGTATACGTTTACCTTACGCCGAGACGCACAGTGGGCGCTGTTTACAGCGCAGAAGAGTGTGCTGGGCGAAAAATACGGCGAAAAAGAATTTAAAGAAAAGTTCGACAAAACCGTCCGTGCCGAGGATTTTGTGTTTGCTTTGCGGCGTGCGGTTGACCCGCAGACGGGCTCGCAGGATGCATTTTTATTTTCCGCTGTTGCAAACGCCAAGGATATTATGGCTGGACGTGCCCCTGTTGCTTCTCTCGGCGTGCGGGCAACGGACGATTTTACGGTGGAGATTACTTTAGAACATACCGATGAAAATTTGCTGTATGCGTTGACTGCGCCCGCGGCAATGCCCTGTGACGAAGAGTTTTTTGCACTGACAAACGGGCGTTACGGTTTGGAGGCAGGGTATACGCTCTGCAACGGACCGCTGCATATTTCCCGCTGGACGGAAAAAACTTCGCTGAAAATGGTGCGCAATGACGATTATCATGGAGATATGGCCGTAAAGCCCGCTTCCTTAACATTGTATTACAATGACGACGGCAGTAAAATTCCCGAAAAGATGGCGTCAGGCACATACGATGCCGCATTTCTGACCAAGGCACAGTATGAAAATCTGTCGGATACTTCTGCTCTGACGGTGCAGAGTCTGGAAAATACAGTGTATTCTTTTTTGTTTCATCCGCAGAACAGCGTGCTTGCCAATGAAAATCTGCGTAAAGCACTTTGCCTTTCCGCTGATTTGGAAAAAAACGAATTGTCAGGCGAGGGCGTAACCCGTGCAACGGGCTTGGTGCCGCC
Source organism: uncultured Oscillospiraceae bacterium (assembly GCA_900540295.1). Taxonomy (GTDB): domain Bacteria; phylum Bacillota; class Clostridia; order Oscillospirales; family Acutalibacteraceae; genus Fimenecus. Next base: position 14,186 of record UQFM01000009.1, read on the forward strand.
GTATTGCCGCATCGGTGCAGGTACATACCGAACGGAATCGGGTGCGGCTATGCTGCCGTATAATGCCGAGCAGGCAAAATTCTGCTTTTCCGAAGCGCTTTTGGAGCTCGGCGCTTCCTCGGCGGAATTAGAGGTGCTGTGCGAAGAAGCCTATGCGGATTTTGTGCGTGCCGTGGTGCAGGGCTGGCAAAAAACACTCGGGGTGAAGTTTGTCGCCTCGGTAAAGTCGGTGTCGGCGGATGCTTTACAGGCGGCGGTAACAGACGGGAATTATGAAATTGTATTTTATCCGCTGACCGCAGATTCCGTAATGACTTCCGTTTTTTTAGAGATGTTCGGAAACGGCGGAAAATTCGGCGTCGATTCTGCGGAATATGCACAAAAGCTTTCTGCGGTGCGCGGCAGTGCAGGGAATTTTACAGCCTTGCGTACCGCGTGCACAGAGGCGGAAAATTATCTTTTGCAGCATGCGTTTTTACTGCCTGTGCTGTGGGAAGGCAATTATTTTGTAACCTCTAAGGATACAAAGGATATTTATTTCTACTCTTCAAAAGACTATGTTTATTTCATCTATGCAACCAAAAAGTAAACGCAAAGTGATTCTCGCGGCGTCTTGGGGGGCAGTGGCTGTCTGTATGGCGGTTATCTTTTTTCTGTCACACGATACGGCTGCCGTTTCCGCTGAAAAAAGCAACGGTTTTATTGCACTGCTCTTGAAAAAATTCGGTATTGCCGTTTCTTCCCATGTCATTCGAAAGACCGCGCATGCGTTGGAATACTGCGGGCTGGCTTTGCTTTTATACAACGCCTGTTTTCAGACGTTCCGCGCGCCGCAGCCGCTGTTATGTATGCTGACGGCGGTGCTGTATGCCGCAAGCGACGAGATACATCAGTATTTCATTTCGGGGCGCGCCTGTCAGATGCGGGATGTTTTTATAGATTTTGTCGGTGCGGCGGTCGGTACGGCGGTCTGCACGGCAATATGGTATATTTTTCGACGGATTCAAAAAAAGAGAGGTATAAACAATGGCAGTATTTAAAGCATTTCGGGCAGTTCGTCCCGCGGATTCGTTTGCCGAAAAGGTTGCGGCGCTTCCCTACGACGTAATGAATTCCGACGAAGCGCGCAGAATGGCGTTCGGCAATCCGTATTCCTTTTTGCATGTGGATAAGGCGGAAATTGATTTGCCGAAAAGTGTCGATATTTATGACGATAAGGTTTATCTGAAAGCGAAAGAAAACCTCGGTAAGCTGATTTCGGCGGACGTTCTGCTGGCAGATGAAAAACCGTGTCTGTATATCTATCAGCAGGTCTTCAAGGGACGTACCCAGACGGGGCTTGTCGGCTGTGCCTCTGTGGATGATTATTTGCAGTCCGTCATAAAAAAGCATGAGTTTACCCGTGCCGACAAAGAGGCAGACCGTATTCGTCACGTGGATACGCTGGATGCCAACACAGGTCCGATTTTCTTAACCTATCGCGGGAGTGCGGCGGTGACCGAAATTTTAGAGCAGTGGAAGACCGCGCACACTGCGGTATATGATTTTACATCGGGCGATGTGCGCCAAACGGTTTGGGTCATTGACGATGATGCGGTGATTGCAAAACTGACCGCATTATTCGGAGAGATCCCCGCACTGTATATTGCCGACGGGCACCACCGTGCCGCCTCTGCGGTCAAGGTGGCGCAGAAACGGCGCGCCGAGCACCCCGATTATGACGGCAGTGAGGAGTTTAACTTTTTCCTGTCTGTACTGTTCCCCGCGGAAGAGCTTGCCATTATGGATTACAACCGTTTGATTTTGGATTTGAACGGTTACAGTGCGGCACAGTTTTTAGAGCGCATTGCGGTAGATTTTACGGTGGAAAAAGCGAACTGTGTTCCCTATCACCCGACGCAGAATCATACCTTCGGGCTGTATTTGGATAAAACATGGTACCGCATGGCAGTAAAACCGAATTCTGTGGACGAAAGCGACCCCGTGAAACGTTTGGATGTTTCTGTTTTGCAGGAAAAGCTGATTGCGCCCGTGCTCGGGATTGAAGACCCGCGTACCGACGAGCGTATTGACTTTGTCGGCGGGATTCGCGGGCTTGCGGAACTGGAACGCCGTGTGGACAGCGGCGAGGCAAAGGCGGCGTTTGCCATGTTCCCGACTTCGACAGACGAGCTGATGTCCATTGCGGATGCAGGGCAGGTAATGCCGCCGAAGTCCACTTGGTTTGAGCCGAAGCTGTTGAGCGGTCTGTTCATACATTTCCTGTCTGATTTGAAATAAAACAGAATACAGAAACTCTTGCGGTTTACTGCGTGCGCAAAATTTACGCTGTTTTTAACGGCGGCGTAAAAATTGCAAAAAAAGTTTGTGATTTATACACACTTTTTCACATAAGACGGAAAATATCTATTATAATGAAGATAGGATAGATAAAAAGGGTGAGTAAAGCTATGATGAAAAATCCCGAACTTGCGAAACAAATGCGCACGCTTCGCACCATTAACCATTTTACCCAGCAGCAGGTTGCCGATATTTTGAATATCGACAGAACGACATATACTTCTTATGAAATCTCCAAGAATACGCCCGACATTATGCTGTTGGATGCCTTTGCAAAGATTTTCTCCGTAAGTATCGACTTCATTCTGAATATTGATACCAAAAATCCCGAGGCGCTTTGTGATGAGGCGGATGAATACGAGACGTCGCGCAGTGAGTCACTGGTTTCACAGCTGAGCCGTACGGAGCGCGAGCTTTTGGCGGAGTATCGCGTATTAAGCGAAGAAGATCAGGAAAAAATACGTAAAACGGTTTCGCAGTACAATCCGATGAAACAGGCAAAGTCCAAGAAATAATCTGTTGTTTTGAGAAAATCCCGCAATGCAAAGCATTGCGGGATTTTATTTTTCGGAAAGCACGGCGGAGAATTGACATCTTTTATTTTGTGCAGTAAAATAATACGGTTAAAAGTAACTCTGCAAAAGGGGATTCCAATGACAATTCCGTTAACCAAACTGAAAATCGGACAAAAAAGCCGCGTAGTCTCTTTAAACTGCTCTGGAGCCGTACGGCGGCATATAATTGATATGGGCATTACACCGGGTGCGGTCATTATCATGCGCAAATCCGCACCGATGGGCGACCCGATTGAAATCAATGTGCGCGGTTATGAATTGAGTCTGCGCAAATCCGAAGCGCAGGAAATTACCGTGGAAACGGAGGACTGACAAGTGGGCTACCGATATGCTTTGGCGGGCAATCCCAACTGCGGAAAGACCACGCTGTTTAATGCCGTAACAGGCTCCAATCAATATGTCGGCAACTGGCCGGGGGTTACGGTGGAGAAAAAAGAGGGTAAAATCACCCACGACAATATGGATGCGTCCATTGTGGATTTGCCGGGGATTTACTCGCTGTCTCCCTATTCTATGGAAGAGATTGTAACCCGCAATTATATATTGGATGAAAAACCCGACTTAATCGTCAATATTGTAGATGCAACCAATTTGGAGCGCAATTTGTATTTGAGCATGCAGCTTGCGGAATTGGGTATCCCGATGGTTTTGGCGCTCAACATGATTGATATGGTCGAAAAAAACGGGGACAGTATAGATACAGATATGCTGTCCGCTATGTTAGGTCTTAAAATCGTGCCGATTTCCGCCGCAAAGGGTGTGGGAATTCACAAGCTTTTGCATGCGGCAAATCATGAGGCAACGCACGGCGCGGACGATAAAGGCAGGCATATGGATAAGCACTGCAATATGTGCGCCCCGCCCGATATTTACACAGGGCTTGTGCGCAAGGCGATTCTGCGCATCGAGGAACTGATTCGGGACACCTGCCGTCAAAAGGAGTTGCCGCTTCGGTGGTCTGCCGTGAAGCTGATTGAAGGCGACGAGCCGACGATGCAGACACTCGAACTGAGCGATACAACGCTTGCCTGTATCGAGTCTATTGTTTCCGAATTGGAAACACAAAATATTGACCGTGAAATGGTTATTGCCGACCAAAAATACAAATACATCTGTTCCGTAACGGAAAAATGTGTCAAGCGCGCGCACGAGGCGGGTCATTTGACGCTTTCCGATAAAATTGACCGCGTGGTAACCAACAAATATCTTGCAATTCCGCTGTTTTTTGCGCTGATGCTGTTGATTTTTTACATCACCTTCGGCGCACTCGGTGCGAATCTGACCGATTGGGTGGATGCGCTGATTAACGATACCTTTGCTTCCCGGGCGCGGGAAATGCTCATAAACGTCGGTGCGTCCGACTGGGCAGTGGGGCTTGTATGCGACGGCGTTATCGGCGGTGTCGGCGCGGTGCTTTCGTTCTTCCCGCAGATTCTTTTGCTGTTCTTTTTCCTCTCCGTGCTGGAGGACAGCGGTTATATGTCCCGCGCGGCATTTATTATGGACAGGGCGCTTCACTCCATCGGGCTTTCGGGGAAATCGTTTGTGCCGATGATGATGGGCTTCGGCTGTTCCGTACCCGCCATTATGGCAACCCGCACCTTGGAAAATGAAAAAGACCGCCGTATCACCATGATGCTCATTCCTTTTATGTCGTGCAGTGCGAAAATGCCCGTGTATTCTATGTTTATTCTCGCATTTTTCCCTGCGCGCCGCGGACTCGTGGTCGGCAGTCTGTATCTTTTGGGACTGCTTGTGGCAGTGGCTTCTGCATTCGTTTTGCAAAAAACGGTTTTAAAGGGCGGTCATGCGCCGTTTGTCATGGAACTGCCGCCGTACCGTCTGCCTACCGCAAAAACGCTGGGTCTGCATTTGTACGACAAAATCAAGGATTTCATGACCAAAGCGGGTACGGTGCTGTTGGGAGCAAGCGTTGTGATTTGGTTCTGCCAGTATTTCAACTTCTCTTTACAGCATGTGGAAAATTCCGAAGAAAGCATTCTCGGTGTGGTCGGTTCGGTGATTGCGCCGATTTTCGCGCCCTTGGGCTTCGGCGATTGGAAATCCTCGGTTTCGATGCTTACAGGACTGATTGCGCGCGAATCCATTGTCAGCACCATGGGCATTTTACACGGCGCGGGCGAAGCGGGCGCAGTTTCTGAAATTATTTCCGCGGTTTACACGCCTGCAGCGGCATATTCGTTTATGGTGTTCAGCCTGTTGTTTATTCCGTGTATGGCGGCGGTTGCCACTTTGCGGCGCGAAATGAATTCCAAGAAATGGACTGCGATTGCGCTCGGTTTTCAGGCAGTCACCGCTTGGGTCATCACTTTCATAGTATATAATATATGTAAAGTGATTTTGTAAGGGGTGACCGATATGTCTTTGGCGGACATCATCATTTTGGCGGCGGCAGTGACGGCGGTAATTGTATTTGTGGTTTTGCGGGTGAAAAAATTCCGCAGAAGCAAAGAAAACGGCGATACCTGCGGCGGCTGTCACGGCTGTGCAGGATGCAGTTTTCAAACAGACTGCGCTGTCTGCGAGAAAAAAGAAAAGGAAGATAAAAAATGACACGGGTGGCGATTGTCGGCGGCGGTGCGTCGGGCTTTGCCGCGGCAATCACGGTTGCGCGTGCAGGGGTAAACTTTCAGGTTACAATTTATGAGCGGTTGCAAAAGCCGCTGAAGAAAATTTTGGCGACAGGAAACGGGCGGTGCAATCTCAGCAACGCACATTTGCACCCGAACGATTATTTCGGGGATGTCGCATTTGCCGAATATGCGCTGACACGGTTTTCGCCGCAAAGCAATATAGACTTTTTTGCGTCTGTGGGATTGCTTACGAAAACCGAGGAAATGGGACGCGTCTATCCGCTGTCGGGGCAGGCGGCCTCCGTGCGGGAAGCCTTGCTTGCGGAAGCGGAGCGTCTGGGTGTCCGTATCATAACCGATTGTGAAATTGCCGAAATTCAGCCGAAGCGGGATGGATTTTTACTGAACGGGCGGTACGCCTGCGACAGGCTGATTCTGTGTGCGGGCGGTTCTGCCGCACCGAAGCACGGCACGGACGGCAGTGCGTTTCGGCTGTTGGAGAAACTCTCCATTCCCGTCAAAACACCCGTACCTGCTTTAACAGCGTTGACGTGTGCGAACTTTCCGAAATCCTTGAAAGGCGTGCGGCAAACGTGCTTTGTGCGGCTGCTTTGTGCAAATCAGGAAGTCTATTCGATACAGGGTGAGGTGCAGTTCACCGACTACGGGCTGTCGGGAATTCCGATTATGCAGCTTTCTCGGCTTGTGTCGGCAAAGCCGAACTCGAAATTTACGGTACAGTTGGACTGCTTGCCGCAGTTTTCGGAGGCGGAACTGGCGGAATTTCTTGGAAAAGAAGCTCGGCGTTTCGGTGAAAAAACCGCAGGGACACTGATGCTCGGTATTTTGCCGCAGGCTTTGGGCAATGCGATATTGCTTGCCTGCCGCGTGCCAAAGGATATGCCGTGCAAGATGCTGTCGGCAAAGGATTGGCGTTCGCTTGCACAAAGAATAAAATCCTTTGGCTTTCAAATTTCGGGCGTACGCGGCTTTGAGTTTGCGCAGGTGACGGCGGGCGGTGCGGACTGCACTGCTTTTGTGCCGAATACCATGCAGTCAAAGCAATATCCGAATGTATATGTGTGCGGCGAAACGCTGGATGTTGACGGCGGCTGCGGCGGCTATAATCTGCAATGGGCGTGGAGCTCGGGGCGCGCCGCGGGCGAGGCTATTATAAAGGAGCAATCTGCTTGTTAAGAATACAGGAAATCAAACTGCCGCTGGATGCGGACGAAACCGAATTGCCGCGCCTTGCGGCAAAGGCACTGAAAGTGCCGCAGACGGCGTTAAAAAGCATTTCGGTTTTCCGAAAATCCTTAGACTGCCGAAAAAAGAATGAAATCAAATTCATTTATACGCTTGATGTAGAAACAGACGGCAGTGAAGATAAAATTCTTGCGAAAATACATAACCCGAAAGTCACAAAAGCGGACGTGTATCGCTATGAAATTCCTGAGAACCGTCGTAAAACGGATTTGCGCCCTGTGGTGGTCGGTTTCGGTCCTGCGGGTATGTTCGCGGCACTCGTTTTGGCGCGTGCAGGCTTACACCCTTTGGTTGTAGAACGCGGCGAGCCTGTGGAACAGCGGCAGAAATCCGTACAGGATTTTTGGCGGACGCGTAAGCTCAATCCCGAATCCAATGTGCAGTTCGGCGAGGGCGGCGCAGGTACATTTTCCGACGGCAAATTAAACACGGGGACAAAGGATTACCGTCAGCGTGAGGTGCTTTTGCAGTTTGTACGGCACGGCGCGCCCGAGGAGATTTTGTACAGTGCCAAGCCCCACATCGGTACGGACAAGCTTTGCGCAGTGGTGCGTTCCGTGCGTGAAGAGATTATCCGCCTCGGCGGCGAGGTGCGATTCCAGACAAAGCTTACGGATATTCTTGTATACAACGGCGCGGTGCAGGGGGTAACCCTCACAAATAAACAGGGAAAACAGACCGATTTTGAAACGGACGCGGTGATTCTCGCGGTTGGGCATTCCGCACGCGATACGGTGGAGATGCTGTACCGAAAAGGTTTTACGGTTATGCAAAAGGCGTTTTCCGTGGGCGCGCGCATAGAGCATAAGCAGGAAATGATTAACCGTTCGCAGTACGGTGCGTTTGCCGCTCATCCGAAATTAGGCGCGGCAGATTATAAGCTGGCGTGTCATCCGCAGGGCGGGCGCGGGGCATACACGTTTTGTATGTGTCCCGGCGGTACGGTGGTTTGCTGTCCGAGCGAAGAGGGTACAGTTGTCACAAACGGGATGAGCGAATACGCCCGCGACGGAGAAAATGCAAACTCCGCACTGCTTGTAGGCATTGAGCCTGCACAGTTTCCGAGCGAGCATCCGCTTGCAGGAATGTACTATCAGTTGGAAATCGAAAAAAAAGCGTTCGCAGTCGGCGGCGGGGATTACACCGCGCCCGCAACGCTGGTCGGCGATTTTTTAAAGGGCGAAAGTTCGCATAAATTGGGATCGGTACACCCGACCTGCCCGACAGGGGTTCAGCTTTGCAATCTTCGCGATGTTTTGCCCGAACGCGTCACGGAAACGATGTGTGAAGCGCTTCTCAAAATGGACAAAATGCTTGCGGGCTTTGCAAACTCCGAAGCGGTGCTGACAGGTCCTGAAACGCGTTCTTCTTCCCCCGTGCGTATTGTGCGCGACGAATTTTTCCAGACCGCCGCCGCAAATGGCGTGTTCCCCTGCGGCGAGGGCGCAGGGTATGCAGGCGGTATTATTTCCGCCGCCGTGGACGGTATCAAATGCGCCGAAGCCGTCTTGCGGGACGAACATTGACGCAAGGGCGAAACAGGCATACAGGATTGAACTAAAAATGCAGAAAACCCGCCGTGAACCATTTCACAGCGGGTTTTCTTTCTGTATCGCAGGCAAAAAACGGAAGCACCAAACCCCGTAGGGGCGCTTTACGAAGTACCCCGCAAAAGTCAGATGAATTTGCGGACAGACGCAAGGGCTGTCCCTACGCGCTCAGAATGACAGGCTTTTGCAAACCCGTAGGGGCGAACTGTGTTCGCCCGCAGACGGATAAAGAAAACTCCCCCAGTCACGGCTGCGCCGTGCCAGCTCCCTCATGGAGGGCGCGGAAGGCGGTTTGTTATAAAATTATTGGAATTGTTTCTAATTCCTTTCAAAATCCGCTACATCTTTTAGCAGAATTTCTTTCCGCTTGGTGTCGTCACGCGGCACAACTGCAAAGCTTTCTAACTTTACATCTTCCGCATACCGTGCAAACAGCCCATAGGCATTGAGGTTGCGCATGCGGTTGCATTCGGGGTAGGTATCGTCATAGACAGGGACGAACGGGCGGTAATCATAGTAGTCTTTGCCTGCGGCGTAGCGAATGTCAAAGTTCCGAAGTGTGACGTTGCGGACGGTCAAAGCCTTTATCCCTGTGATAATGACAGGGATTTCCGCATCTTCTGCGGTGATGTTCTCCACCGTAATATTTTCGAGTGCGCCTGCCGCGTCAAAATCCTTGTCGCGGTTGCGGTTGTTCAGGCTGATAAACAGCGGGCAGGCTTCCCCGCGCATTTGTACATTGCGCACGGTTATATTCCGTACCTGTGCGCCGTCGGCGGATTCCAGAGAAATTCCCGATATGCCGCCCGGATAAATGTCATCCAAGAAAAATTCGCAGTCCTCAACCAGCACGTTTTGTACATCAAAACTTGTTTCCGTGCCGATTTTAAATGCGTTTGTGCAGGAGCTTATTTTGCAGTCCCGCACGGCAATGTTTTCCATCGCCGACTGTACGCCCAACGATTTGCTGTTTTTCAGTACGATGCCGTCGTCGCCCGTGGCAATAAAGCAGTGTGCGATTTCCACGTTGGACGAGCCTGCCACATCAATACCGTCGGTGTTCGCCACATGCCGATTGTTATCAATGACGAAATCCCGAATCTGCACGCCGTCACAGCCGTTGAGCTCCAAAGTCCACGCCGCCGAATTTTGCAGCATAAAATTTTCAACCGTGACATTTTGACAGCGCACCAATCGCACAAGGTTGCCGTATTTGTTTTCTGCCGCAAAACGCACGCGCTTACGGTATTCCTGCCGCATTTCCCATACGCCGAGCGTGTCTGCAAACGGTTCGGTCTGCGGTGCATATTTCGGGGCTAAGGAATAGAAATTCCCTTCGCCGCAAATTGCGCCGCCGCCCGTCAGCGTAATGTTTTGCGCATCCTCACAAAGCAAAAGACAGCCCAAATCCATATCCGCTTTGTCATGCGATGCAACCAAAGCGGCATCCTTTTCGATAAATAATGTCGTATTGCCGTGCATTTTCAGACTGCCTGTGACATATCTGCCGCCGCCTACAAATACAATACCGCCGCTTTCGGCGGCGGAATCCAGTGCGGTTTGCACGGCGTCACGGTTATTTTCGCTGTCGGGGGACGCACCGTATTCCCGAATGTCAAAGATTTTTTGTTCCGTCGGAACAGTGTCGGTATGTAAATAATCGGCATAGGGAAGATTTTCGTAAAAATCCCCTTTATACACTTCCGAAAACACATCGCCCTTTGTGATTTTGAAATCTTTTGTGTACGAGCCGAAATACCAACCCGCCGCACCGCCTGCGGCGAGACACAGACAAAGCGCCGCAGTGCCTGCTTTTAACAGTGTTTTATTTCGCATGCTTTCACATCCATACAGAATTTTCTAAAGCATAGCATATTTCTGTGCGAAAAGAAATTTCTATGTGTCAAAATTGTAAACTTTACGGGTGCCGACACGATTTTATTTGAAATGCACCTGAAAGCGTGCTAAAATATACAGGATATTACACAAGGAGGTATTGCCTTGGACGAACGCAAAGAAAAAGACGGCGTACTGCCCGAAACAGAGGAGACTTCTTCTGCAACGCAGGCACTGCACGATGAGTTAGAGGACTTGGCGAAGGTCTTTCAGGAGGAGCTGGACCGCGCAAAGGCGGAAGCACGCGAGGTCGCCGAGAACGGTACGGAAGAGCCTGAGATTCTGATTCAGGGGTTGGAGGATTTAACCGAGCACCCCGCGCATACGGAATCGGTTACGGAGGAAGCTGTGCCCGAAGAGGAGCTGTGCGAATGCTGCGGAGAAAAGCGGCGCGGAACGGCACAGAATCCGAATTCCGCATTCTGTGAGGAATGTGATGCGGGACTGCGGCACTATCCGTTTGATTGGGTACATGTTTTACTCGCTTTCGCGGCGATTTGTTTGGTGTTTTTCGGCGGTTATGTATTTGCCGAGCGTACCGAGGGCTTTGCCGCAGTTTGCAAGGCGGAGAATTTACAGCGTGAAAATAAAATGTATTCTGCGTTAGATGCTTATGCAGACGCCGCATCGAAATTAGAAAGCCGAAAAATCAATGCGGAGAATGTATACAAGCGGGAAATTTTGCTTGCCGCGTCACTCGGGTTTATCAACGGTATTGAAGAACCCGCACAGAATATTCAGGCCTTTGAAATGTCTTTTCCGCATTTCCGTGAAGTGAAACGCGCGTTGCTTTCAGGCGCGGAATTCACAGTAACCGTAGCGGCAGGAGAAGAAATTATCGGACCGTACAAGACGGTCACGCCCGAAAATATCCCGTATGACGATTTGCTCGCAAAGTTAGAAGCACTTAAAGCGGCGGATGTACCCGAATCGGAAAGCACACAGTCTGCATACCAAAAAGGCTATCAGCCAAAGGCGGAAAAATACAGCCTGCCCGGTGTGCTGTTTTATCAATATTATCTTGCGATGATGTGCCAAAAGGATGCCGAGGTGCAAATCGGATTTATCGAAGAAATTCAAAAAACCGCACCGAAGGAGCTGTGGCTTTACGGGCAGTTTCTTGGGGAACTGTACGCGAGAACGGGACGTGATGTTGAACCGATTTGCGAACAGCTTGAAGAAGTAAATGCCGAGGACGGTGCGCCGACGCTGATTCGCGCCACCGCCCTGCGCGTGCAAAAGGATTACGATGGCGCAATTGCGCTTTGCGAGGAAAAGATTGCTGAGGGCAGTGACGTCGCAGGTGACCTGTACCGCCAAATGGGACTTTGCTATCTGTTAATGGGCGATTACAAGTCGGCATATACCGCGGTGAACAACGGATTCCAAAGCTCAAGCCGCCCGTCTATTCAGACCTGCAACACTTTGGCGCTCTGTGCGTTGGCGGCGGAAGAGAGCGAGGCTTTCGGCGAAGTCAAGGAACTGCTTGAAAACAGCGGGATTACACTGTCCGCCGAGGTTACGCAGTATCAAAACGGTACGCTGACCATAGAGCAGATTTTCACGGAAGGGGATTGTGACGTTACATGAGAATTGTTTATTTGGCTGTCAAATATATCACGGTAATCGGTACGTTTTTGCAGGCATTTTTTGAGCATTTGACCTGCCGTGTATACGAAATCCTCATAGAGGACGGGCGTTATTTACGTCCAAACGAAATGTGCGGGCATATGGAACACGAGATTATCCGCAAACGTTCCACGGTGTTCGGCATGTGCTTCTTCCCGTTTCTGTTTAATTTGCTGGTTGGCTTGGTGACAGTGTCCGTCGGCTCTGTCAATATATATTATCTCGGTGAATTTTTCACGGCGAAGGGCTTTCCGCATTTCCTCAATTTCCTGTTCCTCTGGGTGGGAATTTCCGCGCTGACCAATCTGTTCCCGCAGTGGGAGGACGCGCTGACACTGAAAGAGGAGATTTACGGCAAAGGCAAATCCACAATGCTTGTGAAAATTATTGCCGCACCGATTTTCGGGATTTTATATGCGGGTGCATTTTTACAGCGTTACGGGCTTACGCTTTTGACTTCGGTGGCATTTTCGTTTGCCGTACCGTATATTTTAGGTACGTTCGTTCCGACCGTATATGAATTCATAAAATAAAAAATAAAAACACAACCGAGAAGCAACGGGGCTTTTCGGTTGTGTTCTTTTTTGTGCCGCGTTATCGAACCGCGTCGGAAACAACATCCTCTGCGCCTGTGACGGCATCGTTTGCGACCTTGCCTGCGTCGGACGCCGCCTGACTGACCAGATTTCCTGCACCTGTGGCGGCCTCACCGACAACATTTCCTGCACCTGTAGCAGCGTCGCCGACTGCATTGCCTGCGTCGGAAACATCGTCTGAGACGTCTGCCGTCGCACTGTTGGAAGGGGTGCGGTCAGATACTTTTCCGTCGTCGCTTTTGCCGCAGGCAACCAGACCGACGGCAATCAGCGCGATAATTACGGCAATCAAAAGAATACTTTTTTTCATAATAATTCGCATAGCCTTTCCGGCTACAAACGGTACTGCAAAATCACGGTATATCCTTGCTGTAGCCGGACAAGGCGTGATGTGAATTTTGTCATCTCAAAATTATGCCGCAGGCAAATTTTGAGGACATAGAATGGAATCGTGTGTTTTCACACGACTCCCTCTTTATGCTTTTCGGACACGGTTAGTGTGCCGAAAATTATTTTGTTTATGCGCTATTTCGTCAGAACACCGTCGTCGGAGTAAAGCAACAGCAAAATATCGTCTTCATAGCCTGTCACAGTGTTAATATACACCAAAAATTCCGCGCCGTCTTTGTTTTTGCAGTGGAACTCATAGGCGGTGCGTTCGCCCATGCTTTCTGTCGGAATGACGGCAAGACGTGTATCTGTAACGGTAAGCAAGGGGCTGACTTTTTTCTGTGCTTCCGCCGCTGTAAGTGCAGGCGTAACAGGTGAGCGTGCTTTGTGATTCATTACATAGCCGCGGCAGTCGGCGGAGAGAATTTTGCCGTCCTCTAGGCTGACGCTGATTTTAATTAAATCGGGATAGCAGATATATTCACCGTCGCGGTAGGCATAGTTTATCGTACAAATCCCGTCGGAAACGGTGTAGTAGCTTTCCTGCATATCGAAAAAGCCGTTGTTGTTTAAAAATTCCGAGGCGTATTTGCGTGCATCTGCGTATTCCAGCTTGCTTTCGCCGACAAACTGTCCCGAAAGCAAATACAAAAGATAACCGCCCTTTTTGGTCACAGCCACGGTTCTGTCCCCGCCCGAAAAACAGTAAGCGGCGGTTGTGTCGTTTTCTTCGGAAAGGAATGTGACGTCGCTTTCGGCAAGACCTAAAATTTCGGCGGCTTTTTTCAGCGCTTCTTCCTTTGTAATTTCCGCTTTATCCTGCAGCAGCGCCGCATCCCGCTGGTTGATATGGTCGGAGAACGGTCCGTCATATAAAAGAGACGGATATTCCGTTAAAGACTGTTCGGCGTCTTCCATGTTTTGTGACAGAGATGCGATTTGTTCGTCTTTTTGTTCCAGTGTGCTTTCGGCGGATTCAAAATCCAAATAGCCGTCGAATAACTGCTGACGCATATCGGATATATCTTTCGTCAGTGTTTCGGAAAATCGGAGTAAGGCGAACAGCTGTTCACGTTCTTCGTCGGAAATCGTTTCGCCCTGTTCCACTTTTTTGCTGAGCGCAGTGACGAAATCCCCGATTTGCGACAGGAATTTATACGTGTTGTCGAGCCGTGTTTCCGAAAGCGGCAGTACGGCGAGACTGCTTTTTGCGCCTGTGGCCTCACGGCGCAGCTGAGAAGCCATAGTGCCGAGCATGGTCGGCGTGTTCGCATAAGCGCCTTTTTGCAAATTGGTGTTTATATTGCTGATATATGTGTCCAATTCGCAAAGCGCGCGTTCGCGTGCGATGCGGATTTGCCGCGTCATGCGGGCGGCGCGGACATTGCCGACGACAGAAAAGGTCAGCAGAACCGTAAACGCCGCCAAAGTGTAGGCAAGCAGACGGACTTTTCGGCGTTTGGACATGGTTTTTTCCATAGTTTTCACCTCTTAGTTACATTTTGCAGAAAAGCGGAAAATATACTGAAAAATCTTTGAAAAATATGCGGAATTGGTTTGCCAAAGCGCCGAATTTCGTGTATAATAAAAAACTGAATCAGTATGTAAGGCATACTGTCTTTCATTCGGAAAAGGAGTGTGCGCGGTGGAGTGTTATTTGGACAACAGCGCGACAACGAAGCCCTGTAAAGCGGCTGTGGAAGCGGCTGTACAGGCAATGACCGATGTGTTCGGCAATCCGTCCTCTTTGCACCGTCACGGTTTTGCGGCGTTACAGCTCTTGGAAGCCGCGCGTGCGGCGGTAGCAAAGCCGCTTGCGGCGGAATCGGGCGAAATTTATTTTACACCGAGCGGCACGGCGGCAAACAATACGGCGATTTTCGGCGCGGTACAGAAAAATCGGCGCAGAGGCAATACAATCGTGACAACGGCTTATGAGCATCCGAGTGTGGAAAAATGTATGGAGCGCTTGGAGTCGGAGGGCTTTACGGTTATACGTCTGACGCCCGATAAAAAAGGAAATATCACGGCGGAACAGTTTGCGGAAGCGATTGATGAAAATACAATTTTGGTAAGCGTTATGGCGGTGAATAACGAGGTCGGCAGTATTTTGCCGTTTTCGGAAATTGCCTCTGTGCTTCGGCGTAAAAAGTCTCCCGCACTTTTGCATGTGGACGCGGTGCAGGGATTTCTGAAACTGCCGATTGTACCGAAGAAATGCGGTATCGACCTTATGAGCGTCAGCGCGCATAAGGTGCACGGACTGAAAGGCGCAGGCGCGCTGTATATAAGAAAAGGCGTGCAGATTCCGCCGCATCTCTTAGGCGGCGGGCAGGAAAACGGGATTTGCTCAGGCACGCAGGGAATGCCCGCGATTGCGGCGTTCCAAGCGGCGGTGGAAGCCTGCGGCGATGTACGGAAAAATTCTGAAAATGTGCAGGCGTTAAATCATCGCCTGCGTGAAAAGCTTACGGCAGTTGCAGGGGTGACGGTGCATTCTCCCGAAAACGCCCTGCCTTATATTTTAAACATTTCGTTAGACGGTATTCCCGCTCAGGTGAGCGTGAACTTTTTGTCGGGCGAGGGCGTATATGTTTCGGCAGGCTCCGCTTGCGCAAAAGGGCACAGAAGCCCCGTGCTGACGGCAATGGGACTTTCCTCTGCGGAAATTGACAGCGCGATTCGCATAAGCCTTTCGCGCGAAACAACAGAAGAAGAAATCGACAGCTGTGTGCGCGCTTTACAAAAGGCCACCGCACAGCTGCGGAAAAAGGGATAACACAATGCAGGAAATCATTTTAATTAAAAACGGCGAATTGGCGCTGAAGGGCTTGAACCGTTCCACATTTGAAAGCGTTTTGGTAAAAAATATTAAGCGCAGAATGCAGGGACTCGGCGGTTTTGTCATATCCCGTTCACAATCTACGGTTACAATAGAACCGACCGAGGAAAGCTTTGATATAGATGAAGCTGTGGAACGGCTTTCCAAGGTGTTCGGCATCGCGGCGTTTCAGCGCGCGGCGGCAGTGGAAAAAGATGTGCCGACGATTTTAGAGGCGGCGCAGATCTACTTAAAAGAACAGCTTTCGGATGTTTCTACCTTTAAGGTAGAGGCGAAACGTTCGGATAAGGCGTTTCCGTTAAAATCTCCCGAAATCAGCCGTGAGGTCGGCGGTGCGCTGCTTGCAAAATTTCCGCATTTGACGGTGGATGTGCATCATCCCGACCGCATTGTCACGGTAGAAATCCGCGAAAAGAAAGCGTATATCCGCTGTGACCAAATCAAAGGCGCGGGCGGTATGCCCGTGGGCACCGGCGGTAAAGCGGCTTTGCTTATTTCAGGCGGTATTGACAGCCCCGTTGCAGGGTGGATGCTTGCCAAACGGGGTATTGTATTGGATGCGGTGCATTTTGCATCGCCACCGTTCACTTCTCCGCAGGCGGAAATGAAAGTGCATGACTTGCTGTCTCAGGTGGCAAAATACAGTGGGGACATCGGGCTCTATACCGTGCCGTTTACCGAGATTCAGGAGCAGATTCGGGATAACTGCCCCGAAGAACTGTTTACGCTTGTTATGCGGCGGTTTATGATGCGCATTTCCGAACGGATAGCGCGCAGAGAGGACTGCGCCGCGCTGATTACAGGCGAAAGCGTCGGGCAGGTGGCAAGTCAAACCATGCTGGCACTCGGCTGTACGGATGCGGTTGTAGGTATGCCAGTATTCCGTCCGCTGATCGGTATGGATAAGGATGAGATTATTGTCCGTTCACGGCAGATTGATACGTTTGATATTTCCATCCGTCCGTATGAGGATTGCTGTACGGTATTTACACCGAAGCATCCGCGCACCCGTCCGAAGCTCGAATTCTTAGAGCAGGCGGAGCAGGCGCTGGATGTGGAAACCTTGGTACAGCGCGCCGCAGACGGTGCACGGTTTGAAATTATCCGCTGTACGTTTTAATGCAAAGGAAGACGATTTATGACCTTGGAAGAAGAAATTGTTGTAAAGCTTTCGGAAAAAGGCTTGACGCTGACCACGGCGGAGTCCTGCACGGGCGGGCTGGTTGCGAAGCGTTTAACAGATGTGTCGGGTGCGTCGGCGGTATTTCACGGCGGTGCAGTTACGTACTCCAACCGCTTAAAATCGGAATGGCTCGGCGTGCGTGCGGACACATTGCGGCAGTTTGGGGCGGTCAGTGCACAGACTGCGCACGAAATGGCAGAGGGCGCGCGAAAATTTGCAAAAGCAGATTTGGCAGTGGCGGTTACGGGGATTGCGGGTCCGAATTCCGATGATACCGACAAACCCGTCGGCCTCGTGTATATCGCGCTGGCGGATGCAAACGGGGTCACCGTCGAAAAATATGAAAATCACTTTACCGAAAATATACGCGAAAGTAACCGTGAAAGCTCCGCTTTACATGCGTTGGAATTGGTTCGGAGGTATTTGTACGCATGAGCAGTAAATATGAAAAAGCGACGGATAAAGCAGTCGTAGAAAGAACAAAACAAAAACGAAAAAAGAAATCGGGCGGTGTTGTTAATCGGCTGATTACGGTAATTGCCGTTTTGGTTCTGCTTGTTGCAGGCGGTATTTGCGTCAAATATTTTCACGATATTTATGAAAGCAAAAAACAGGCGCAGAATATTGCGGATTTAACCACACAGCCAGCGGAAAATTACCCCGCTGAGCCTGCGTTTGTACAGCCGCGGTACCGTGCCGCCTATAACGAAAACAATGATTTGGTCGGCTGGATAACCGTTCCCAACACCACGATTGACCATCCTGTTATGCAGTCGGAGGACAACGAGTTTTATCTGCGTCATGACTTTTACAAAGCGTATCTGCGCCGCGGCACAATCTACATGGATTACCGCAATAATGCGGAAACACTGAATAAAAATACCATTTTATACGGGCACAATTATCTGGATTCTACGATGTTTTCCGATTTGGAGAAGTATAAGGATGCGGAATTTTACAAAACTGCGCCCGTCATTACGTTCAACACCATATATAAGGATTATAAATGGAAAGTTTTTGCCGTATTTTTGACGACGGCGTCTGCGGAATTGGACAACGGCTATGTTTTTAACTATATTTATCCGTTTATGACGGCGGAGAGCTTTGCGGAATTCATCGTTGAGGTGGATAAACGCAGTCTGTATCATACCGATGTAGAGGTTTTGCCGACCGATAAAATCTTAACGCTTTCCACCTGCACGCGCGATATGGATTTGAGTCCCCGTAAACAGCAGGATGCGCGCTGTGTCGTGATGGCGCGTTTGGTGCGTGATGGCGAAGACGCTTCTGTGGATGTTTCGGCAGTACAGATTAACGAAAATCCCAAATACCCGCAGCTTTGGTATGACAAGCACAAAACCGCAAATCCCTTCAGAAACGAGGAAAAATGGTACCCGAGAGGAGAGGACCCCAATGTCTAAACACGATGAAAATCAGGAAGAAATGCTTTCCTTCGATGCACTGAAAAAACAGGTCTCCGAAGAGGATGCCGATTTCACGGAAGACGAAGAGGTGCAGGCTCTGCTGTCCTCTTTGCGGGATATTCCCGAGCCTGTCTCAGCAGAGGAAAATATTTCCGAATCGGCAGAAGATACAGAAACACCCTCTGCGGCGCCGCAGGAAGATGCGGCACAGCAGTATAAAAGCATTTACGACGACGTTTTGCGGGCGGTTTCCGAGCGCGAGCCGGAAGAGGAAGAGGTTACGGGACGCCGCAGTAAGTTTATGGCAAACCGCGGTCAATTTGTGGATGTGACCGAGCATTATCAGGATTATGCCGATTTAACGCCGCAGTCCGTGCAGGAGGAACCGCAGGCAGAAACGGCAGAATCCGAAACCGCCGAAGATGTGTCTGCGACGGACGAACCCGAAAAGCAGTACAGAACCTTTAACGAGATTTTTAAGGATACCTTTTTAAAGATTTTTCCCAATCGGCATGACAGCGTCGGTGAAGGTATCCGCAAAACGGTTGTCAATCTCTCGGTTGTGGCTTTGGCGGGCTGTCTTGTCTATTTCGGCATTTACGGTGTACAGAGTTATCAGGCGAGTAAGCAGAGCGACGCAATTAAAGGGCAGATTATTGACGATGTATCTCCGTCAGCGGAAAACGATGTTTGGGCGGAATTTCTTTCAAAATATCCGAACATCCGTCTGCCTGAGGGCATGATGGCAAAATACGCCTATTTGTATGCCATCAATCAGGACTTGGTCGGCTGGATTAAAATCCCGAATTCTCTGATTGATGTGCAGGTCGTGCAGGCAGAGGACAACGCCACCTATTTGAAACAGGATTTCTACGGCAATTACAGCCGCTACGGCTGTCCGTGCATGGATTATCGCAACGACCCGAAATATTTAAATAAAAATACAATTTTATACGGGCATCATATGAGTGACGGCTTGGTATTTGCCGACTTGAAAAAATATAAGGAAATTGAAGGATTTCAAGCGTCGCCCGTCATCGAATTTGATACGCTGTACCGCAGTTACAAATTCAAAGTGTATGCCGCGTTCATTACCAACAGTAAGGAGTCAGACGACAACGGCTATATTTTCAACTACACGGTAACGGATTTCGGTTCCAATGACAGTTTTATGCGGTATATTGCCGCCGTGGATGAACGCAAGCTGTATTCTACGGGTGTGGATATTCAGCCCGATGACAAAATTATCACACTGCAAACCTGTACCTATGAATTTTCAGACGCTCGTTTGGTGGTCGTCGGCAGAATGCTTCGCGAAACTGAAAGCACATCTATGGATACATCATTGGCAGTGCCCAATGAAAATCCGCGGTATCCGCAGGCGTGGTACGATAAGAACGGCAAGACAAATCCGTATGCGGATACGCCGAAGTGGACGCTCAATGCGGATACCAAAACGATGATTGCGGATGAAGCTTAAAAGGATTGAACTGTGTGAAAGACGGTTTATCAGCGAATAAGGGATGATGAAGGATATGAAGATGGAATTGCTGGCTTTGTCAGCTTTACCCGAACAGCAAAGTTCAGGGTTGCTGGCGCGGATTTCAGGTGCATTAAGTGCATTTTCAGACAGCGATACAGCGTTTCATACATTTGATACGCTGAAAGCCATGCTGCCGCGTTTTGCATCGGCACTGAAGGAAAGCGAATTTATTGTGCTTGCCATTGACAAAGCAAAGTACAATGCTGTGCGGGTGAAGCTATGCGCGGCGTTGGGACTGCGCATGGAGCAAAACGGGGAAGCGTATCGGCGGCTTTCGGAAAATACGGCGGTTTCACCCGAGGAAAAAGAAAAAAATGCGGCTGTACCGAAAAATGCCGCAGTCTTTTTGACGGCGGACGGGATGTATCCGGGGTTTGCAGTCGAAAAAGGCAAGCAAACCATTGTCTTTTTGCCGCTGGACGAGGAACGGCTGAACAGTGTGCTGAAAAACGGTGCTGTGCCGTATCTGATGCAGAAAGATGTTTTTGCGTCCGATACCGCGCTTTCGGCGTCAAAGACAACGGAGCAGCCGAATACAGCGGTCTCCGAGGTGGTACAGCATACCGTCAATATTCTGCGTGAGGTGGATGCCAAGGCGGCTGTCAGCTGTACGCCTGCCGCAGAAATTTTAAAGGCGCTCGGTGCAGGCTGTATCGATTTTGACAACTATTTTATTTTCACACCGCATGTGGAAGATAAAGGCGACTACAATCTGACCGATTATGTGGCAATTACCGCGAAAGCGGCAAAAGAGCTTTCGGGTGCGGCGTACGGCGCATGTATTTCGGAAATCAGCCGCGGCGAGGGCGGCGACTACATTTGCATCACCGTTGCCGATGACAAGACCGCCGTGGTGCGCAAGCTGTACCGTGAAGACAACGAGTCCGAAGCGGATTTTACACAGGATGCCGCTGAGGAGTTGGCGGAGTTGATTGGCGAAAAGGCTTCCGGAAAAGGTGCTGTCGGCATTGAGGTCGCAGGCCCTGCCGCAGAACCGCAGGGCTTCTTCGCGGGAAAATCGGGAAAAATTTTGCTTTCGGTAATTGCCTTAGTGCTTGCGGCGGCGATTGTGGTGGGTTGTATTTTCTTTGTACGCGAGAAGAAAATACGGGACGCCCAAAATCAAGTGCAAAATTCTGCGCCGATTCCGTCGGAAATACCGTCTGTCAGCGAGCCGCCTGCGGTGCTGAATACGGTGGTTCTGTCACAGCTTATCTATAATGAAATGCTGAACGGCGTGCAGGAAACACCTGCCGAAACCACTTCCGCACCTGCGGCAGGCACGGCAATCGATACCACAGTGGCGGACCCGAACGCACAGGAAATCCCCTCGGAAATGCTTGTAAACGGCAAAACGATGGATGCCAAAGAGGCAGTGGCGCGTATGATTGCCGCCGAAGTAAAAGGCGATGAGCAGGCGGAAGCGCTGAAAGCACAGGCAGTTGCGGTATATACCTATTTAAAATACCGCAACACAAATTGGAAAATCACAGGGGTTACACTGGCGGAGGAATACAGTGATGAAGTATACAATGCGGTTCGCGCCGTATTCGGGGAGTATTTAAGCTTTGGCAATGCGCCCGCGTTCACGCCGTTCTGTAAGCTTTCGGCAGGCAGAACCACGGCGGCAGACGCAGTATTCGGGCAGAATTTTCCGTATTTGCGCGCGGTGGATTCCGTCAGCGACAAAACGCAGGCAGAGTACAAAATGGAGCGTATTTATGCCGCAGACGACTTTCGCGATGTGCTGACCGCCTATGATGCGACATTGACTTTTTCGGAAAATCCCGAAGAATGGATACAGGTCGTGCGGCACGACGGTGCGGTGAATACGGGCATCGGGTATGTGGAAACGGTATCTGTCGGCGGAAAAGAGATTTCAGGCGTGGAATTTATTGATAAGGTTATGGCGGGTAAAAACTTGCCGTCCCACTGTTTCGCGGTAACTTACAGCGAGCAGACAAGTGAATTCATGCTGGAGTTTTACGGCGTCGGGCACGGCGTCGGCATGAGTCTGCTCGGGGCGGACAGAATGGCGGCGACAGGTTCAACCTATGCACAGATTCTGTCTAAATATTACAGCGGTACACAGCTTACCGTGTAATGTAAATCAGCTTTACAAATCAGCAGGAGAATATTTTCAGGAGGAATGATTTCTATGGCAATTTTGGTAACAGGCGGCGCGGGGTTCATCGGCTCACATACATGTGTGGCGCTGACGGAAGCAGGATATGAGGTGATAATTGTTGACAATTATTACAATTCCAGTCCGAAATCTCTGGAGCGAATCTGTGAACTGAGCGGTAAAGATATAAAGCTTTACGAGTGTGATATCCGCGACCGTGCAGGAATGGATAAAATTTTTAAGGAAAATCAGATTGAAGCGGTCATTCATTTTGCGGGCTTGAAGGCGGTTGGCGAATCCTGTCAGAAACCGATTGAATATTATGACAATAACATCGGCGGGACACTGGCGCTTTGCGATGTAATGCGGCACAATAACTGCAAAAATATTGTGTTCAGCTCGTCGGCAACCGTATACGGCATGAACAATGTTTCTCCTCTGAAGGAGACCATGCCTGCGGGCGGTACCACCAATCCTTACGGCACGACCAAATATATGATTGAAATTATTTTGGAAGATATTGTAAAGTCCGACAGTGACTGGAATGTTACCCTGCTTCGCTATTTCAACCCCATCGGTGCGCACAAGAGCGGACGTATCGGCGAAAATCCGAACGGGATTCCGAACAATCTGATGCCCTATATTACCCAAGTCGCCATCGGCAAACTGCCCGAGCTTTCGGTTTACGGCGACGATTACGATACACACGACGGCACGGGCGTGCGTGACTATATTCACGTGGTTGACCTTGCCGACGGGCATGTAAAGGCACTGGATAACATTTTGGAAGGCAAAAAAGGCGTGCAGATTTTCAATCTCGGCACTGGAAACGGATACAGCGTATTGGATATTGTCAAGGCGTTTGAAAAGGCGAGCGGCAAAAAAGTGCCCTACAAAATTGCGGCACGACGTCCGGGGGATATCGCGACCTGCTATTCCGACCCCTCGAAAGCAAAGGAAGTACTCGGTTGGGAAGCAAAGCGCGGACTTGCGGAAATGTGCGAGGACTCCTGGCGCTGGCAGAGTATGAATCCGAACGGCTTTGAAGCATAAATCGTAAACGGAGATTGTATGGCACCTTATTCAGCTTTGAAAGGAGCTTTATCATGAAAAATAAAAAGGTTTGGATTATTTTAGCAGTTGTTTTGGTTTTGGTGATTGCGGTTGCGGGCAAAGGTATTTCCGCTTACAACGGGCTGGTGGAAGCCCGCGAAAGCGTTTCGGCGGCGCAGTCTGAGGTGGAAACCTATTTACAGCGGCGTGCCGATTTGATTCCGAATTTAGTCAGCACCGTCAAAGGCTATGCCGCACATGAGGAAGAGGTCTATACCGCGCTTGCCGATGCGCGCGCGGCGCTTTCGGGTGCAAAGACGGTGGATGAATTGAACGAAGCCAACGGTGCGCTGGATTCTGCAATTTCCCGTCTATTGGTCGTTGTCGAGAATTATCCCGAGCTCAAAGCCGATACGCAGTTTATCAATTTGCAGGATGAATTGGCAGGCTCTGAAAACCGTATTGCAAAATCACGTCAGAATTATAACGGGATTGCGCAGGAGTACAATACGAAAATCAAGAAATTCCCGACCTCTGTTTTTGCCAATATATTCGGTTTTGATGCGGCAGAATATTTTGAAGCGACCGCTGAATCACAAACCGTGCCGACCGTAAACTTCGATTGATAAGGGCTTCGGGTGTGTTATGAAAAAGACGGCGTCGATTTTATGCGCATGGGTATTCCTTGTATTGCTGTGTCTGCCCGCGGCGGCGAAAACGCAGTATCCGCAGCCGACAAAGGATTTCTTTGTGAATGATTTTGCCGATTGTCTGACGTCTGCGGATGCCGCCGAAATACAGCGTCTCGGTGAGGCGTTGTATCGGGAAACGGGGGCGCAGGCGGTTTTGGTGACGGTATCCTCTTTGGACGGCGAAAGCATTGAGGATTACGGTTACGGTTTGGCAAATGCCTGGGGAATCGGCGAGGAAAAAGCAGATTCGGGCGTACTTCTTCTGCTTTCCGCTGGAGACCGAAAAGTGCGCATAGAGGTCGGCAAAGGCTTGGAAGGGCGTTTGACCGACGGCAAAACAGGCAGAATTTTAGACAATTATGCGATTCCTTATTTGAAAAATAATGATTTTTCAACAGGACTTACCGAGGCATACAAGGCTATTGTCCGTGAAGTGTATGCCGAATACGGCGTGACCCCCTCCGACGGCGGGTTGGAGATATACGATACACCGCAAGAGGACTATTCGGGGACGTCGCTTTCGGATGTGATGGAGGCTATCGGCACGGTTATTGCGGTTATCATCGTGGTGATTTTTATAATCATCAGCAACGGCAGAGGCGGCAGGTACCGCCGCAGACGCTATTACGGCAATGATTTTCCGCCCGGCGGCTTTGGGGGCGGTTTCGGCGGCGGACACTCGTCAGGCGGCGGGTTCTCCGGCGGGGGAGGCTTTTCGGGCGGCGGCGGTTCGTTTGGGGGCGGCGGCAGCTCGCGCGGATTTTAAAATGTATCGTTGAAATGAAACACCGCTCTGCTTCTGTCTCTTATACCCATCTGACGCTGCCGACGATAA
>UQFM01000010.1 GCA_900540295.1 uncultured Oscillospiraceae bacterium
CGAGATACTGATCGGTCTCGTGGGCTCGGAGATGTGTATAAGAGACAGATTTACACGCGCCTGTGCAATCAGGGATATGATTAAAACAGGTACAATCAAGATAAAATAGTAGTAATCCAAATACATAAAATCACCTTGTATTCGATACTTCGAACGCCTCGCCCGCCCGCAATTTATGCCCGACCAAAAAGGCTTTGGCGGTCATTCGTTTTTTGCCCTCGGGCTGTAATTCGGTAATCCAGACGGTTTTGCCGTCGCCGCACACAACCTCGATACCGTCCGAGACGGATACGATTGTACCCGCAACTTCTGTGCTTGTATTTTGGGTAAGCTGTGTAGCGTGAATTTTCATCCGCTTGCCGTGCAATACGGCGGTTGCAGTCGGGAACGGTGAAAGACCGCGCACGTGATTGTGCACCGTCTCTGCAGGGCACGAAAAATCAATCGGGCAAAGCGATTTTGAAAGCATGGGTGCATAATTGCTCTCGCCCGTTTGCTTTGTCGGGTGCAATTCGCCGTTTTTCAAAGCTTTCAGTGTATCGGAAAGCACCTGCGCGCCGAGCAGGGACAGTGCATCGTGCAGTTCGCCGCCCGTCATATTCGGCGAAATCGGCAGTTCCGCTTTTAAAAGCATATCGCCTGTGTCAACGCCCTCGTCCATTTGCATCGAGGTCACGCCCGTTTTTTCCTCGCCGTTTAAAATGACCCACTGTATCGGCGCCGCCCCTCTGTATTTTGGCAGTAAAGACGCGTGAATATTGATGGAATTGTATTTCGGAAAATACAATATTTCCTTTGGCAGAATTTTGCCGTAGGCAACCACAACGCTTAAGTCAGGCTGTAACTGTTCCAATATGGCAAGCGCTTCGCCGTCGCGCATGCTGTTCGGCTGAAACACGGGGATGCCGTGCTTTAACGCCTCGGTTTTCACAGGCGGCGGCGTCAGCGTGTAGCCGCGCCCTTTGGGTTTGTCGGGTTGCGTAAATACGCCGACAACCTCTTCACCGTCCGCAATCAAACGCTGTAAACACGGCACCGAGAAGTCGGGCGTACCCATAAATACAATGCGCATGGTCAGTCCTCCCAATTCGGATTTTCCGCACGGATACGGTCAACCACAGCGGCAGGCGCCAAGCGCTCCGTATATAAATGCCCGTCCAAATGGTCAATTTCATGGCAGAATGCGCGAGCTAACAGCTCTTCCCCTGTGTATTCGCATAAATCGCCGTTGCGGTTCTGCGCACGCACACGCACCCACTGCGGGCGAAGCGTCACGCCGCTCTCTCCGGGCAGAGAAAGACAGCCCTCAGTGGCGCACTGCTCGCCTTTTACCTCTGTAATTTCGGGGTTAATCAATTCTAAAAGTCCTTCGCCCACATCGATAACCACCACACGTTTTAAAACACCGACCTGCACCGCCGCAAGACCGCAGCCGTCCGCTTCATACATCGTGTCGCGCATATCGTCTAAGAGTGTAAACAGCCTTCCGTCAAACTTTTCGACCTTGCGGCTTTTTAATTTTAAAATCGGGTCGCCTTTTGTGCGAATATTTCGAATCGCCATAGTTTTCACCTCAATAAATATTTTCGGGATTGATGTCCGCTGTAACCGTAACCTTTTTAAAAGTATTGTTTTTGGAAAAATCCTTCAGCAGTTTTGAAAGGAATATGCGGAAACGTGCGGAATTTTTGCACTTCAAAATGATGCGAAAACGGTATTTGCCCGCCACGCGCGCAAGCTTCGGCGCAATCGGGCCGAGCGCGATTAGGTTTAAATCCGCATAATCGGTTTTGTGCGCCGATTTGAGCATATCCAAAAACACCTTGGACGCGCCTTTCGTCAACTGCTCGTCCGTGCCGATAAACCCAACCGTACACAAATCGCAAAACGGCGGGTAAACCATCGCCTTGCGAATCTGCATTTCTAAATCGAAAAACGCGGGGAAATCCTGCTGTTGTGCCAGACGAATGACTTCGTTATCGGGAAATGCGGTTTGAATAATCGCTTTACCCGTCTTGTCGCCGCGCCCCGCGCGCCCGACCACCTGCGTTAAAAGGTCAAAGGTGCGTTCAGCACTTTTATAGTCGTCGTTGTAGAGCATCGTATCCACCGACACCACGCCCACCAAGGTCACATTTGGGAAATCCAGTCCTTTTGCCACCATCTGTGTACCGACCATAATATCATACTCGTAATTTGTGAACTTTTTTAGAGATTTTTCAAAAGAATAGCGTGAAGCGGTGGAATCGGTATCCAGCCGCAGAATACGCGCTTCGGGAAGCGCCGCCGAAAGCGCATCTTCTAAATGCTGGGTCCCTGCACCCGAATACGCCACCGCTTTTTCACCGCATTCGCGGCAAACCTCGGTAAACGGCTCGGAATAGCCGCAGTAATGGCACATCAAACGGTGATTACGCGCGTGATAGGTCAGTGAGATACTGCAATTCGGGCAGGTCATCACTTTTCCGCAGGCGTTGCACGCCGCAAAAGTATTATACCCGCGGCGGTTCAGCAATAAAATGGACTGATTGCCCGCCTGCAAATTTTCGCGAAGCGTTGTCAGCAAAGCATCGCTCAATTCCGAAGCCGTCTCGCCCACGCGGGGCGCGGCATTTACAGTCAGAACCTCGGGAAGCACCGCATTGCCGTACCGTTCTTTTAAGGTGAACAGCGGATACTGTCCGTTCCCGGCGCGCGCATAGGTTTCCACAGACGGCGTTGCGGACGCGAGCAACAACAGTGCATTGTGATTCTGCACCCGAAAGCGCGCCACATCGCGCGCGTGGTAACGCGGAGACATTTCGGATTTGTAGGTATGCTCCTGCTCCTCGTCCATAATAATCAGTCCGATATCTTCAAACGGCGCAAACACGGCGGAACGCGTGCCGAGCGCGATTTTCGCCTCACCCTTTTTAATGCGTTTCCACTCGTCAAGCCGTTCGCCCATAGACAGCGCACTGTGCAGAACCGCAACAGCACTGCCGTAACGCGCATAGAAAATCGACAGCATCTGCGGCGTTAAAGAGATTTCAGGCACCATTAAAATGACACTGCGTCCGTTTTCGATGACTGCATCGATTAGTTTCAAAAAAACCTGTGTTTTACCCGAACCCGTTACGCCGAACAGCAATGCTGTTGCGGCTGTTTCGTGTTTCGCCAGAGAGAGAAGTCCGTGATAAGCGGTTTCCTGCTCGGCGGTTAAGGTGATTTTTTCCCGCACGGACGAAATTTTTTCGAACTTTGGTTTGCGGAAAATTTCATTTTCAAACAATTCCACCGTCTGCTTGCCTGCCAAGGTAGAAATGACTGCCGCCGTCACGCCCGTAAAATAGCAAACCTCTTTGACGGAAGCTGTGCCGACATTCTCTAAAAAGGCAATAACCTCTTTTTGTTTCGGCGTGAATTTGGGCTTTACTTCCGACGAAAAATACAGTTCGGTCAGCCGCACCATTTTTATTGTTGCATCGCCGATTTTTCGCTGTGTATCCATA
Organism: uncultured Oscillospiraceae bacterium; assembly: GCA_900540295.1. Classification (GTDB taxonomy): domain Bacteria; phylum Bacillota; class Clostridia; order Oscillospirales; family Acutalibacteraceae; genus Fimenecus. The sequence goes on from UQFM01000010.1 coordinate 3,492, forward strand.
TTTTTAAGCAATATGCCCTTATCGCACAGCGTTTCTAATATTTTCACATCGGATTTCAGTCCCAAGTCCTTTATGATTTTTTCCCGCTTCACATATATATCTTTTTCCTGTAAATAGGCGGCAACCTGCCGTTCTTCGGCGGGAAGCGAATGCACATCGCCCTCAAAATTCGGATTAAAAATATAAGATAACACAAAATGAAGCCCTACCCCCGACGGCAACAGCGCCTTTGCCGCTTCAAACAGCGTGCAAAAGGTTCTGTCCTTCAGAAATACGGCTAAGCGTAACAGTTCATTATTCAAAAGCGGTTTTTCATCTAAAACTTCCGCTATAAACTTGAGCTTTTTTTCTTCTTTTTTTTCGCGCAGGGCAAAAACCATACCCTGCCGTTTTTTGTTTCCGCTGCCGAACGGCACAAGCACCCGCACACCGGGCTGTACAGCGGCACGCAGGGCTTCGGGGATGGCATAATCGAATGCATCATCAAAACTGTAAGCCGCGTTTTCGATCGCAACCTTTGCAATTTGACAAGACACTCGATTCACCTCACCGTACACGTTTGATTAGATATTGCGGATTTCTTCGGGTTCAATAATTTTGTATTTACCCTCGACAATCTCGTCCAGCGCCAGGCTCACAGGCTTTTCGACAATGATTTCCTCGTTTTCAATAGCATCATCGGAAATCGCGCGGGCGCGTTTCGCGGTTGCCGTCACCAGAGAATAGCGGCTCAGGTGGTCTTTCAATACATCTTTCAAATCGGGATTAAACATGGTATCTACCTCTTTTTCATCGAAATTACATACATAATATTTTCAAAGCTTCGTCCGCCGCGGCGTCTAAGCTGTCGTTCACGATAATATAATCGTAATCCTGACTTTTTTCAATTTCCTCACGGGCAATGGAAAGACGACGCATAAGGTCTTCTTCATTTTCTGTGCCGCGCTGCCGCAGGCGCTGTTCCAAAATCTCCAAGGACGGCGGCATAATGAACATGGCAACCGCATCAGGGTACATCTTTTTAATTTTCGCCGCACCCTGCACTTCGATTTTCAAAATCACGGTTTTGCCCTCTGACAGCCACTTGTCCACGGGTTTTTTCGGTGTACCGTATAAATTCTTGCCGTATTTTGCAAATTCTAATACTTCACCGCATTCAATCATGGTTTCAAATTCATCGGGCGTGATAAAAAAATAATCCACGCCGTCAATTTCACCGATGCGCTGTTCACGCGTGGTAATGGATATGGATTTTTGAAACTCTGCCCTTTTGGTAATCAAAATGTCCAAGAGCGTGTCCTTACCGACACCGGACGGACCTGAAAATAAAATCAATTTGCCCGTTTTACACATTTACCGTTTCCTCCGTGTTTCCTTCGCCGTTGAAACGGTTGAGAATGGTTTCCGCCTGCAAATAGGTCAAAATAACGTGGTCGCTGTCCGTAATCAAAACGGCGCGCGTTCTGCGCCCCTGTGTGGCGTCAATCAGCAATTTCTGCTCTTTCGCCTCTTGAATCATACGCTTAATCGGTGCGGAATCGGGAGAGACAACCGCCAATATCCGCGCGGCGTTCACCGCATTGCCGAAGCCGATGTTTACCAATTTCATAAACAAACCTCACTCGATATTTTGGACTTGCTCGCGAATCTTTTCCACCTCTGCTTTAACGGCAATAACGCGTTTGGCAATTTCAACATCCTGCGCCTTTGAACCGATGGTATTTGCTTCGCGGTTAATTTCCTGCACCAAAAAATCGAGTTTTCTGCCGATGGGTTCGTCCGCTTCCATAAATGTGCGCAACTGCGAAATATGACTGCGCAGACGTACGGTTTCTTCGTCCACAGCAATTTTGTCGGCAAAGATTGCCGCTTCGGTCAACAGACGCTGTTCGTCAATTTGCGTGTTGCCGAGTAATTCCTCCATACGCTGTTTCAGTTTTTCGTTATATTCTTTCACAGTTTGCGGCGAACGTGTTTCCACAAACGCCACATGCTCTAAAATCGTATCGGCGCGGGAAAGAATGTCCGCTTTCAGCTTTGCACCCTCGGTCTCGCGCATTTCGATGAAACGCCGAACCGCTTTTTCGGCAACCGAACGCACCGCGTTCCAAATACGCTCCTCGTCTGCGGCAGTCTTTTGCAACACCAGCACATCAGGATAGCGTGACAAAGCTGCCGCCGAAACATCCGCGCTTAAATCAAACATCTCGGAAAGCTGACGCAATGCGTCTACATAGCCTTTGGCAAGCGAAGCGTTAACACTAACAGTCGTTTCGCTTTCCTCCAACTGCTCCACAGCGACATAGCACTCCACCTTGCCGCGGGAAACAAGAGAATTGGTAAAGGTTTTTAATTTCTCTTCCAAAAAGCCGTATGTACGCGGCACCTTTGCCGTAAATTCAAAATAACGGTGGTTCACGCTACGCAGTTCCACTGTGACATTCATGCCGTCTACGGTATCCTGCACTCTGCCGAACCCTGTCATACTCTTAATCATTTCTACAACCGCCTTGTACCGTTTCCGTTTTCAGAAACCGCTTTGAAATTATCAATATATTTTACTATGAAATTACACTGCTGTCAACTGTTGGGTAAAAGCTGAGGAGAGCCAAAGCCAAACCCAATATGGTTTAAAACACCTTATTATCGCATTTCCTCAGCTAATCAGCAATGCGCCTGCCATTTACATTCTGTGACTTGCATATCGGTGAATACAGCTTTAAACGAAGATTGCTCGGGACTGCACGCATAAATACCGAATGTGATTTCATCTGCCCCCTTTGGCATATGACAAATCCGCATTTGTCGGAAAACTACACCGTCCGCACTGCTCTCCAGACAATAATCGCTTTCACGTCTGCTAAGCCGATACCACATTTCCCGAATTTCCGCCGATATATCGGCGGTCGCCCAATCGGAATACCCGTGATTCGTAACCACACTGCCCAACCGTTGATACCGCTCATTTTCATATTCTATGGAAGCCTTCAGCCAATTTTCGCTGTCCAAATACATTGCTATTCCGCACTGATCAAAGCGATGCTTACTGTTGAACGCAGTTTTTACGGTAAACGAAAAGTACTTTTCCGATGTTTTCATTTGCAGAATCGGCGCATTGTCATTTTGAAATCCGTAATAGGTTCTTTGCCACAAATCCGTACCCGGTTCTGTAATAATTTCTACGGCATTTTCGGTAATCACCGACTGTTTCGGCTTCCTAACCCAAACAAGTTCATTTTGCAGAAAATTCATATTACGTATGCACTCCTTGTATACTCAATGCTTACAGCAACTGCCTGCAAGCAAGTCAGGGATTGTACCTTGAAACACACCGTTTTCCTCTCGAAAACCCAGCAGCAATAAAACATCCTTTATAGCTTCAAGTCGGCACTCCGCCGTATACGCCCCGCGGTTTGCCGCAAAATGCAGTGCGGAACGTACCAATCCTTCTATAAGCAAAGCATCTGACTGTAAAGCTTCAAGGTCTAAAAGTTCGCATGCTGTACCCCGAATTTTCACGAGGCATTTGCCCGTCACGGCTTCATTTTCGAGGGCGGTATATGCACCGTAAACGGTATCTTCCGAAAAATCGGTCTGCGGAAACAGTTCTGCAATTTCTTGCTGATTTGAATAAGGCTTATAAAACACCATACCGTTACCTCTTTGTAACCTGTGCCGCCACCAACAGCCCGTGTATCTCATCGTCGGACAAATAGCGGTATTCGCCCTGTTTCAGCATACCAAGCTTTAAAGAACCGATTTTGGTGCGCTTTAAGCGGGCGACTTCTAAACCGAGAGCCTCGCACATTTTACGGATTTGACGGTTTCTGCCTTCGTAAATTACAATTTCCAACACAACTCTGCCCTCTTGCTTGTCCAACACGCGAACCTCTGCGGGAAGCGTCGTTCTGCCGTCGATTTCGACACCGTTTTCAAAAGCGGCAAGCTGTTCCTTCGCGACGTCGGGACGCACCGTAACACGGTAGGTTTTCGGCACGTGGCGGGACGGATGCGTCAATGCGTTAGCGAATTCGCCGTCGTTTGTCAAAAGCAGAAGTCCTTCGGATTCCCTGTCGAGTCTGCCGACGGGATACACACGCTCGGGAACATCTGCAATCAGCTCTGCCACGCATTTTCTGTCCATTTCGTCGTGCATGGTCGTAATGAAACCGCGCGGCTTATGGAGCATAATATACACATTCTTTTTGACCTTTACCACACGCTTGCCTGAAACCATGACCTTGTCGTGTTTCGGATCCACCTTATCGCCGATTTCCGCAATTCTGCCGTTGACGCGTACCTTGCCCGCCGCAATCAGTTCTTCGGATTTTCGGCGTGAGGCGATTCCGTTTTCCGCCATGTATTTTTGCAGCCTGACTTTTGCATCTGCCATATTTTTCTCCTATGCAATGCACGTTATCGGGAACGTGCAAAAAATTTTTTTATTCTTTGAAACAAAGACGGTTCTTCCGCTTCATCCGCCTGTTCTGTTGTGACACTCGGAACATCTGCCGAGACAATCAGCGGGATTTCACGCACAGGTTTACCGTCTAATTTATATACTGCCGTACCGACGCACTTATCGGCAGAAATCGGCGCATATAAAAACGGCCGTAAAAACACTTCCACCTGCAATTCGGCGGAAACATCCGCAATCGGAAGCGACGCCGCACTGTACAAACATACGGGTACGGTACTTTCCGTACCGCCGACAACAGGCACTGTAAGATTCTTTACAAAATCGGAATAATCCCGTTTCTGCATAACGGAAAATCCGTAATCCAACAGCTTTCTGTGGTCCGCCCAGTCATTCGGGGCACGCAGGGTGACTGCAACAAGCGTTACACCGTCGCGCTCAGCGGCAGTTACCAAACAGCGTCCGCTTTTTTTCGTGAAGCCTGTTTTGATACCGAAAACCCCGGGGTATTCTGAAAGCAGACGGTTGTGATTGGAAAGCGTGCGCGCATAGGGCGGGTTGCCGTACAGCACGCGTTCGCTCTTTTGCCCGCAGATTTTTCGGAATTCCGCATTTTCAATCGCCGCCGCACCCAAAAGCGCCATGTCATAGGCGGTGGAATAATGATTCTCGGAATCCAGCCCGGAAACCGTCTCGAAATGTGTGTCGTGCATACCGAGTTCCGCCGCTTTTTGATTCATCATCGCTAAAAACTTCTCCTGCGAACCTGCAACGGCATATGCCGTCACATTGGCGGCGTCATTCCCCGACTCCAAAAGCATGCCTGAAACCAATGTGCGCACGGTAATCAGATCGTCGGGCAACAGCCCTATGGACGTCCCTTCCACCCGCACCATCTCCGAAGTCACTTTGATTTGCTGTTCGGGGATTCCATGCTCCAAAGCAACCAACGCCGTCATAATTTTGGTCGTACTTGCCATGGAGCGCTGTTCATGTGCGTTTTTGGCACAGAGCACCTCATGCGTATCCGCAGACATCAGCACAAAAGCTTCAGCCGACAAATCCCGCGGCGGCTCTGCCGCACATACGGTAAAGCACAAACAGATAAACAGCAAAAAAAAGACGGAAACAAACCAAAAAATCTTATTATACAAATCAACCACCTGCCATATCTTAACAATATGCAGGCGGTGATAGAAATTATTCTTTTGTAAGCTCTTCGATTGCCGCAGAGACCATTGCATCATCTGCCGCCTGCTGACTGTTCTGCGCTTTTTCCTTCTTTGCCTTGTTCACAACGGAAGTGACCTTGTCAAACATTTCAGGTACAAGGTTAACCACACGCTCTGCGGCATTGTCAAACGCGGTAATATGCTTAATGGTGACTTCACCGTCCGCAATCACCAAAAACGCAACGGGAGTTATCGTGACGCCTGCACCGCCGCCACCGCCGAAAATTTCCTGATTGTTTTTGGACGGAAAATCCGAACCGCCCGAAGCAAATCCGTAGGTTACTTTTGAAACGGGAATAATGGTAATGCCGCCCTCGACCTGCATCGGCTCACCGATAATGGTGCTGACGCTGACCAGATTTTTCACTTTTTCGATTGTGGTTTCCAAAATTCCTGCTGCAGATTGTTCTTTCATACTGTTGCACCGCCTTGTATATTTTGAGATTCTGTATTTTCTGAGGTCTTCGGTTTTGCACGAAGCAATTTCAAGACCACTTTAAACAGCAATTTGACTGCCAGCACAATACCGGCGTTGATTAAAAAGATAGGACGCACGGACAGCGCAAATGCGAACTGCGCGCTACTGAATGTGCCTATGAAATCGGGTTCGACTTCTACATCGTATTTTTTGACTTTTAAGTTAGAGCAAATAAAGCCAATGGCAGGATAAATATCCTGACATGCTTCACCGTACTCAATCGCGGTTTGCGCCGCATCGTGGTTGTGCGAAATCACGACCCATAAAAACAGCTCATCAATAATCAAGTGCTTTTTCACACTTTTCATTAAGCCGCCGATGGCATCCGCCGCGTCGCGCACCAACTGCATGACCCCTTCAAAGCCCTGATTTTCATAAAATGTCTGAAACGGATTCGGATTTTTCTCTTTTGGCTGGGGTTCTTCTTCCTTTTTCGGTTCTTCTTTTTTGGGCTTTTCTTTTTTCGGCTTTTTCTCCTTCTTCTGCATCGGGTACAAGTCAAACGACAAAAACAGCCATCGAAGCTTCAAGCGAAAACTGTCGATATATTCTGCGTCTATCCGCACCTTGACACTAAACAACAGTGCAAAAAAGAAAATAATGCCTAAAATTATGTAAAGCGCAATCACCGCGACACCTCCGTTTCTGTTGGATGCAATATGGTTTATTCGGTTTGTGCTTCATTCTGATTTTCAGACGGCTGTGCGGATTCCGCCGCCTCTAAAACCGCCTCTATACTCTGTTCCGCATCGTGATTCGGCAATTCGGGAAGTTCTTCCAGTGCGGAAACGGAAAAACAGCGAAGGAACTCCGAAGTCGTACCGTATAACAGCGGACGCCCGGGCAAATCCAGTCTGCCTTTTTCTTCAATCAGTTTTTTCTGGCAAAGCGTGGCTATAACGCCCGAACAGTCCACCCCGCGCACCTGTTCCACAAAGGATTTTGTGACGGGCTGATTATATGCAATAACCGCAAGCACCTCAAATGCCGCCTGCGATAACGGCGCATTGCGCTTGACTTCTAATACACTGCGAATTTGCGGTGCAAACTGTGCGCGCGAAGAAAGCTGATATTTATTGCCGAGCTTTAAAAGGCATATGCCGCTGCCGCGTTCATCTAAAGAGGCAGACAGATTCATTAAAAGCTGTTCGGTGCTTTCAGATTCTATTTCCAATGCCGCCGCAATCCGTTCCAATTCAATCGGTTCCCCGACCGAAAACAGAACCGCCTCTGCCGCCGCCTGTAATTCTTTTGCGTTGACCATCGGTTACTCCCATTCCTGCGAACTGAAATTTTCAAAATCCTCTGCGAGCAATTCCACGCGCATCGCATCGCCCTCGCCGTCCAAATACAGTTTTTTTGTTTTGGCAAGCTCCAAAACAGCCAAAAAAGTCGCAACCATATCCGAACGGGACTGCGCATCGGCAAATAAAGCATGAAAACGGTGCTTTTCGCCCCGCTTGCCGAGTTTTTTGAAAATGGATTTAATTTTGGATTCGACCGACACGATTTTTGTGGCTACAATCCCTTTAAAGGCTTCAATCGGCGGCGGAAGCTTACGCATTTTTTTGCCGACAACATTTAAATAGGCGCGCAAAAGCTCTGTCGGTTCGTGCAGTCTTGTATAGGTAGGGTCTATATCAATTTGAATCGGATTACGTACAAAACGGTCAAAGCCTTCTGTACGCTGTGCGAGCTTACCCGCCATCAGCTGACAGTCTCTATATTCCAACAACTCGCCTGTCAGCTCTTTTTTTAAGTCCTCGGCTTCTTCGTAAACGGGCAGTAAGGAGACGGTCTTGATATATACAAGCCGCGCCGCCATTTCCAGAAATTCACTGGCAACATACATATCCGAATCCTGCATCTGTTTTACGTAGGCAATATATTGCTCGACAAGCTCGATAATCGGGATGTCGTAGATGTTTAATTTGTGTTTGGAAATCAGATGGAGCAACAAGTCCATCGGCCCTTCAAACACTTCTAACTTATAGGAAATCTGCTCCATCAGCGCACCCCTCGGAAGGGCAAACTAACCAATGTATCCAATCCGTGATAGACTGCTGTTTGCAAATATCCAAGCGGACGGGACAGTACGCCTGTCAACAGCAGTACAAACACAACGATAACCACATAGCGCTCATACTGCATAAATTTCACATAGTATTTTGAGGGAATTAAAAGCTGTAAAACCCGCGAACCGTCCAAGGGCGGAATCGGCAACAGATTAAACACGGCAAGTCCGACATTGATGCTTGCCGCAAAAATAAAGAAATACGCCAACGCCAAAACAAGTATATTCTCCGTCGGAAAAAGCAGAACAATATTTTTACACAGTAAAAATACAAGCGCCATCAGAATATTGGCGGCAGGACCTGCCAATGCGGTCAGTGCCATGCCGACCTTGCGGTTTTTAAAGTTTCTGAAATTGACAGGTACGGGCTTGGCATAGCCGAAGCCGACCAGCACAATCATCAGCGCACCCAGCGGGTCAATGTGGCGCATGGGATTTAAAGACAGGCGTCCTGAAAGACGCGCGGTCTGGTCGCCGAGCTTTGTCGCCACGAAAGCATGCGCATATTCATGAAAAGGCAGTGTACAAAACACCACAAACAGAGAGGCAAATACCCCCGCCAAAATTTCAATCATGGAATGATTGCCGCGTATTAAGTCAATCAGCATCTCGTTCTCCCAAATCAGCTTATTTAAAATCTCAAAGCGCATATAGCGCTACGAACAGAATACAAGGCTCTAAAAATCTCTTGAAATCTTTGATTTCTTAGAGATTCGTGAGGTTATTATACCCTATCTGCGAGCGTGCAAGTGCGAGCAGGCAGGATACAATGTTCTCCAAAACACTCAAAATCTTTGATTTTGTAAGTGTTTCGTGAGGTTATTATACTATAACCTGTACAAACCTGTCAATATTTTGAAAATCAAACAGGACTTTCGTTTGCACCGCCGAGGACTGAAACAAGTCCGCCACGGACTGCCCCTGCCCGTCGCCGCATTCCATCAGCAGCATACCGCCTTTTTTCACGAATGGCGACCACTTTTGCTGTATGGCACGGTAGAAGTCCATTCCGTCCGCACCGCCGTCCAAGGCGGTCTGCGGTTCGCGGCGCACCTCTTTCTGCAAAGCGCTCAGTTCTGCTTTCGGAATATACGGCGGGTTGGAAAGAAGTAAATCCGCCTGCATGCCGTTCGGCGGCACATCGGTAAAAATATCCGCCTGCAAAACATGTGCATTCGGTGCTTGCAGGCTCTCTGCATTTTTGCAAAGATAGCCGAACGCCGCATCAAATTTTTCAAACAAATATACATCGCATGCGGGCACTTCCTTTGCAATTGTCAGACCGATACAACCGCTCCCTGCGCACAAATCAAAAACGGTGCTTCGGGGTTTGTTTTTCAGAACGGCAATCGCCTTTTCAACCAATTCTTCCGTTTCGGGGCGCGGAATCAAAACACCCTTTCCGACAAAGAAATCCCGCCCGTAAAACGGCCATTTCCCTAAAATATACTGAAGCGGCTCTCCTGATGTGCGCCGTGCAACCATTGCAAAGAACTGTGTTTCCTCTGTTTGCGGCATATGTTCCGCGGCGCGGCAAAGGCACTGTCCGCGGGTAAATCCCGTTGCACACTCTAACAGACAGGCGGCTTCAAAAGCGGAATCCGCTATCCCCGCCTCTGCAAGCCGTGCCGTTCCCTGCGCCTGTACTTCCCGCAGTGTCATTTGATTTCGTCATCCTCAGAGTTATCTGTCAGTACCGCTTGCAAGGACGCAATACCGACCTCGATAATATCATCTGTCGGCTCTTTTGTGGTAATACGCTGCATCCAAAGCCCGGGCGCGGCAAGAATTTTGACAAGTACATTATCGTGCCGTCCCGCATAGCGGATAAACTCATAACCGATTCCCATGACCAACGGCAAAATCAACAGCTTAATCAGAATCCACAATACGCGGTTGACGTCCGCCAAGGCGGGGAAAATCAGAACCAACGCAGACGACAGCAAAATACTCAGTAAAATCATAACAAACATAAAGCTTGTGCCGCACCGCGGGTGAAAGCGAGACTGCTTTCTGACGTTTTCAACGGTCAGCTCCAGACCGTTTTCATAGCAAAAAATGGATTTATGCTCTGCACCGTGATACATAAATACGCGTTTTATGTCTTTCATTTGTGAAACCAACAGCATATAAAGCACAAAAATGACGACACGGATAATTCCCTCGAACAAAGCATGGAAATTCAGTAAATTTCCGCCCGTCGCCAAATCCACCAAATACGTAGGCAGCCACATAAAAAGGAAAAACGCAAGGCCGATACCGAGAACGGCGGAAATGCCGCCGATTACATTCATCATTTTTTCGCCGAAATGCTCGTTAATCCATCGGTCGAGTTTTGACATATTTTCGGTTTCATCTTCTAAGCCCTGTGTAGACTTTTCGGCGGATTCCATTAAGTATTTATAGCCCGTGACCATAGATTCCGCAAAGCCGACCCCCCCGCGTACCAAAGGAATTCCGAAAAATTTACACTTGTCGCGCCATGGCTTTGCCTCTTTATATTCCGTTTCAATTTCGCCGCTCGGCAAACGGACAGACATTGCCGTACCGCGCGGACCTTTCATCATAATGCCCTCAATCAGCGCCTGTCCGCCGACAGAGGTTTTGTGCTGTTTTTCTTTCTTCTTCAAAATCCGTATATCTCCTTTCGGATGTTTTACTCCGTAATTTGTTGAATGGGAAGCAGAACGGAAACCGTCGTCCCCTGCCCGAGTTCGCTTTGAATTCCCAAAATGCCGCCGTGCAGAGACACAATTTCATTAACCACCGCAAGACCGATGCCCGAACCGCGCACAGCGGTATTTGCTTTATAAAACTTTTCCGTAACGTGCGGCAAATCCGCCTGCGCAATACCGCAGCCCGTATCCGAAACCGTCACCGCAACAGACTGCGGATTCGGCAAATAAGCATTTACAAGCACATGTGCGTCTGCCGCGGAATATTTAAATGCATTATCCAAAACATTGAAAAATACCTGTTTGATTCGGTTGCCGTCACCGCGCATATACACAGGCGCTGTCGGCAGATGATATTCCAAATGAATGTTTTCACGCACAGCGCGGGCATTGAAAACGGTAATCACCTCATCCAATACCGCACAGACGTCAAAAACTTCCATACGCATCGGCATATTTCCGCTTTCCATACGGGAGAAGTCCAAAAGCTCTTCCACCAACTGTGTCAAACGCTCCGACTCCCTGATAATCACCTGCAAGCCCTTTTCCTGCAAAACCGCGTCCTCATTCGGTGTGGACAAAAGCGTTTCTCCCCAGCCTTTAATGGCGGTCAGCGGTGTGCGCAGTTCGTGAGACACGGTGGATAAAAACTCATTTTTCAGTCGGTTTGTTTCATTTAATTCACGCGCCATGTGATTGATTGTTTCGCTTAGCTGACCGATTTCGTCCTCATATTCGCGGGTTTCAATACGGGCGCTTAAATCCCCCTGTGCAATTTTCAAGGCCGTTTCGTTAATTTGCTGTACGGGGTTTACGATAGAACGCACAAAGAACATCCCCGAAATCGTCACAAAAGATAAAATCACCAACGCCAAAATCAGCAACAGAACAAATACGGTTTCTAACTGTCGGTCAATATCCTCTAACGAAATAATATAGCGCACCGCACCCTGCTGTTGTCCGCGCGCGCCGTTCAGCATAAAGGTAAGCGCCATGACCCGTTCGCCCGACTGCGTTTTTCCGACCCAATCCGCCCGTCCGCTTTTTGCGGTTTTCGCAGACAAATAATCGGGATACACTTCGTTCGCAACAGAAAACCCGCTGGAGGAAACCACAACATTGCCGCGGCGGTCAATCACCCAAACCTCCATAATAGATTTATCGTTGAAGTCCTCCACATACTCTTTCGCACGCATATTGAACGCCTCGTCAGAGTCGGCGGCACTCAAATCAAAATACGACTGCACCATGCCTGTGGCACGGGAATTCAAGGTCATGCGCACAGCCTCGTAATACTGTTCTTTAAACAGCATCAGCGCCACAAGCACAAAGCCCAACAGAACGACTACAATGACGCACAGCGTATTCAAAACCCAACGCTTTGTAATGCCGCTTTTTTTGCCTGTCACAGCGCCGTCCCCTTTCTCTTTACAGCTTGCATGAATTTATATAATCCACTTATAGCCCATACCCCAGATGGTAACCAAATGCTTGGGCTGAGCAGGTTCATCCTCAATTTTGCCGCGCAGGCGGTGAATGTTTACATCAATCACTTTATCATCGACAAAGTAATCGTTGCCCCAAACCTTATGCAAAATGTCCGCCCGCTCCAAAACCGTGTTCGGATTTCGGAATAAATATTCTAAAATCTGATATTCAATCTGTGTAAGCTCAATCACCTTGCCGCGTTTATACAGCAAACGTTCATTGGTATTCAGTTCAAATTCACCGAGTAATATGGATTTGCTTTCCGCTGCCGCATTATGCCGTTCTTTTAAGAGCGCCACGCGGCGGTAAACAGCATCCACGCGCGCCATAAGCTCCGAGGGCGAAAACGGTTTTGTGACATAATCATCCGCACCTTTCATAAGCCCTGAAACCTTGTCAATCTCCTGCGTTTTGGCGGTCAGCATAATGATGCCGATTTCCGCGCTGTGTGCACGTAAATACTTGCAAACCTCCATGCCGTCTTTTTGCGGCATCATAATATCTAAAATCGCAACGTCGATTTGCCCGTTGGCGGCATCAAAACAATCAATCGCCGCCTGTCCGTCGGCGGCCTCCAATACTTCAAAACCGCTTCTTTTTAAATTGATAATGATGAAATCGCGAATGGAATTTTCGTCCTCCGCAATTAAAACACGTTTCATTGTTCCGTCCCCCTTTTACTGAATCAAGGAAAAATGTGTTTCTAAATATTCGTCTGATATGCCTGCGCGCGCGCCGAATTCCGTAATTCGGTAAATGTATGTCAGCGTACCGCTTTCCGCAAGCGTTACATATCCCGACGGTCTGCGGCGCATACGCTCCGTTGTCGGGAAAACAATCAGTTCAAACAGAACCTGACCGCGCGCACCGTTCGGTTCTGTTTCATAAAAGGTACAAATTCTGTCGGGAATGTTGTTAACCACGGTCATATGATTTATCTCTGCTTCCGACAAACGAAACAGATAGGACGAAGAATAAATCATCAGACACTGCTCTTTTGTCTGTAATCCGTCCTTGCCGTATCGCAACCACACAGTCAATTCCAAAGGCTGTTCTTCACTGCCGTTTACGGTAACCGCATTTTCAAGCGGCCGGGTTATCGGTATTTCCAAATACCCGTCCTTTTCAATATCTGCCGCAGACAGATTCAGCGCGCGGGCAGTCTTCGGTGCATCGGATGTATTGTCCGCTGTCAGCGGTGCACAAAGACGCGCATTCGCCGAATCCCAGTAAATCAGCTCCGTTACCGCCGTGGTCTCGTTTAATACGCAGTCCGCAAAAACGACAGCGGGCAACTCTGCCGTTTTATCCGCCTTTTGGCTTTGCAGAGAGGACACATGCAGTGCAGGCACTAATTCAACACTGCTCGGGCAATAGATACCGAAATCCGAATCCATCATTAAAATTTTTGCGACGGTTTTGCTTTTTCCGTTTTCGGACGAAAGCAAGAGCAACAAAATATCATCGTTTGCATCTGCGTTCATATCCAGGTGTACCATCTGTGAAAACGGCTCGCTTGCAAGTTCGCGCACCGCCCCTGTATTCTTACCGAATGCAGAGGTATACACCGTCATAATTTTACTGCCGCTGCTTTCAAACAAAGACCAGCACACGACAATTTCCGATACGCCGTCGCCGTTCATATCGCAGAAGTCGATTTTATCCACTTCACTGCCCTTACCTTTAATATCTGCCAAGGTTTCCCAACGGTTTCCCGCGCGGTCTAAAATATGCATGTATACCGCAGTTTCATCGTTGGCGTCACAGTAAAAAGTAATCACCTCGTCTGCACCGTCTGCGTCAATATCCCGCAATACATAGGCAGAACGATAATCGCCCGTAGTCGGCGTTTTCATCTTAACACTGCGGTGTGCCGTCGCACGGGCAAAAGCTTCTTCGATACCTGCATTTTCACCGCTTAATTTCGGCGGACGCATAAGGTTGTCCACCCCTGTAAGGGCAGGCGCACAGCCGCAGAATGTACACACCAGAAAGACAAATAATAAAGCAACCGTAAATACACGTTTCATATTTGCCCTCCTTTTGTCCCTTTTGCTTCGAATTATAAAAAATTATGCCGCAGTAGTTTGTATACGCACCGTGTAGGTACCCGACGCCCAAGCCTTTGAACTGCCTTTGATAACAATCCGTGCTTTTACGGTCTGTTCGCCCTCCGTAATTTCTGCGTCTGATAAGTCCACTTCCGCATACAGCATATCGTTTGTCAGTGCGGCAATCTCTTCCGCCGTACCGATTACACGTATATTTTCAATGCCGCGCGTCAGCACAGCAGAGTGAAAACCGTCCTTTTGCGCAGTTACGGCAATATTCTGTGCCGATACGGAAAACGCCGCCGTTACGGTTCCCGTCATATTTACGGTAACGCGAAAACGTGCGGAGCTGTCTACGACGGTGTATTCCGTTATATCCGAGGCTTTGAAATTGAATGTGTTGTAGCCGCTGTCCAGCTCTGCGAAATCCACGGTTCCCACGCTGATACTTTTCAGTTCACCGACTTTTTCAATCGGCACCGCCGCCTCAATCTGCGAGGGCGAAACTGTCACAGGTACATCGCCGTTCAGGTATCCGCCCGGGGCGTTTTTAAAAGTCACCGAAGTCGGCAGCACAACTTTTTTGAGTACGGGCATAGTCATGGTCACGGTACTTTCTCCCGTATTCAATTCCACATAAGACAGCGTTTCCTGCCCGTCGGTTTGCAGTTTAATTTCCGGCTGTACCGTAGTGGTTGCGGAAAGCGGCGCGCTGACCGATGTTTCGGCAATTACGCCCGTCACCTTATTCACCTCGGCAGAAGGTCCGCTGACAACCACCGTATTCTTTGAAAACAGCACACTGCCTAAAATACAGCCGTCCACAACGGTTTTATCGTCAGGCGCTAAAATACGCGGTTCAATGGCAAATTCCGCTTCTTTATAGGTATCAAAGTACACATCAATATAATTTTGAGAAATTCTCTGGATTTCGTAATCGCGGGAATCGTTTGCCGTCGCTTTCAGCTGTAAAGACTTCGTTCCCGCCGAATCCACATAATTGGTCTGTGCGGTGACCGTAAGGTCTTCAGGTGTTAAGGCGGAAACCACAAAACGCTTGCCTGTAACCGTCACATCCACATAAAATTCCGTTTGCCCGAAGGTTTGCAAGTGCAGTTGGGCAGGCACACTGTTTTCCATGTCAATTTTCACGGGAACAGCGCTGACCGTAATTTCCACCACGGGACTTTTCTCAATCGCAACCCAAATCCAAATCCCGAAAGCCAAAATCAGTGAAAACAGCATGGCAAGTTTATTATTATAAATCAAATTGCGAAATACGCCGCTTGCAGATTTTTCAGCCGTTTTTTTCGCATTATTTTCATTCATCGTCATGCTTTTTCCGTCCTTTCAAAAGCTTTTTGAGGCGGTTTTCCTGCGTGTGTTCAAATTTCAGGAAATGCTCGCTTAACAGCTCCCGCAAATCGCCGCTGGAAAGCCCGCGTTTCAGCGTTCCCTTATGCGCCACGGAAATAGAGCCAGTTTCTTCCGAAACAACGACAATCAGCGCATCGCTTTGCTCGCTCATACCGATTGCCGCACGGTGACGGGTACCGAGCTCACTGCTTACCTGATTTTTTGTCAGCGGCAAAATACAGCCCGCCGCGCACACACGCGCATCCCGCAAAACAGCCGCACCGTCATGCAAAGGCGCTTTCGGATAAAAAATATTACCGATAAGCTCAGCGGAAACTTCCGCATCTACCCGCGTACCCGTTTGAATAATTTCGCCTAAAATGCTCTCTTTCTCGAACACCATCAAAGCGCCGATTTTTTTATCACTCATATCCGCACAGGCTTTTGTAACGCCGTTGACCATAGCCCGAAGCTGTTCCTGGCGGCGCAGTTCCTCGCTGTTTTTAAACCCGAAAAAGTTAAAATTGGAAACACTGCTTCTGCCGACACTTTCGAGTGCATGCCGGATTTCGGGAGAAAAAATCACAACCAGCACCAACAGGATGTCCGAAAACACCATAGAAAACATATAGGTACTGACCTGCATACGCAAAAGATAGACAACCGCATACATCACAAGCAACAGAACAAAACCCTTTGCCAATTGAATTGCACGCGTTTCCCGAATCAGCTTAATCGCGCTGTAAATTACAAACGCCACAAGCAGAATATCCAAAACATCCGATATGCTGTTAAAGCTTAAAATCGCCTTGCCGATTTCATCAAGCGTATCGGCAAATGACAGATAAAAATGCATAGCCACACCCGTTTCAACAAAAAAATACAATATATCGCAATACGTGTACACGCACACATATATAATCACGATATATTGTATCATAGTTATACAGCTTTTGCAATTTTAAATACAGAATTTAATAAACTATTTACATCTTTCTCGCTTGTAAAAACAGACGGGCAAACGCGTACTGTACCCGTTTCCAGCGTACCGAAGGTTTTGTGTGCCAAAGGTGCGCAGTGGAGTCCCGCACGCACAGCGATTCCCGCCTCGGAAAGCTTCGACGCCGTCTCTTCACTGTGCAGTCCGCGAATGTTGAAAGAGAGCAGCGGCGCAAATTGCCGCGGCTGTGCAGAAATATCTGTATATAACAGAACATTCGGCATTTGCCGAAGCGAATCCTGAACGGTTTGTATCACATGCATTTCATGTGCATAAATGCGTTCTGTCCCCTTTTCCCCGACGAAACGGACGCCCTTTTCCAGCGCCAAAATCCCAGGCACATTCAGCGTACCGCTTTCCAGCCGTTCAGGGTACGCATCCGGCTGCGTAAGCTGTGCAGACAAGGTACCTGTACCGCCGTAAGTCAGCGGTTCTAAACGCCGCTCGCTGTTGCAAAGGAGAATACCCGTCCCCATCACGCCGTACAGACCTTTATGCCCGGGTGCACATAAAAAGTCTATACCGTCTTCGCGCATCGAAACGGGCAAAATTCCCGCCGTCTGTGCCGCATCCGCCACAAGCAGGACGCCGTTTTTGTGTGCCGAATTCGCAAGCAATTTCAGCGGCGTGCGTTTGCCGAACACATTCGACGTGCCCGTACAGATAACCGCGACTGTATTTTTCTGCATGACGCTTTCAAAATTTGCGAGTGTTTCGGCGTCGGTTTCTCCGACATGTGCTGTACTCCAAGTACAAACGCCCTGCCGCCGCAGTGCTTCCAGCGGTCTTACAACTGCGTTATGCTCCAAATCCGAGCAGATAAAATGCCCGCCCCGCCGAGCCAATCCGAAAATCACAGTGTTCAGAGCTTCTGTACAGTTTTTTGTGAAAATTACGTTTTCGGGTTTGTCGAGCGAAAAAAAATCCGAGACTGCCTCGCGTGCGGCATACACACGCTCCGCCGTTTCGTAAGCCATACGGTGTCCCGCACGCCCGGGGTTTGCGCCGTAACGCACCGCCGCCTGTGAGAGCGCATGTGTGACGGTCCGAGGTTTGGGGAACGTCGTTGCGGCATTGTCGAAATATATCACGTTTCCCACTTCATTTCAAGCGTTGAAACACCCTCGCGGCGCAGGATTTCCGCCACATTCAAATCGGTTGCGGGTACTACCAAAGAATAGCCGCACCCCTCGTTTTTCATTGGTTTTGCCGTTTTTATAATTTGTACGCGGAGTCCGTACCGCTGTAAAACCGCTTTCGCCTTCATGGCATAGGTAACAGACCCCACTTTAATTCTCATTTTTTTCATATATACACCACCGATACTTCCTTGGTACATACTATGCGAAAAAGCAAAAAGCGGTGCAATGCACAAAAGTGATTTGCGGCGTCACTGCCGCGCCATATTTCTGTAAGAAATTCTTAACAAATTCCGCAGAAAAAACGGAACAATCCTTTGGAATATACGCAAAAACAACACGCCTGTTCTTGATACAATATTCGTGTCAAGAGCAAGCGTGTTGTTTTTGCATGTTCTGTTCAGCAACTTTGAAAGGAATGAAAAAAATGAAATTGAAAATTGCGGTTTTATTCGGCGGGCATTCTGCGGAATACGACGTATCCTTACAGTCGGCGTCGGCAGTGCTTGAAAATCTGTCTGCCGAAAAATACGAAGTCTACCCTGTCGGCATTACGAAATACGGAGACTGGTTTCACTATACGGGGCGCACAGAAAAGATTGCCGACGGCACTTGGGCGCAGGACGAAACACATTTGCACACCGTCGCCGTTTCGCAAAACCGTTCCCAAAAGGGATTTCTGGAGTTTACCGAAAACGGCTGTGTAACCGTACCCATTGATTTGGCGTTCCCCGTTCTGCACGGCAGAAACGGCGAAGACGGCACAGTACAGGGACTGTTTGCGCTTTGCGGCATCCCCGTTGCGGGCTGTGACACACTCTCTTCGGCATTGTGTATGGATAAAGACCGTGCGCACAAGCTCGCAAGTCTTGCAGGCGTCGCCGTGCCGAAAGCCGTCACGTTCTGCCGCAGTACGCAAAGCACCGCCGTAGAGGAAATTCAAAGCCGTCTTGCGTATCCGCTTTTTGTAAAGCCTGTGCGTGCGGGTTCTTCCTTCGGGATTTCCAAAATCACCGATGTAAATGCACTGGACAGCGCAATCGAACTTGCGTTCTGCTATGATACGGAAGTTACCGTAGAAGAATCGATAGACGGCTTTGAGGTCGGCTGTGCTATTCTCGGCAATGAAAGACTGACAATCGGGCGCGTAGATGAAATTGCGCTGTCCGACGGCTTCTTCGACTACACCGAGAAATACACCCTGCGTTCGTCTGAAATTCATATGCCTGCACGCATCAGTGCCGAAACGGAGAAACGGATTCAGGAGACCGCTGTCACTATCTACCGAGCACTCGGTTGTTCGGGCTTTGCGCGGGTGGATATGTTCTGCACTCCGTCGGGTAAAATTGTATTTAACGAAGTAAACACCATTCCCGGCTTCACCTCACACAGCCGCTATCCGAATATGATGAAAGGCATCGGCTTAGACTTTCCGCAAATGCTGGATAAGCTGATTGGATTGTATACCGTATGACACAGACAATTACACTTAAGAAAGAAAACATTTTCCGCGGCAATTTGCTGTTGGTAAATGCGCAGAATCCCCTGCGGGACACAGACACAAGGGTATTGATTCCCGTATCGATGCAGTCCCCAACCGTCTATATGCATCGGGACGCCGCAAATGCTTTGCAGATGCTGCTTCAAAAAATCGGCGCGGGCGATTCCGTCGTGCCCGTCAGCGGGTATCGCTCCGAGGAAGAACAAACGGCAATATACCGCGATTCCTGCCGTGAAAACGGCAAAACCTTTACAAGAAAATATGTGGCTCTGCCGAATCACAGCGAACACCAAACGGGGTTGGCGATTGACGTGGGGTTAAAGCAGGAAAAAATCGATTTTATCCGCCCCGCTTTCCCAAACAGCGGTATCTGCCGTGCATTCCGTGAGAACGCCGCCGATTTCGGTTTTATTCTGCGCTATCCAAAGGCAAAAGAAACAACTACGGGCATTGCGCATGAACCGTGGCACTTTCGGTATGTCGGGCATCCGCATGCAAAAATTATGGAAGAAAACGGACTGACTTTAGAAGAATATATCGAATTTATCAAACCGTATCGGGCAGACCGCAGATTGATTTTTAACCGCACCGACTCGATTACCGCAGAAATCTATTATGCGCCTGCAAGCGGCGATACCACAACCGTTTGCGTCCCCGATGCGGACATTTACCAAATTTCGGGCAATAACGCCGACGGCTTTATTATTACCGTATGGAAACATATGTGAGGTGAAAGCAATGCAATTCAGAGACACACTGACCGCTTTTGCCAAAGGCGACAGTCTGCATCTTTTTTGGCGGCTGTTCCGTTTACAGCAAAGCGCGCACAATAAATTTATTCGCAAACTTCTTCTGTTTCTCTGCTTTCGCTGTGCGCATCGGCACGGCGGATATATCGGCGCGGACGCCGTTATTAAAAGCCGCCCTTCCCTGCCCCACGGACTGCACGGCGTCTTTATTTCCCGATATGCGAAAATCGGGGCAAACTGCCGTATTTATCAAAATGTGACCGTCGGCGAAGTACATAAAAAGGCGCCCGTCATCGGAGATAATGTACTCATCGGTGCAGGTGCAGTGCTGATTGGGGATATTCAAATCGGAAATCGGGTTAAAATCGGCGCGGGCGCTGTCGTCCGCGTAAGCGTACCCGATGATTGTACCGTGACGGCACAGCCGATACAAATTACAGAGTGTGATAAAAATGAATGATACGGATTTTCATACAGACCGCGCCTTTATAGAGCTTGATTTAAAAGCCTTGCGGCACAATGCGGAAATTCTGCAAAATGCTATGCCGCAAAACTGTCGGCTGATGGCAGTCGTTAAATGCAACGCTTACGGACACGGCAGTATTTTGATAGCAAAAGAACTTCAAAAAATCGGCGTGCAAAGCTTCGCGGTTGCCACAGCGGACGAGGGAATAGATTTGCGCAGACACGGCATTCGCGGCGAAATTCTTGTGTTGGGTTATACCGCCGTGCACCGTGCCAAGGAACTGCAAAAATACAATTTAATGCAGACGGTAATTGATTTTGCATACGCCGAGGCTCTGCAAAAAACAGGCGTTTCTTTAAACGTGCATATCAAGCTGGATACAGGTATGCACCGATTGGGCATTCCGTTTGACGCTATGGAAGCTGTAAAAGCAGTATTTTCTATGCCGAATTTACAGGTTTGCGGTATGTATACACATTTATGCTGTGCGGACAGTCTTGCGCCCGACGATACCACATTCACCGAAGCACAAATTGAACGGTTTTATCAATCAGTTTCAGCGTTAAAAGCAGACGGAATCCCGATTCCGAAGCTGCACATACAAAGCAGTTACGGACTGTTAAACTATCCGCACCTGCAATGTGATTATGTGCGGGCGGGCATTGCGCTGTACGGCGTATTAAGCAGTCCGAACGACAAAACAAGACTGCAATTACAGTTACAGCCCGTACTCTCTTTGAAAAGCCGCGTGGCACTGATTCGCACCGTTCCCGCGAACACTTTTGTCGGCTACGGCAGAGCTTTTTATGCCGCACGCGAAAGCCGCCTTGCCGTTTTGCCGATTGGGTACGGCGACGGATTGCCGCGCAATCTCTCAAACGGAAAAGGCAGTGTGGAAATTCACGGTTACCGTGTGCCGATTGTCGGGCGAATTTGTATGGACCAGCTTACGGTGGATATTACGGACACGAAAGGCATTGCTGTCGGAGATACCGCAACATTAATCGGCGCAAATACAGAAAACACGCCCTCCGCCCCCGAAACAGCGACACGTGCAGACAGTATAACAAACGAACTGCTATGCCGTATGGGAGCAAGATTGGCGTGTGTGCTAAAAAATTAGACCGTTAAATCCTGAACCCAAAAAAGATACCCACTGAAAATGAGAATTCGCTATAATTTTATTTTAGAATAGCTTTTTGACTAATCTTAATTTTTTGGCGAGAATCATAAAATACAGATTTCTGTTTTTGTAGAATTTCCATGTTAGGAATTCCAATTTGATTTGTCAGCCGCAAAATTTCTGGAAACTTTTCTTGTTCAATATTACGAGCCGCCTGTATTTGACCTTTGAGAGAGAGTATTTGCTTGGTAGTTTCCTCTGAACAAGTTTCAGTACCAATAAAAGACTTTATTTCTTGGAACGCATTGTATATTGTTTTTTGAAGCCCATTAGGCACAGCGAGAGACTGTTTAGGCGTTACGATAGTTCCTGTAATAGGTTTATAATCAGAAGGACCATAATACTTTACCTTGGGGTATTTAGGCTTGTGCCCGTACTTTCTCAGTACACGGTCAATCCTTTGACGCAACTGCTCAGGTGAAAAAGGTTCCTTACTGGAAAAAGTCATATCATCTACATACAAAGTGAATTTGCAACTGCATTGTTTTGCCAAATCAGAAATTTCCAAAAACATATCAGAATAGGCATAGAAGGCCATAATCTGACTTGTTGGACATCCGGTTGGAATACCGCCATTGTATGTTATGATGTCCGTTAGTTTCTTAGCCACATCAGGAGAAGTTTTTAGTTTCTGCACGAAAAATTGGTACACAGGTTCTCGGGTACAGTTATCATAGAACTTCTTAATATCAATAGTCAGAACATATTTCCCATCCAAATGCGCCCTTCCATTGTCTATATAACACTTCTGCTTTTCACCAGAAATAAGCCAATCAGGTCGAATGACCCGATGAAGCAAGTAAAGGATTCTCCGCTGGATAGCTTTAAGTGTTTTGTCCGGGGCAGTTATTTCCCTTTTTTCGTTAGAATGCTTTTTGTCTATTTCAAATTTGTGATACCCTATGATATTATCAATCATTTTAAGACCACCGGGTTCAAGACAAAGAAGATGCTCAAGACGTTTTTTCGTCCGACATTTATAAAGAGCGCATTGGGTTATATCATATTTTTTGAGAGGCACTTTATTCTTCATCTGGATCACCCGCTGCCGCAGACATACTTTGTATCAGGTGTGCCATCATGTTTCTAACAAAGACAGTTCCTTTGCCGGATTTTGCTGCTTCATCCATATTTTCAGAAAGTAATATCAAAGAGGACAACCGGATACCGTAAATATCTGCATACTTTTGCAATAGTTCTAAAGAAGGTTGCTTTTTGTTGTTTTCAATTTCCGAAAGGTAGCTCGCAGAGATGCCAAGTTCCGAACTCATTTCACTGGCCTTATATCCATAAATGATGCGTGTACGCTTCAACACATCTCCAATCATGTTCGCCACCTCCCAGCTATTTGGATTCGATTTATAATACAAGCCGCTTGGCCTAATAAACAAAAATTAGATGGGCTTCCCGTTTGCTGCACCACCTCGTCTTACTTCTTGAACATCTCACAAAAGCACTGGATGATTTGTAAAACCACCAGCAGCACTTCAAGCGCCCTAAACACCAACCGGAATACGATTTTGCGCCATTTACGCTTGAACTTGAAACGGTGAGAAGTCCGGGGGATCGACGAGTTGTCGGGACTGTCCTGCATGAACAGCGATTTCTTATGCTTATGCATACATTACTCCTTCGAGAACCACGAAGTATAGTTTGATGTGGCTCCCTCCCGGGAAAGAGTTGGTGCATACAGGACAACCCATCTAATTCCTTTGGGCATGGCCCAAGCTCCCGGCTTGGGCCATGCCGGGTGACGACGCATCGGACGGTCAAGCCATGTGCCGCCCCCGTGGGATAGAACACCTTTAAGATGTTCCGCGAGTGCTTACGCACTCCAAATTAGGGGAGAAGACCAGTAGGACGTCTGTCTCTACTTTTCGCTGTAAGAATATCATAGCGTATAATCTTGTTTTTGTCAATATATTTTTTCGCTTATGGCGAAAAAATATATTAGTGAACTTTTCAAAAAATAGAATACCTTCTTTTCTATGGACGTTAATTAGTTTTGCTTTTTCTTTGCTGCACCTTCATAAAAGTCTCCTTGTCAATAATCGCTTCATGAGCATTTTCTACCAGAAACATACTTAATGCACCGTCATTCTTTTTCTGTTTCCCAGTTAAAAAATCTGGCGTACAGGTTTTCTGCATCAACACCTTGCCGATGTATTTTTCGTTGCTGAGCATACGGTCAATGGTCGATGTACTCCAAATCCCTTTACCTGTTGCTGTCTTTATCCCATGCTCCTCCAGATATCGCTTGATTTTCCGTACACCATTCCCCTGTAAATACAAATCAAAAATTTTGCGTACGATCTCGGCTTCTTCAGGGACTACCACCAGCACCCCATCCGGTCCTTTGGTATAACCCAAAAATTGACTGTGATTGAGAATTGTTTTCCCACTGCGCATGCGTGCTCGAATGCCAAATTTGATGTTCTCGCTTTTGCTACAACTTTCTTCCTGAGCCATAGCAAGAAAAATGCTAAGTGCACTGTCATTCACTTTCATGGTATCAATATCCTCCATTTCTGCATACAAACCAATATTCATTTGTTTCCACTTCCTTATCTGTGTTAATGTTTCGACGGTATCACGTCCGAACCGACTTAATGATTTTACTAAAACGAAATCGAACAGACCCTTCTTTCCATCTAGGATCATCTGATGATAACCTGGTCTGTTTTTGGTTCTTAGAGCAGAGCCGACATCGGAATAAATTTTTACAAACTGCCAGTTTGGATTCTCCCGAATTATTGTTTCAAAGTGAGATTTCTGTGTTTCAAGGCTTCCCAACTGTTCGGGATGATTTGTGCTGACTCGGCAGTAAGCTACAACCCGCAATTTTTCTTGTTTGTAAGAGAAAAGAATCGTTTTTGGTATCATAAAAATTCCTCCATGCCAAAAGTATAGCATGGAGGACATCTTTCCGCTTGAAAACATAACAAAAGCTACATTTTGATTTCTCAAAATGTAGCTTTTAACTTGGTGCCGGTGGCCGGGGTCGAACCGGCACGGTATCGCTACCACTGGATTTTGAGTCCAGCACGTCTGCCAATTCCATCACACCGGCAGGTGGATTTTTAATGCTTGTATATTATAGCGGATTCCTTTTAAAAAATCAACACCAAATTTTCATTTTTTCAAAAAAATTTGCATCTTTTGATTTTTTTACTTTTATTCCTTGCCTTTTGAACATGCAGGGTATATAATGCCAAAAAACAATCACCAAAGAAGGATGCACCATGAAAAACCGACCTGTAACCGCCGTCATTGTCGGCGCAGGACATCGCGCACAGATTTATGCCAAACTGGCGCTTACAAACCCGGAGCTTTTGCAGATTATCGGCGTCGCGGACCCCGACCCCATCCGCCGTAAAAGCACAATGGAGCGGTTCGGATTTCCTGCCGAGAACTGCTTTGAAAGCGCCGAGGCGCTCGCCAAAGTACCGAAGCTTGCGGATGCGGTTATCAACGGCACAATGGACCAACAGCATTTGGAAACCTCGCTTCCCCTTTTGAAAATGGGCTACGATATGCTTTTGGAAAAACCGTTTGCCACAAATGAACAGGAAATGCGCGAATTGGTAAACTGTGTACGTGAAAACGGCAATAAGGTTATGATTTGCCATGTGCTTCGCTATACGCCGTTTTATCTTTCTATTAAAGAGCGTGTGGCACGCGGTGAAATCGGCGATATTATCAACATCCAAACCAATGAGCATGTCAGCTATCACCATCTTTCTACTTCTTATGTGCGCGGAAAATGGGCGAACTCCGATGAATGCCACACCTCGATGCTATTGGCAAAATGCTGTCACGATATCGATATGATGATGTGGATGATGGCAGAAACAAAGCCCGTTTCTGTTGCAAGCTTCGGCAATAAATTTCAGTTTAAGCCTGAAAACGCGCCGAAAGAGGCGGGTACGCGCTGTCTTGTGGACTGCCCGCTTGTGGATTCCTGCCGTTATTCCGCAAAACGGCTGTATCTTGACCAACCCGAACGCTGGGCATTCTATATTTGGGATAAGTTAGAGGGCATTGAAAATCCGACTGACGCGGACAGAATCAACCTGTTAAAGGGTGACAGCAACTACGGCAAATGTATTTACAAATGCAACAACAATGTGGTTGACCACCAATCGGTATTAATCAATTTTGCAAACGGCGCTACGGGTACGCACAATATGGTTGGCGGTTCTTCCCGCTCTATGCGGCATATCCACATTATCGGCACAAAAGGCGAAATTTACGGCGATTTTGAGGAGTCTAAATTTGTGGTTTCCAAAATCCACCCCACAAAAACGGATGAAAAAACCGTGGAAGAGGTCGATTTACGCGTAACGGGCGATATGGTCGGCGCCTACGGCGGACACGGCGGCGGCGATGAAAAGCTTGCTGAGGATTTTGTAAAATTCCTGCGCGGGGAAACGCCGAGCCTTGCCTGTACCTCAATTTTTGATTCTGTTGCGGGACATTTGTGCGTATATCTCGCCGATAAATCCCGCGAAGCGGGCGGCGCACCGCAGGCGGTCATACTGTAACATACAAAAACATATAAGAATGCAAAAAGCATCGGAAGAACTTGACTTCTCCGATGCTTTTTCTGTTTTTATTTAGGAATACAGTTTAATATCCTTTTGTACCTTCTAAGGATTCGTCGTCCTCAATCCATTTTTGGACATGAATGATACGGTAATCGTCTTTGGTATCGCGAATAATCACATGTTTGATCCCAGCGTTGATGATTTGGCGCTTGCACATCGAGCAACTGCTGGCATTTTTTACATATTCGCCTGTATCGCATTCGATACCGACCAAATAAAGGGTACTGCCGAGCATTTTATTGCGCGAAGAGCTGATAATCGCATTCGCTTCGGCGTGCACACTGCGGCAAAGCTCATACCGTTCGCCGCGCGGGACTTCCAGTTTTTGACGTACACAGTAGTGCAAATCGGTGCAGTTTTTCCGTCCGCGGGGCGCGCCGACATAACCTGTGGAAATAACCTCGTCATTCTGCACGATGACCGCGCCGTAATGCCGCCGCAGGCAGGTGCTTCTTTGCGAAACGATTTCTGCCAAATCCAAATAATAATTGATTTTGTCCCGTCTTTCCATAAAAGACCTCCTGCATTTTATTTGTGCACCTGCCACCAAACAATCTGCCCGTTCGCGAGGGTGCTCGGCACATCAATCAATCGCTGATTTTCACTGCCGCGGAATTGCAGGGAAATATTACGCTTTTCCTCTACAAATTCGCCGTCTACAAGCACATCGACCATAGAGAGCATCTCGTCGGTTACTTGGCACCGCGCACGGCTCTCCCCTGTCAGTTCCTCAAAGGTATAGCCCGAAAATGCCCAGATGGTTTTTTCGGGCAATTCTGTACGCACCCGCCGCAAAAGCTTTATAAGTTCCGCTTGATTCTGCGGTTCAAACGGCTCGCCGCCGAGCAAGGTCAAACCGTCAATAAACGAGGGACGCAGGGCTTCTATAATTTCATCCTCCGTCGCCTTTGTATAGTCCTGCCCGTAGTCAAAGCTCCATGTTTCGGGCTGAAAGCAACCTTTGCAATGATGGGTACATCCCGACACAAACAGCACCACGCGCACGCCGATGCCGTTGGCGATATCCCGTTTTTTAATTGCTCCGTAGCGCATTACAGATGCAACACTCTTTCTTTAATTTCCTGCGTTCTGCCCTGATTCCAGAACTGCGAACCGATATACCCGCAGGTGCGTCTTGCGACGTTCATTTTATCTTGGTCCTTATTGCCGCAATTCGGGCAAACCCAAACCAATTTGCCGTCCTCTTCAACGATTTGAATTTCACCGTCAAAACCGCACACCTGGCAATAGTCACTCTTGGTATTCAATTCGGCATACATAATATTGTCGTAAATAAATTTCACGACCTCTAAAACAGCGGGAATATTCTGCTGCATATTCGGCACTTCGACATAGGAAATCGCACCGCCGGGAGACAATGCCTGGAATTTTGCTTCGCGCTCTAATTTTTCAAACGCGTCAATTTCCTCGGTCACATGGATGTGATAGGAATTGGTGATATAGTTGCGGTCGGTGACCCCGGGAATCACACCGAAACGCTTTTGCAGGCATTTTGCAAACTTATAGGTTGTGGATTCCAGCGGCGTACCGTACAGAGAATAGTGGATATTCTCCGCATTGCGCCATTTTAAGCACGCATCGTTGAGCGCCTGCATCACGCGCAGACCGAAGGCTTCGCCCTCGGGGTCGGTCAGGCGCTTGCCCGTGACCTCATAGACGCATTCCCAAAGGCCTGCATAGCCGAGAGAAATTGTGGAATAGCCGCCGTGCAACAGCTTGTCAATCGTTTCGCCTTTTTTCAGTCTTGCCAATGCACCGTACTGCCACAAAATCGGCGCGGCGTCGGAAAGCGTACCCTCTAAGCGCTCGTGTCTGCACTGTAGCGCTCTGTGGCAAAGCTCCAAGCGTTCTTCGAGGATTTCCCAGAATTTGCTTTCGTTCTTTTTCTCACGGCACGCGGTACACGCGACGTCGACCAAATTAATGGTAACAACGCCCTGGTTAAAGCGTCCGTAGTATTTTGCCTTGCCGTTTTCATCAACCCACGGGGTCAAGAAACTGCGGCAACCCATGCAGGTGTAGCAGTTTCCGTCGCCGTTGTCGTCGATTTTCAGCTCCAGCATAATTTTTTCGGAAATATAGTCGGGCACCATACGTTTTGCGGTGCATTTTGCCGCAAGCTCGGTTAAGTACCAATACTCGGAATCCTCGTGAATATTGTCCTCTTCCAAAACGTAAATCAGCTTCGGGAATGCGGGGGTTACCCACACGCCCGCCTCGTTTTTCGTGCCGATGATGCGCTGATTGAGCACTTCTTCAATGATAATGGCAAGGTCTTTCTTTTCCTGCTCGTTTTTCGCCTCGTTGAGATACATAAAGACGGTGACAAACGGCGCCTGCCCGTTGGTCGTGAGAAGCGTTACAACCTGATACTGTATGGTCTGCACACCGCGCTGAATTTCTTCGCGCACACGCTTTTCAACAAGATTATTCAACTGCTCCGCAGTTGCTTCAATGCCGAACTTCTGCATTTCATCGGACAGCTGACGGCGGATTTTCTCACGGGAAATCTGCACAAACGGCGCCAAATGCGCAAGCGATATGGACTGCCCGCCGTATTGGTTGGAAGCCACCTGCGCGATAATCTGTGTCGCAATATTGCATGCGGTAGAGAAAGAGTGCGGCTTTTCAATCATTGTATCGGAAATGACCGTACCGTTTTGGAGCATATCCTCCAAATTCACCAAATCGCAGTTGTGCATATGCTGTGCGAAATAGTCGGCGTCATGGAAGTGAATAATGCCTTCCTCGTGCGCCTTGACAATATCTTCGGGCAGCAAAATGCGTTTCGTCAGGTCTTTAGAGACTTCTCCTGCCATATAATCGCGCTGAACGGAGTTTACAGTCGGATTTTTATTGGAGTTTTCCTGCTTGACTTCTTCGTTGTTGCATTCAATCAACGAGAGAATTTGGTTGTCGGTTGTATTGGCAACACGCGCCAAATTACGGGTAAAGCGGTAACGGATGTACCGTTTCGCCGTTTCGGGTGCGCCTTGCAAAATGATGTGCGTTTCGACAAGCTCCTGCACCTCTTCCACCGTTAGGGCACGTCCGATGTCGTTGATATAGTCCTCAATCACTAAGGAAATATAATCAATCTGACGGTCCGTCAGTTCCTTGGCGCCCTCGGTTTCGTTGTTGGCTTTTGCAATCGCGTTCTTGATTTTTTCACGCTCAAAGGTTTCCTCCGAGCCGTTTCTTTTGATAATTTTCATAGCCGATTCTCCGTTATAGTATGTAATATCTTGTTGCAATGCTTGACTATTCTACTACATCTTGTGGAGATTTGCAATAGGCAAAATACAATATATGGAATATTTTTTGATATTTTTTTATTTTCAGCCCATATATTGTGCATTTTACGTCTGTCAACATATGATTTGCACAAAAAAGCAATTTAAAAATTAGGAAGTTTGCCGAATTTCTTAAAACAGAAAAATCGGACAGCCGATTTTGACTGCCCGATACAAAAATACATCTGAAATACTCAATCTAAAAAGTCTTTTAACTTTTTACTGCGGCTGGGGTGACGAAGCTTACGGAGCGCTTTCGCCTCAATTTGACGGATGCGCTCTCGGGTGACGCCGAATTCACTGCCGACCTCTTCCAAAGTACGCGGATGACCGTCCTCTAAACCGAAACGCAGAGCAAGCACCTTTGCCTCTCGCATGGTTAAGGTTTTGAGCACCTCATTGAGCTGTTCTTTTAAAAGCAGCATCGAAGCCGCATCGGCGGGGGCTAAAGCATCGTCATCGGGAATGAAATCGCCGAGGTGGCTGTCCTCCTCCTCACCGATGGGGGTTTCCAAGGATACGGGCTCCTGCGACACGCGCAGAATTTCCCGAACCTTTTCCACGGACATATCGAGTTCCGCGGCAATTTCCTCCGCCGTCGGATCGCGTCCGTTTTTGTGAAGCAGCTGGCTGTTGGTCTTTTTGACTTTGTTAATGGTTTCCACCATATGCACGGGAATACGGATGGTGCGCGCCTGATCGGCAATCGCACGGGTAATTGCCTGCCGAATCCACCATGTTGCATAGGTTGAAAATTTAAAGCCCTTGGTATAATCGAATTTATCGACCGCTTTAATCAGACCCAAATTGCCCTCTTGAATCAAATCCAAAAACTGCATGCCGCGCCCGACATAGCGTTTTGCGATGCTGACGACCAAGCGCAGATTGGCTTCTGCCAAACGCTGTTTCGCCTGCTGGTCGTTGTCCCCGATGCGGATTGCCAATTCAATTTCCTCTTCGGGCGTAAGTAGCGGCACGCGTCCGATTTCTTTCAGATAAACCTTGACAGGGTCATCCATAGCCACATTGCGGTTGTCCGCCGCCGCGGCGGCAGCCTCCTGCCCTTTCGGCAGTTCCGAATCGAAATTCAATTCTTCGAGCATGGAATCGTTCATGTCGTCGATGATTTCGATGTTCTGCGCCTCAATGGTTTCATACAGCTTGTCCAGCTCGTCCATGTCGAAATCCATTTCCAAGATAACGGCATCGATTTCCTGCGTGGTCAGCTTCCCTGTTACCTTGCCCCGTTCCAACAGGGAAGAAACAGATGTTTTTCTCTCTGAAGTATCCATACTTTCTCCTTCACATATATGTATTCTAAACTACAGATTAGTTTTGAAACAGCTTTAAAAACTCTTCGTCGGAAAGCTCTGACGGCGCACCCTTCACCGTTTTCGCTTTTTCTTCCGCAATCACTTTTATACAGTCACGGCATTCCGCGAGTGTATTGGCAAGCCGAGGAATCAGCGTTTGCATCCGTGCGACGGCGCCGATTTCTTCCGACGAGAAACCCGACAGTGCAGACAGGGAAAATTGCCCGATGTCGGAAAGCTGTACGACAAGCTCCGCAAACACACGCGCGTTAAAGGCGGTTACAAAATCCTGCGCAGTGATTTCTTCCTTAATTTGACTGAAAAACTCCGGATTATGCATTAAAGATGCACAAAGCAGTTCCTCCGCCTTAGCCGCGCGCCTATGCTTGGCGCGTTCGGGATTCACAGTGTTGACGACTTTTTCCGCTTTTTTTTCAAAGTCCTGTACGTCGCGCAGGATATGCTTTTCTGTTTGTCGATACCGTGCTTTTGCGATGCCCTTTGTCTGTGCCAAAATCGCATCCTTCGAAACGCCGAGTTCTTCGGAAAGTCGTGCGGCGTAAATATCCAATTCCACGGGACTGCGAAGCTCCGCAAGCACGGCACATGCCGCCGCAAGAAAACGGTTTTTTCCGTCGTCGGTTGTAACATCTATCCCGTCGCGTGCACGCAGAATACGGTATTCCACATCGTTTGCCGCACCCTCTAACAGCGATTTAAAACGCCCTGCGCCGAAATTTTTTAAAATCTCATCGGGGTCTTTGCCCCCCTCTAAGTGAATCACCTTGACCCGCAACGTCGTGTTTTCAAAGAGACGCAAAGCTTTTTGCGCCGCCTTCTGCCCTGCTTCATCGGCGTCGTAGCAAAGATAAACCGCACCTGTATATCGGGCGAGCAACGAGACCTGCCGTTCCGTAAGCGCGGTGCCCAAGCCCGCCACGGCATTGTCAAAGCCTGCCTGATGGAGAGAAATTACATCCAAATTCCCCTCACAGAGAATCAAAAAATCCTTCGCAGTTTTTTTGGCGTAATTCAGGGCAAAAATATTTTCGCCTTTTTTATAAATCAGCGTATCGCTGGTATTGACATATTTTCGCTGTGCATCGCTCGTAAGCGCTCTGCCGCTGAATGCAAGTACATTGCCGCGCAAATCGAGCACCGGGAACATGGCGCGGTCCACAAACGCATCGTAATAATACTTTTTACCGTCTTTATCGCGCATGCGAAGCAGATTTGCCTCGTAAAGCTCCAAATCGGTAAAGCCGTGCCCGCGCATGAAATTCCGCAGCTTGTCCCATCCGGCGGGCGCATAGCCTAAACCGAATTTGCGGATAGTCGCGTCCGTAAGCCCGCGGTTATACAGATACTGCAAGCCCGCTTCCCCTTCGGGAGAATACAGTGCGGCATGGAAGAAGCGCGCCGCCAAACGGTTTGCCTCAAACATACGGCGGCGTTTTTCGTAAAGGTCGGAATTCAACCGTTCCGTCGGCATGGACATGCCGACGCGTTCCGCCAAATAGCGTACCGCTTCCGTGTAGTCTAAATTTTCGATATTCTTTATAAAGGTAATGGCGTCGCCGCCGCTTCCGCAGCCGAAGCAATAATACGACTGCGTTTCGGGATAAACCGTAAAGGACGGCGTTTTTTCGTTGTGAAACGGACACAAACCCGTTAAAATCCGCCCGCGGCGTTTGAGCGACACATAAGCGGAGACTGTGGATTCAATATCTGCACGGGTACGCAGTTCCGAAAGAAAATCTTCATTGAATGCCGCCATCTGTGTCACCCCGTTTTCTGTTTAAAATCCAATGTAATATTTTAATAAAGACCTTTTTCAAGCCATGCTTTCGGAATGAATATCTGATGATAGACACTTAAGACATAGCTGTCGGACATGCTGGCGACATAATCGCACGCCGCACGGGCCGCACCTTCGGAAATGGAAGTCTGCCAAAAAGAGGACGGCAGTTCATTCGGATGCTCGGCATAATAAAAATACAGGCTTTTGATCAGCGATTCCGCTTTGGTTTCCTCCCCTTTGCAAACGGGATTGGTATACACGCTCTTAAACATAAATTTATTCAACTGCGAAAATGCCTGCCCGACGTCTAAGGCGAGTGCAATATCCGTACCGCTGTTTGCGATGGCGGAAAGCACCAAGGTATTGATTCGCTTGGATTTGGAATCCCCCAAGGTTTCGCGGACATCCAGAGGAATATCCGATTCCGTCATCACACCTGCGCGGATTGCATCGTCAATATCGTGATTGAGATAGGCGATTTTATCCGCCAGCTTTACAATGCGCCCCTCTAAGGTATCGGCGTCCTTCCCCGTGGTATGGCAGCGAATACCGTCGCGAACCTCATATGTAAGATTCAGACCCTGTCCGTTTTTTTCGAGTTTATCGACCACACGCAGGCTTTGCTCATAATGACGGAAGCCGCCTTCAAACACCTCGTTAAGAGCACGTTCGCCCGCATGCCCGAACGGCGTGTGCCCGAGGTCATGCCCCAAAGCAATAGCTTCGGTCAAATCCTCATTGAGCCGCAGGGCGCGTGCAATCGTCCGCGCGATTTGCGAAACTTCTAAGGTGTGGGTTAAACGTGTACGGTAATGGTCGCCCTCGGGCGACAGAAATACCTGTGTTTTGTGCTTCAGACGGCGAAACGCGTTACAGTGCAAAATGCGGTCTCGGTCACGCTGAAACGGCGTGCGAATCGGACACGGTTCTTCCGCGCGCGCCCGACCGCGGGAATCCGCAGAACGGCAGGCGTTTTCCGAAAGTGTTTCATTTTCAATATACATGGTCGTATCCCGAACCGAAAGCTCCATTTTTTCACCGCCTTATTTTTATATACGCTTAAAATTAAAAAATCCCTTTATTTTTCGGCAAATTTTTCACGAATTTTTTGAGGGGTTACTTTCCCGCCCGAAAAATCGAATACCGCGTCGCAAAATGCATCGGCTTTTTCAACGGCTATACTGAGTGTAAGCGTAACACAGTCGGAAAATTCTGTATGTAATACAATCGCATCCGTACCCTCAATAAAATTCAAAAGCTTCGCATGAAATGCGTAATCCGCACGGATTTTGAGAATCGCGCAAAGTCCCATGGTTATGATTTTGCCTGCCTCCAGCGCCAAATGCGCGGCATGGGAATAGGCGCGCACCAAGCCGCCACCGCCCAAAAGGATTCCGCCGAAGTAACGGGTCACAACCACGACCGCATCGCAAACGCCTGATTTTTCAAGAACGTCCAAAACAGGCACGCCGGCCGTGCCTTGCGGCTCGCCGTCGTCACTGTAGCGCTTAATACCGCCCTCGCGCAGAATATAGGCATATACATTGTGCTTTGCGTCCCAGTGTTTTTTTTGAATTTCAGCAATAAAAGCCGTTGCTTCCGCCTGCGTTTTCACAGGGCAAACGTAACCGATAAAGCGGGAACGCTTTTCGGTAAATTCGTCGGATGCACTTTGTTTTACGGTTTTATATGCAAGCTCGGCAGACATACAGCCGTCTCTCCCATTCAACAAAAAAGCGGTGCCACGCACCGCTTTTCGCTTTGCAATTATTTTGCGTTGATGTTGAATCTCTTGTTGAAGCGATCCACACGCCCGCCGGTATCTACCAATTTCTGCTTACCTGTAAAGAACGGATGGCAGTTGGAGCAAATATCCACACGAAGATTTTCCTTGGTGGAACGTGTTTCAAATTCAGCGCCGCAAGCGCATTTCACGGTCGTGGTTTTGTAATCGGGATGAAGTCCCTCTTTCATTGTCACTCACCTCTTTCGGAATCCTTATATAACAGCACTACGGATTTTATCACATCGGCGACAAAAAAGCAAGTCTTTTTTTCAAAACGCTGAAATATTTACTCTGCGTTGTAAATAGATATGACCCAATTTAGGTAAAAAATAAAGACAAAGATTA
>UQFM01000011.1 GCA_900540295.1 uncultured Oscillospiraceae bacterium
GAGATACTGATCGGTCTCGTGGGCTCGGAGATGTGTATAAGAGACAGTACAGGAAGTGATTCCAATGCACAATTAGCAGGAGGGTAAAATTTCTTGATTACAGGTTATATCAGCAGATATGTCATCCACATGGCAATCGCAGTTACCATTTATATACCATGCCGCCTGATATTCATCAAAAGAAAAAACAGAAAAGTACAGCTCCGACACGAGTTATGGCTGCTGTTATTTTGGATTTTTGTAATCGGCATTCTATCACAAACAGTTTTTCCGAGAATACACATGGGAATAACTGATAGCGGAAAATTTTATATAGATACATATTATCCGCCGCGAACCGCCCCGAACTTTATACCGTTTAAAACCCTTCGTTTATTTTGGGCAAACCGACATACTGTGGGCTGGACATCGGTTTCTCTCTTAAATATACTTGGAAATCTTTTGCTGTTTATTCCGATTGGATTTCTGTTTCCGTTAGCTTTTCCAAAACGAAGCCAAATAAAATATGTTTTTTCCTACATGCTTATCGGCATTCTCGGTATAGAGTTTCTGCAATATTTTTGCGGCAGAGTCGCAGATATCGATGATGTATTCTTAAATATGATTGGGATTTTACTCGGATATGGTATATTTACGATATATAAAACGAGGAGTGTATACAATATGAAACAAAAAATGTCTCGTAAATTTACAACCTTTTTCGCAATTTTGCTGTTGGTTTCTGTACTCGTTACCAACCCATTACAAGTAACAGCTGCAACGCCGCCCAATTCGACTGCTGAACCATATTCACAAAACAAACCGGGAGAATGTTGGAATCTCGCTAATGATGGAGTCTATTGGTTTTCCGGTTATGCCAATCAAAGTGATTTATATTCAAACTATTATTTTACAGGTGCTTCAAAGGTTGAAATATATGTTGAAAATCAACACGCCACAAAAGAATTAACTGTAAAACTGTTAAAACAACAAACCGGCGTTGACTTTTCAGTTTCTACTGAAAAAATCCCAGCAGGAGAATATAAGAAATGGTCAGTATCTATTGATAGTTCCAGAAATTATATTTTAAAATTTTATGCACCCAGCGATTTTGAGGGGTACATATCCATTCCATAAAAAAGACGCATCGGCAGAGATGATTTCTGCCGATGCATTCTTTTTATTCTTCAAATAACGGGGTTGAAAGATAACGTTCGCCTGTATCGGGCAAAATCGCAACAATCGTTTTGCCTGCGTTTTCGGGACGGCGGGCAAGCTCGGTTGCCGCATAAATCGCCGCGCCCGAAGAAATACCGACCAGCAATCCGTCGGAATGTGTCACCGCACGGCTGTAACGGAATGCCTCGTCATTCGGAACGGTGATGATTTCATCGTAAATCTCTGTATCCAAGGTTTCAGGTACGAAGCCTGCGCCGATGCCCTGAATTTTATGCGCGCCGCTCTTGCCCTGCGACAGCATGGGAGAGGTTTCGGGCTCAACTGCAACGACCTTGATATCGGGATCCTGTTCCTTC
The DNA here is from genome assembly GCA_900540295.1 of uncultured Oscillospiraceae bacterium. Classification (GTDB taxonomy): domain Bacteria; phylum Bacillota; class Clostridia; order Oscillospirales; family Acutalibacteraceae; genus Fimenecus. Next base: position 1,515 of record UQFM01000011.1, read on the forward strand.
AAATATTTGCCCGTGCCCGAAAGCGTACCGCCCGTGCCGACGCCTGCGACAAAAATATCGACCTTGCCATCGGTATCACGGTAAATTTCAGGTCCTGTTGTCTCGTAGTGCGCCTTGGGATTCGCAGGGTTGACAAACTGCCCCGCAATAAAGCTGTTTTCGATTTCTTCGGCGAGTTCATTCGCCTTCGCAATCGCGCCCGCCATGCCCTTTGCGCCGTCGGTCAATACCAATTCCGCACCGTACGCTTTCATCAGCTTTCGGCGTTCTACGCTCATCGTTTCGGGCATGGTGATAATGATTTTATACCCGCGGATAGCCGCCACCGCGCAAAGACCGATGCCTGTATTGCCCGAAGTCGGCTCAATAATCGTGCTGTTCGGCTTTAATTTTCCGCTTTTTTCCGCTTCGTCAATAATCGCCTTGGCAACACGGTCTTTCACACTGCCTGCGGGATTAAAATACTCTAACTTCGCAAGCACCTTAGCCTGTAAATCGTTTTCCTTTTCGTAATTGGTCAGCTCTAAAAGCGGCGTACCGCCAATCAAATCTGTCAGGGATTTATAAATATTCGCCATTTTCGCTCTGCTCCTTATTCAAATACTTTGCGCACGGCTTATTCTGCCGCCGTACGGAATGCCTGCTCAAAATCCGCTAAAATATCATCAATATGCTCTGTGCCGATAGACAGCCGAATCGTGTTCGGCTTAATATTCTGCTCGGCAAGCTCCGCTTCGTTTAGCTGGCTGTGCGTGGTGGTCGCGGGGTGAATCACCAAGCTTTTCACGTCCGCTACATTCGCAAGCAATGAAAAGATTTTTAAGCTGTCAATAAATTTATGCGCCTCTTTTTGCCCGCCTTTAATTTCAAAAGTAAAAATAGAGGCGCCGCCGTTCGGGAAATATTTCTCATACAGCGCGTGGTCGGGGTGGTCGGGCAATGACGGATGGTTCACCGTTTCAACCAACGGATGTTTGGCAAGGTATTCCACAACTTTTTTTGTATTTTCTGCATGACGCTCTAAACGCAGGGAGAGGGTTTCCGTACCTTGCAGCAATAAGAATGCCGCAAACGGAGAAAGTGTCGCACCTGTGTCACGCAGTAAAATCGCGCGGATGTATGTGACAAATGCCGCCGCCCCTGCCGCATCGGCAAAGGATACACCGTGATAGCTCGGATTCGGGTCTGCAATCGGCGCGTATTTGCCCGATGCTTTCCAATCGAATTTGCCCGCTTCCACAATCACACCGCCGAGCGTTGTACCGTGCCCGCCGATGAATTTTGTTGCGGAGTGTACCACAATGTCCGCACCGTGTTCAATCGGACGGAACAGATAGGGCGTACCGAAGGTATTGTCCACCACCAGCGGCAAACCGTATCGGTGTGCCAGAGCGGCAAGTGCATCCACATCGGGAATATCGGAATTCGGATTGCCGAGTGTTTCAATATAGATGGCTTTGGTATTCGGCTGAATTGCGGCTTCAACCTCTTCCAAATTGTGCACATCCACAAAAGTAGTTTTGACGCCGAACTGCGAAAGCGTATGCGCCAAAAGATTGTATGTGCCGCCGTAAATGGTCTTTTGCGCCACGATATGGTCGCCGTTTTGCGCCAACGCCTGCACAGTGTAAGTGATTGCCGCCGCACCCGACGCCACCGCCAACGCCGCCGCACCGCCTTCTAAAGCGGCAATACGCTTTTCAAAAACCTCTTGGGTGGAGTTGGTCAGTCTGCCGTAAATATTGCCTGCATCCGCAAGACTGAACCGCGCCGCCGCATGGGCGCTGTCGCGGAACACATAGGAAGTCGTTTGATAAATCGGCACGGCACGCGCGTCTGTCGCGGGGTCGGGGCTTTCCTGCCCCACATGCAGCTGTAAAGTTTCAAATTTATAAGAATCAGACATTTTGTATACCTCTTTCAAAATAAAAAATTTTTAACCGATTTTTAAAAACATATAGAAAGCAGTATACACATTCGGCTGTTACGCCAGTTGCACTGTCGGATTTGAATTCTATCTCTGCTCGTCATGAAACAGCCTCCTTTGTCTGTATATTTCCTATCGAATTGGTATGGAAATACTATAACACGTTGGAAATATCTTGTCAAGCAATTATTTTCGGATGCAGGGACTTATTTTCATCCCTGCGCATTATATTCCCATATGCGGTAAAATTGCACAATCTTATTGTATGCGCGCTTCAATTTCACAAACGATGTCGCTCATTTTTACATTCAAAGCAAGCGCAAGACGGTAAAGCGTCTCTAAAGTCGGCTTACGTTCTCCGCGTTCAATTGCACTCAAATGTGTTCTGCCGATGTCCGCAAGTCCGCTCAACACCTCTTGCGTTATGCCTCTGCGCTTTCTGAAATCTGCGATTACATTGCCAACCAGCTGTGCATCTAAAGTCGGAATAAACATAAAATCACCTCAAGAATAGTGTATGTGACTTTTTCCGACTTTTTGAATACATATGTTGACAAAATAATACATATGTGTTATTTTTTATATATCATATACGTATGCACTTTCAGAGTACGGCGGTCATCCGACAAATTCCGTTACACCAAACCGACACGCACCGCAGTATCAAAAGGCATACAAAAAACAGGAGGAGAAATCATGGAAAATCAACCAAATCCGACAGCCGCACCGACAGACACAAAATTCTGTCAGCACTGCGGTCAAAAAATCCCGAAAGACGCCGTGCTTTGCACCTTGTGCGGCAGAATGGTAGAAGACAAACAGCAGTCTGCCGCGCCGCAGGTTATTATTCACAACGACAATAACAATGTGAACAGCAACGTCAATCAAGTCAACGCCGCGGTTGCAGGCAAAATGAAAAACAAATGGGTGGCTGTCGCACTCTGCTTTTTTCTCGGCGTATTCGGTGCACACAAATTCTATGAAGGAAAAATCGGCATGGGCATATTATACCTGTTCACTTGCGGGCTGTTCGGTATCGGCACGATTATAGACTTTTTTGTGCTTTTGTTTAAACCGAATCCGTATTTGCCTTGAAATCCCGCCGCAGTATAATTTGCCTGTGGCACACGGGTGGTGCACTGTGCATCGGCGCGCTTTTTTATTTATTTTTCCGAAAAGAAACCTATTTACACACCTTTCTGCAAACATATTTTCAATATGCACAACAGCCGCCGCACAAAGCGAGCAAAAGCTGACCGCCAATGTCGGCGACACACTGACCACCGAATCCTTGAAAATCACCTATACCGACTGTAAGGATTACACAGGCTACAGCCAATATTCCGCGCCGAAAAGCGGCAACAAAATTGTTTGCTTGAGCTTTTCGGTTGAAAATGTCGGCAGTACAGATCGGCATATCTCTTATTTTGATTTTGAATGCTATGCAGACGATGCCGCGGCTGAAGCGTACTATGCTGTAGATGACGGACTTTCTGCAACACTTTCCGCAGGCAGAAAAACAAGCGGCAATGTGTATTTTGAAGTTCCGAAAGATGCACAAAGCATTGAAGTGGAATACGAAACTGATTTTTGGTCGGGCAACAAGGCAATCTTCGTGGTAAAATAAGCGCGGACGCTTATTTTACCGCAGATTTTATGACCCCTTGCCGCTCCCCTTTTTAATTCTGTCTACTATACCAAACCCGCCCGATATACAGATGGATTTCTGTATATCGGGCGGGTTAATCATTTTTACGGCTGTTTTTACTGCACTCTTGAGCCTGAAGCGGCTTGGAGAATCCTATGTGTGTCAACGGCAGTGATTTTTTTTAACAAATAAAACTTCCTCTACCCGTTTTTCATTCATTTTCAATACCGTTATCTGATATTCCTTATACGAAAAAGAATCCTCTTTTTCCGGTACTCGCCCTAATGCATGCATAATCCACCCGTTTACTATTCCCGACGGTGCCTCTTCGTCAGTGACCTCAATATTTAAAGCCTCAAATACCTTTTCAATATTTGCACTGCCTGCAACTAAAAATTCCGTATCCGATTTCCGTTCAATTTCTGCACTGACTTCATCATATTCGTCCCAAATTTCGCCTACAAGCTCTTCCAAAATATCTTCCAGCGTAATTATGCCCACAGTTCCGCCGTATTCATCTAAAACAACTGCGATGTGTATCTTTTTCTGCTGTAATTCTTTCAACAACACACCTATTTTTTTATTTTGCGGAACAAATAATGTCGGTCTGATAATTGCAGATATCGATTTATCGGAATGATATACGTAATTGTAAAAATCTTTTTGATAGATTATCCCGACAATATGGTCTATTGTACCTTCAAATACGGGAATTCTTGAGTAAGCTGTGTCGGCAAAAACCGCAGCAATTTCTTCTTTTGTTGTTTCTGTGGAAACAGCGGCAATATCCACTCGCGGTGTTAATATATCCACCGCTTCCTGTTCCGTAAATTCAAGCGCACTTCGGATAAGCATGTTTTCCTGCTCGTCGATACCGCCGTCCGCCTTTGCTTCTTCTACAATAGACAACAGTTCTTCTTCGGTAATACCGCTTTCATCTGCCGACTTAATCATCTTAGACAATAATTTTTTCCACTGCCGAAAAAGAAAGTTAAACGGCGTAAGCAGTACCATAAGTATATTTAAGAACGGTGCGGAAAACATAGCGTACTTTTCCGGTGTCTCTTTTGCAATGCTTTTGGGCGTCACTTCTCCAAAAATCAAAACAACGATTGTCGTTACAGCTGTGGATATACTCGGACCCATATCATTTCCCAACCATTTTACAAACAGCACCGTCGCTAAAGATGCACTTGCGATGTTTACAATGTTATTGCCAATGAGAATCGTTGACAACAGACTGTCGTAATTTTCAGATAACCGCAGAACTAATTTGGCTTTTTTGTTTCCCTTTTCCGCCATATTTTTTATCCGAATCCTGTTTAATGATGAGAACGCTGTTTCTGTTGCCGAAAAATAAGCTGACATTATAATTCCTGCAACAACAACTATAATAGAAATGGTTTCGCTTTTCATGTTTTACCTCTTATACTTCTATAAATATATAATCTATTTTTTCTTACCGCATCGTAGTCTATATACGGTTAGTTTTCTACTTATTAAAAAACAGAACAAAAAGCATAGCTATGTGCAGTTTTGCACATAACCATGCTTAAATACGGTTAAATCTGAAATTGAATTCGCCTCACTGTCTGAGCCGACGTCCACCTTTTCCCCTCCAAAACAGACTGATCTGCATGTATTATACCTCATCTGCGAAGCATATAAGTGCGCGGCAGACGTGATACAATGTTTCTTTGATTTTGCAAGTGTTTCGTGAGGTTATTATAACATATACTCTGACAAAAGGCAATTATTTTTAAAGATGGATTAACATTGAAAATATATTAGAAAAGCTTCCCGCACCGAAATCTCCAGCAATGCTCCATATCGGACATATAGACCCGTACATAAAAAATCATACCGTTTACCAAACCCTTGAGCCTGAAGCGGCTTGGAGAATCCAACGTGCGTCTATCGCGGTAATTTTGCCGTCACCGTTCACATCTGCGGCGGCTTTCTGTTCCTCGGTCAGCGTGCGTGCGCCTGACGCCGCCTGCAATGCCCAGCGCGCGTCAATCGCAGTGATTTTGCCGTCGCCGTTGACATCGCCGAGCAAAGTTTTCACAACGGATAAATTCCATGTGCCGCCCGCAAGGGAAACGGCTTTGTCACTGCCGTCATAGGCTTCTTCGATTGCAACCGTCAAATCCGTCAGACATGCCGCGGGCGCGATGACCTCGAAGGTCAAAACAGCAATTTTTCCTGCGGATACGGCGGTATTATCGATACACGCCAGCTTGACAACACCCGTGTTCCCCGCATATGCATCGCACATATCGAACGCCGATTCCGTGCAAGAAGACCGTTCGTTTTCGGAACGGTCTTTTTTTGTGTCAATGCGGACTTGGTTTTATCCGTATGTGTGGAAAAACGCAGTTCGCGCATATGGAGTTTACCCGAAATTGTCATTCTGAGCGCATTGAAGAATCTCACACAACAGAGGATGAATTTGATACACGTGTAGGGACCAACCTCTGTGTTGTTCCGTGGGATTCCATCGAATTTTTGCGGACGCCGGGTGCACGCCCCTACGGGTTTGGTAGCTATTTTGCACACCGTAGGGACAGCCCTTGTGGCTGTCCGTTTGCGGGCGATTCGTGAATCGCCCCTATGTGATTGTGTGTTGCCGTTTACTTTGTGCAGATTTTTTTACTATGCTCGGGTCGTCGCGGACGCCGACCCCTACAAGACTGCAAAGATTTGTCATTCTGATCTTAGTGAAAGATTTCATACGGCAGAGGGGACCTTTCATGCGCGTAGAAATTCTGCCTAAAATCGTTTTAAAAAGCAAATCCCCAACCGTCTGTGTAATAAAACGGTTGGGGATTTGCTTATATTTTCTGTTATTTCGTATCTTTTTTGCCGTTTCTGCCTTGGCGTTCACGGATGATGAAACGCGTGGGCGTGCCCTCTAATCCGAACACCTCGCGGATTTGGTTGTCAATATAGCGCTGATAGCTGTAATGGAACAGCTCCTTGCTGTTGACAAAGCAGACGAATGTCGGCGGGCGCGTGGACGCCTGCGTCATATAATAAATCTTTAAGCGTCTGCCCTTGTCGGTCGGGGGCTGGACGCGCGTGGTCGCATCTGCCAGCACTTCATTGAGCTTGCCCGTGGAAATACGCATCGCGTTTTGCCCGTTGACAAATTTTATCAGTTCAAACAGGCGGTCAAGACGCTGTCCCGTTTTCGCCGAAATGAAGATAATCGGTGCATAGCTCATAAACGAAAAATCATTCATCAGCTTTTTGCGCTCTTTGTCCATCGTTTTGCCGTCTTTGGCGACAGCATCCCATTTATTCACCGCGATAATGCATGCCTTGCCAAGCTCGTGCGCAATGCCCGCGACCTTGGAGTCCTGCTCGGTGAAGCCCTCAGTCGCGTCAATCATAATCACACAGACGTCGGCACGCTCCACCGCCATACGGGCGCGGATGACCGAGTATTTTTCAATTTGGTCTTCCACCTTGCTTTTGCGGCGCAGTCCTGCGGTGTCGATAAACACAAAATTGCCGAATTGATTTTCGACCAGTGTATCTGTCGCGTCACGCGTTGTGCCTGCTATGTTCGACACAATCGCGCGGGTTTCGCCTGTGACGGCGTTCACCAACGAGGATTTGCCGACATTCGGTTTGCCGATGACCGCCACACGGACGGTTTCGGAGTCGTCCTCCTCTTCCTCCTGTTCAGGAAGCAATTCGAGAACAGCGTCCAAAAGGTCGCCTGTGCCGTGACCGTGCACGGAAGAAACGGGAATCGGGTCGCCGAGTCCGAGATTATAAAACTCATAAAATTCTGCGGGCGTTTCACCGATGGTATCACACTTGTTGACACACAGCACAATCGGCTTACCGCTTTTTTGCAGCATGGTTGCCACTTCGTGGTCAGTGGCGACTACGCCTGTGCGTAAATCGGTCACCAACACAATTACATCGGCGCTATCCACCGCAAGCTGTGCCTGACGGCGCATCTGCGACAGAATGATGTCATCGGAATACGGCTCGATACCGCCTGTATCCACCAACAGCATATTGCGCCCGAGCCACTCACAGTCGCCGTAAATACGGTCACGCGTGACGCCTGGTGTGTCGTCCACAATCGATAATCTCTGCCCGATGAGTTTATTGAACAAGGTGCTTTTGCCGACATTCGGTCTGCCGACGATTGCCACTACGGGTCTTGCCATATTTACACCCCCATAAGGTTCTGAAGCAGTTCTTCGCCCCGATTGCCTGTCGGTATCACAGGCACACCGAGCGCGGATTCCGCCTCTTTTAAGGTTATATCGTCTAAAAATTTATTGTTTTCGGTGGAATGCGACGTGTAGTCTATCGTCATCACCAGCGGAATCAGCAATGCGTCGCCGAGGTCGCGGTCTCTCAGCTGTTCCAGCAAATCCTTGCCCGTCAGCAACCCTGCAACGGTAATTTCTTCGCCGAAAAAGTGATTGACGATTTTCACGACTTCTATATCACAGCCGATTTTTTCCGACGCCGCCGTGCAAAATTCCGATATAAGCGGATACGCCGCCGCGCCCGTGGCAAGGGTCAGCTTTTTATAACGGGATTTTTGCGTACAGGCTTCGAGTGCTTCATAAAACTCTGTTTTGAGCGAAGTCCAAAGCCCGACGCCGTTGTCGATTTGCGGATAGTCGTCGTAGTATTCTTCGGGCGGCAATTCACGCTCTGCTTTTAAGAAAAACTCATCCGACGGGTAGCACAGACGAATGCCGTGTTCCGCCTTGAAGTGTTCGGAAAAGGTTTCTATAATATCAATGACCGCACCCGCCGTCTCTTTCGTATAGCTTGTAAGCGGATACAAGCCGTCACGGAATTTGGTTAAGCCCACGGGGACTGCGGCGATGCTTTGCACCGACGGATACAGCTTTGCAAGCTCACGGATGCTGTATTCCAATTCCTTACCGTCGTTAATCCCCGGGCACAGCACCAGCTGTGTATTCATTTGAATACCCGCATCGGCAAATCGTTTCAGCGCCGAAAGCGCTTTTCCCGCATTTTTGTTATTCATCATCTGCACGCGCAGTTCGGGATTCATGGTATGCACGGAAATGTTGACAGGACTGATGTGCATGTCGATAATGCGCTGAATTTCGTGTTCGGAGATATTCGTAAGCGTGATATAGTTCCCGAACAAAAACGACAGACGCGAATCGTCATCCTTAAAGTACAGACTTTCACGCATACCTTTCGGCAACTGGTCGATAAAGCAGAAAATGCATTTATTTTTGCAGTGCTGCTGCTTGTCCATTAAATAGGTCGCGAAAGAAAGCCCCGTGTCGGCGGTCCGCATATGCACCGTCCGTGTTTTGCCGCCGTGCGAAAACTCCATGGTAACAGGCGCAAAGCTCATGCGGAAGTCGTAATCGAGAATGTCCTCGATTACGTACCCGTCCACGCGAAGCAGTGTATCGCCCGCGCGTACACCTGCAAACCAACAGCGTGAAAAACGCCGAACAGATTGAATTTCAACAGCCATGCCTTGTCACCTCCGTTTTCACACGAGAAAAAGGCGGGGAAGCAAAGCCTTCTCCACCTTTCCAAGCACTAAAATGTTTGCTGTTACGCTTCTTTAACAATGACCTGTCTGCCGTTGTAGTAACCGCAAACCGCGCACACTCTGTGTGTTCTTTTGTATTCACCGCAGTTCGGGCACTTCTGAAGCTCGGGAGCGTTCATTTTCCAGACGCTGGAACGTCTTTTGTCTCTTCTCGCTTTGGAAACTCTTCTCTTCGGTACTGCCATTTCAAGCTCTCCTTATGAAAAAATTACAAATTACGAATCGCTGAGCAATTCCTGCAAAACCGCCAAGCGCGGGTCAACAGGCTTTTTACAGCCGCACGCCGTTTCGTTGCGGTCAGCGCCGCACATCGGACAAAGCCCTTTACAATCTGCCCTGCACAAAACCTTTGTCGGCAAAGCCAGTAAAACATCTTCACGAAGAAGTGCATCCAAATCAAAATGCATATCCTCGATTAGAATAAAATCGTCATTGTCCGCATCGTTAAGCGTGGGCGTTAAAACATGGGTAAACTGTTTTTGAAAAGCGCGCGGCGTGGGTTTTAAGCAACGGTCACACGGGACGGAATCCTGAAAGGAAATGTCCGACGTCAGTGTGACAACACCCGCACGGTTCTCGACGGTTCCCGACACTTGCACGGGAACATCGACGCCGCTGTCGTCCATACAAAAAGAATATATGAATTCTTTTTTCAACCCGACGTTATTAAAAATAGGCTCCAGTTCAATAAACATACTCTACCTCAATACGAACGCAAATGATATTATAAAGGGTATATTCCGTTTTGTCAACAAAAACTTTCGGAAAATCCGCTTTTTCCGCGAAAAAAAGCCGCTGTGCCAGCACAACGGCTTCGCTTTTTTCGAAGAAATGCTCAGTTGATTTTTTCGCAGTATGCGAACATTCTCTCGGGAAGATTCTCAAGGTCTGTCGAAACCGTGAAGGTGAACGCCGTACCCGAAATTTTGGAAAGCGCATCGACCTTGCCCAAGAAATCGGCAAGCGCTTCATAATCTCTGCCACCGATGCGGAAGGTTGCATCTACAAAAATGTCGGTAATATCGTGGTCGCCTGCGCAAAGACCGCTTAAAAAGCCGTAAAGCGCATCAAAACCCGATACAGAGAAGCTGTCCGTCGCCACAAGACGGGCGCGGTAATTTACATCGTATGTAAGCTTAGTCTCCTTCTCGACACAGATAACATTGCCGTTGGATTTTTCAATCGCGGCATTTACTTTGTCAACAAGAAGCTTTGTTTTGCCTGAACCTTTGTGTCCAATGATAAGAGATACCATAAAGATCTCCTCCTGCATATTTATTTAATCCGCCCAACGCGGGAATCAACAAGAATTACAGCCCGAGTCTTGCCTCAAGCACTTTGGTCATTTCTTCATAGCCGGGTTTGCCGAGCAACGCAAACATGTTGCGCTTATAGCTTTCAACACCGGGCTGATTGAAGGGATTCACGCCGAGAATATAGCCCGAAACCGCGCACGCCTTTTCGAGGAAATAGACGAGATAACCGAAGTTGTAAGCATCCATTTCATCGACTTCCAGCACGGCGTTCGGCACGCCGCCGTCTACGTGCGCAAGTACGGTGCCTTCAAACGCCTTGCGGTTGACATATGCCATCGTTTTGCCCGCGAGGAAATTGAGTCCGTCGGCATTGGACGCTTCCGTACCGATAGTGACCTCGGTTTTCGGCTTCGAGAACACAACAGCGGTTTCGAACATCACGCGTTCGCCCTCTTGGATATACTGCCCCATAGAGTGCAAATCGGTGGAGAACACCGCGCTTGCAGGGAACAGCCCCTTGCCGTCCTTGCCCTCGGATTCGCCGAAGAGCTGTTTAAACCATTCGTTCATCATGGTATAGTCGGGTTCATAGGCGACCATCATTTCAACGGACTTGCCTTTTCTGTAAAGGATATTCCGCACGGCGGCGTATTTTGCGCAGTCATTCTGAGAGAGGTCATCTGAAGTGAAGGCTTCGCGTGCATCTGCCGCGCCCTGCATCATTTTTGCAATGTCAATGCCTGCCGCGGCAATCGGCAAAAGACCGACCGCAGTCAAAACGGAATAGCGTCCGCCGACATCGTCGGGCACAACAAAGGTCTCATAGCCCTGTTCGTCGGAAAGTGCTTTCAAGGTGCCTTTCGCCTTATCAGTCGTTACGTAAATACGCTTTGCCGCTTCTTCTTTTCCGTACTTTTTCTCGAGCAATTCGCGGAAGATGCGGAAAGAAATTGCAGGCTCGGTGGTCGTACCGGATTTTGAAATCACGTTTACCGAAAAATCCTTACCCTCGCAAAGGGCTACCAATTCGTTGAGTGCGGCAGAGCTGATGGAATTACCGCTGAAGAAAATCTGCGGTGTATCTTTGCAAAGTAAATTATAATTCTGTGATTTGCAGAATTCAATAGCGGCGCGTGCGCCGAGATAACTGCCGCCGATGCCGATGACGATAAGCACCTGTGAATCTTTGCGGATTTTTTCAGCCGCTTTTTCAATGCGGGCAAATTCCTCTTTATCGTAATTTACGGGCAAATCGACCCAACCGAGGAAATCGTTGCCCGCACCCGACTTGTCGTGCAAAGTCTTTTGCGCGGCTTTTACCTCGTCGGAAATCGCGGCGTAGTCGCTGTCCGAAATAAAATCATTCAAATATTTTGTGTTTAATTTTACTGCCATATGCTGTTGTTTACCCCTTTGATAATCTATATCTTATTCTTTCTGTTAGCACTTATTTTACCCTAATTTCGCTTTGTTTTCAATACAAATTTATGAATTTTTTTGAAATTCTGCACACACGGCACTTTCCGCATGAAAATCAAGTACAAATCAGACACAAAATCCGTCGAAGGGTCTCAAAAAAGGTCAGACGCGGGATTTCGTTTTCGCAAAGCAAATCATAGGTATATACCGTTTCGCCGTCCAGCTTAAAGCAGACGCGTCCTAAAAGCTGTCCTTTCTCGACAGGCGCGGCAACAGAGGCGGCAAGGTCAATTTCCTGCGTAACGCTGTCCGCTTTTCCCTTTTCAAGCAAAACGCTCTGCGCTTCGGGAATGACGGGCATCACGGAATCCACGGTACCGCCGAGTACCGTTACGGCGGGAATCCGTGCAACATCCACCGTCAGCGCGGTGCTTTCGTAATTGGCGAAGCCCCAGTCGAGCATTGCACGTGCGCTCCCAAAACGGTCATCGCTTGTTTCACTGCCGAGCACCACGGCAATCAAATGCAAATCGCCCCGCTTCGCCGATGCGGAAACGCAACAGCCTGCTTTGGAAGTCGTGCCTGTTTTCAAGCCCGTTGCGCCCTCATAAAACCGCACCAGCTTATTGGTATTGACAAGCTCTGTTTTGCCGCCGCGCAGAGAATCCATCCAAATGGTGGAATAGTTGGTAATTTGTTTATGCGACAGCAGTTCCGCCGACATCAGCGCAATGTCATAGGCGCTGGTTTTGTGGTTTTCGGCGGTATCGTCGAGTCCCGTGCAGTTTTCAAAATTCGTATCGTGCATACCGAGCTCTTTGGCGCGCGAATTCATCATTTTTACAAATCCCGCACTGCTTCCCGCAACATATTCTCCGAGTGCCTCGCACGCATCGTTGGCACTGGCGACCACAGCGGCTTTCAAAAGTTCGTCCACCGTCATCTGTTCGCCCTCCTCCAGCCAAATCTGCGAGCCGCCTTTTTCACACGCTTCACGGCTTGCGGTAACCGTATCGTTCAGGGTAATTTTTCCGCTGTCGAGCGCCTCCATCACCAAAAGAATCGTCATCACCTTAGTTACGGAAGCGGGAAACAGCTGTTCGTGCGCATTTTGCGCCATCAGCACCCGCCCCGTGTCGGCGTCCATTAAAACGCCCGACTTTGCTTTGATTTCCACCTGCATGGGCGGCAGTTCCTCTGCCGCAAACGCAGGCATACACATAGCCAATAAGATACACAGCGAGAGTACCGCCGCAAAAATTTTTTTCATCGGTCATAACCCCTTTCTTTCTACTTCTATATGCACATTGGGATTGTAAAAATGAATTTTTGTGATACAATTATACAGAGAATTTCTTTAGGAGTACCGATATGTTGAAATATAAAGACGCCGCTTTGCGTGCCGAAGCACTGCGCAAAGAACTGAATCACCACATCTACCGCTATTATGTGGAAAACGAAAACGATATTGAAGACTACGAATATGATATGCTGATGCGGGAATTGCAGTCGATTGAAGAGGCGTACCCCGATTTGCTGACTGCCGATTCGCCGACGCACCGTGTGGGCGGCACAGCGGACAATCAATTCACAAGCGTTGTGCATTCCGTAAAAATGGAAAGTCTGCAGGATGCGTTTTCGCACGCGGAGATTCGCGATTTCGACACACGTGTAAAGAACGGCGTACAAAACGCGCAGTATGTGGTCGAGCCGAAAATTGACGGGCTTTCGGTATCTTTGGAATATGTAGACGGTGTGTTTACACGCGGCAGTACGCGCGGCGACGGTGTGACGGGCGAAGATATTACAGCCAATTTGCGCACGGTTCGGTCCATCCCCCTGCGCCTGACGGAAGCCCTGCCGTTTATTGAGGTGCGCGGCGAGGTGTATATGCCGCGGCAGACCTTCGAGGAAATTGTAAAAGAACAAGAACTGAACGAAGAAAAGCCGTTCAAAAATCCGCGCAACGCGGCGGCGGGGTCGCTTCGGCAAAAAGACCCGAAAATCACGGCAAAGCGAAAGTTGGATATTTTCGTGTTCAACATTCAAAGAATTGCGGGTAAAACGCTCACGTCCCACAAGCAGTCTTTGGATTATTTAAAAACGCTCGGCTTTAAAACCGTACCGTTTTACACACAGGTCAGCACAATCGAGGACGCACTCTCCGAGATTCAGCGCATCGGCGAAATCCGCTACACCCTGCCGTTTGATATTGACGGCGCGGTTATTAAGGTCGATGACTTCGCACAGCGTGAAACGCTCGGCAGCACCGCCAAATTCCCGAAATGGGCGGTGGCTTTTAAATATCCGCCCGAAGAAAAAGAAACCACGCTGTTGGATATTGAAATCAACGTCGGCAGAACGGGCGTGCTTACACCGACAGCCGTGCTGTCCCCCGTATTGCTTGCCGGCACGACCGTCAGCCGCGCAACGCTCCACAACGAAGATTTCATCCGCGAAAAAAACATTGCCGTCGGCGACACTGTCATCGTCCGAAAAGCGGGCGATATTATCCCCGAAGTACTGAAAGTGTCCGCGCACAAAGCAAATGCGGAAAGCTATAAAATGCCGTCAGTCTGCCCCTCGTGCGGGTCGCCCGTAACCAGAGAAGCCGAAGAAGCCGCTGTACGCTGTACCAATCCCGACTGCCCTGCACAGCTGTTGCGTATGCTCATCCATTTTTGCAGCCGCGACGCCATGGATATTGAGGGCTTGGGCGAATCGATTCTCGAAACACTGACGGCAGAGGGAATGCTCACAAACGCCGCCGACATTTACCGTTTGGACTATGAAAAAATCGCCGCTTTAGAGCGTATGGGTGCAAAAAGCGCCGAAAACTTAAAAAATGCAGTGGAAAAATCTAAAGAAAACGATTTAAGCAAGCTGATATTTGCCTTAGGTATTCGGCACATCGGACAAAAGGCGGCGGCGCTTTTGGCGGTGCAGTTCGGCACAATGGGAAAATTGGAAACCGCCGCGCGCGAAGAACTGCTCGGAATTGACGGCTTCGGTGAAATAATGGCAGATGCTGTTTTGCAGTTTTTCTCACTTGAACAGTCGCACGCACTGATTGCGGATTTAAAAGCGGCAGGCGTGAATATGCAGTCGCAAAAAGAAATTGTAGACACACGGTTTCAGGGCAAGACCTTTGTGCTGACGGGCACACTGCCGACCATGACACGCAGTGAGGCAAGCGCAATTATTGAAAGTTTTCAGGGAAAGACCGCCTCTTCGGTATCTAAGAAAACCGATTATGTATTGGCGGGTGAGGACGCAGGCAGTAAACTTCGCAAAGCCCGGGATTTAGGCGTTACAATCCTTTCGGAAGCGGAATTTTTAGAAATGGTCAAATAAGCGCAGACATGTATTTGACAGTAATTACAAAAAGGTAAGTTTGGATATAGTAAAAAATCAGAGGGCAAGACTGCTCTCTGATTTTCTTTTGTTTATTTTCTCCACTGCATTACATATTCTGCGGCATTTGTCGGTTCGTCTGTTTGTTTGGCGCAGATTCGGAACCCCTCACGCTGATAAAAAGAAACCGCACGCACATTGTCGCAGTAAACATGCAGGGAGAGCATGTCATATTTCTTTTTTACAAAATCCAAAAGTGCTTTCCCGACGCCTTTGGAGCGACAGTTTTTCTCTACAAAAATCCCTTCGATGTAACCGTTTTCCCCAAGTCCTGCAAACCCGATAATTCTGCCGTTTTCAACCGCTACATACACCTCTGCCCGTGCAACGGACTGTGTGACAAACGGCAAATTGCTTTCCCAATAAGACTTTTCAATAAACGGGTGTGCATCGCAGTTGGACACAAGCCAAATGTGCATCACTGCGGGTACATCGCCGTTTTGCATTTCACGAATCATATGATTCCCCCGATAAAAGCGGCAAAATGCCATAAGCACTCTGCCGCTTTTAAGAACTGTTATTTCAGGATACTGATAGCATCCGTAATGGTTTTTTCCATGGCTTCGCGCCCGTATTTATCGACCTCGGATTTATCACGCGCTTCGTGCGTCAAACATCCCGCGCCGCCGATACAGCCGCCGACACAAGCCATACCTTCAATAAAGTTGTTCGGAAGCACCCCTTTGGACGCTTTAAGAAGTGCCAGACGGCATTCTTCAATACCATCGCAGGCAATCGGTTTGTAATCGATGTCTAAGTTTTGTTCTTTTACAGACTGTGCAACAGAATCCGCAAGACCGCCGCTTCGTGCAAAAATACGTCCGAAATAAGAGGCGTTATCGAGAACATCCTCGGGCAATGCGGCAAGGTCAATATCACGGCTGTCAAACAGCGCCTGCAATTCCTCAAAGGTCAGCACAGAATCAATCACTTTTCCGACGCGTTCCTGCTGAATTTCCTTTTTCTTTGCCGTGCACGGGCCGATAAACACCACTTTGCAGCCGGGGTCGTTGTCTTTAATATATTTCGCAATTGCCGCCATGGGGGAAAGATTGTGTGAAATCTTATCTGCCATCTGCGGGAAGCTCTTATGAATATAATCGACGAATGCAGGACAGCAGGAGCTTGTCAGGAAGCCTTTTTCCGCCAATTCCTGCGCCTCGTAATAGGAGACGATATCCGCACCGAGCGCCGCTTCCACAACGCTTGCAAAACCCAATTCTTTAATCGCGGACACCACCTGCCCCAGCTTCGCATAGGTAAACTGACTGGAAATCGAGGGGGCTACCACGGCATAGGTTTTATATTTTTTGTTTTGCTCGCTCTTCTTTAAGATGCTGATAACATCCAAAATATAGGATTTATCCACAATCGCGCCGAACGGACACATATATTCGCACGCACCGCACGAAATGCATTTGTCATTATTGATGTGTGCCGCACGCATTTCATCGTTTTTCATCGAAATCGCTTTGACCTTGCAAGCCTTTTCGCACGGTCTTTTATAGTTGGAAATCGCGGAATACGGGCAAACCTTGGCGCACGCGCCACAGTCTACACACTTGGTTTTGTCGATGTGCGCTTTCTGATTCTCATCGAACGTGATTGCATCTTTTTTGCAGACGTCCTCACAGCGGTGCGCAATACAGCCGCGGCAGTCGTGCGAAACCTGATAGCCGCTGGCAGGGCATTCATCGCAGGCAATGTCAATGACTTCAATCACATTGGGATTGGATTTGTCGCCGCCGCACGCCAATTTAATGCGCTCGGCAATAATGGCGCGCTCTTTATAGATACAGCAGCGCATGGTCGCTTTCGGACCGGGGGCTACCACCTTGGCGATGTCGTTAAAGCTGTTGGCAAGCTGAAATTCATCGCCTTCAAAAGCAATCCGCGCCACCTCGCGCAAAACTTTATATTTTAAATACTGAATTTTGGTATCAAATTTTCTTCCTTCTTTTCCCATACCGTTTCTCCTTAGAAATAACTGACCTTCACGCGCTTACCGATGGTTTTGAGCAGTTCGGAAAGCTCCTCCACAAGATGCATTTTAATGTTGAACGTAATCGGCAAGTTCGGATTTTGGTGCGCGGGATTGATAGCCCTGCCGACAAAGAAATTAATGTCGGTTGCCTCATCCACAAGCAAACGCGAAATCAAAGACGCGCCGTCCTCCTTGACATTCCATTCCGCATAAATCGCATCGGCGTCCTTATACCCCTTCGCCTGCTCCAGCACACGGCTTAAGGTGATAACACCCTCGGTGACTAAGTCAACGCCCTCGATTTTGGCAATCGGCGGCACTTCGGGGTCAATATAGTCTAAAAGTGTTTCTACGGGCTTGCCCAAGAACTCACCCGCAAGCGTCGAGGTCGTACCGCCGCAAACGATGTGTTTCCCCTCTTTTGAGAAGAACAAGGACATCATTTTGTTGACGTCTTTCGGGTCGCGCGGCGGACCGAGCATCAGATTTACGGATTTTCGTTCACGAATCTTTACCGTGCAGACGGTGGTATCGTCGCCGGGCTTGCCGCCGTACAGCCGACAGCATTCGTCGAGCAGCAGTGCGGACATGGTTTTCGCGGTGAATTCGGGATTGTACATTTTTTCCAAAAATTCAATAATTTGGTCGCGTTCCCAACCGAAATTCATGGTTGAACCGATGCCCGCCCAAATTGCACCGTCGCTTGTGAAAATCATAAAATCATTTTCGCGCAGTTCAATTTTAGACTTATAGATTGTTTTGCCGCCAATCTCCATTGCGGTTTTCGGATAGTCATAATTTTTGCCGTCCCGCAAAAGAATCAACTGCGGGTTATCATATTGTATAATTTCTGCCTCGCGGTTGTCAATAGTGCGGACGATGGTAAATGTGGAATATGCCACCTTTCGCACCTCGCAAATCGGCAAAGTCGCGGCAATGGTTTCCACGCAGTTTTCCAAGCTCATCCCATTTGCCATCATCGTGGAAATAATTTTTGAGGTCAAAGTGGAAAGAATATTCGCTTTTACGCCGCTGCCGAGACCATCCGCCAGCACCACTACGTGGTTTTCATCGCTTTGGTCGATAATTTCCACACGGTCGCCGCAAAGCTGTTCGCCAAACTTATTGACGCTTTGATACCCGATGTCGGTACACAAATTATTCATCTTTGAGCGACTCCTTCAAATTGGTCAATGCGATTTTGGTTTCCGCCGTTGTTTCGCCGAGCAAAGAGGCAATCTCCTGCACGATGCGCATTTGCTTTTCAATCACTTTATCGGTGACCTCAATCGTATGACGGCTCATTTCCTCTTTTTTAACTTTTTCCTCTTCCTCTGTGGTAATATCGCGCATGATGCACATCAAAATATGATACATGCGGTCATAAATGATGGTTTCCTCAATATATTTTTTATACTCCGCCAAATACACGCGCTTGTCGTGAATATTCAGTCCGCCCGACAGCACTTCGATAAAATCAAACGGCTCCATAATGCGGACAACAGGCTCCCCGAGCACATCGTTTTGATGGCGGATATTGAGGATTTTCCGTGCCGCGGCATTAATTTGCTGGACTTCCATTTCCTCATTCAAAATCAAAATGCCGTTCGGCGTATTGCTGATGATATTATCGGAGAAGGTTTCCGCCTTATCTTTTAAGAACGGCAGACACATAGACAAATCCGCCTTGCCGTCTAAGACAGCCTGCGCCTTTTCACGGCAGGTATTGTATCCGCACGAACCGCAGTTCAGTTCGTCCTCGGGGCGCATTTTGCCCATTTTATGTAAAATTTCTTCAATCGCACGGCTTCCCGCTTTCGGTTTTTCCTTTTTGAGGAAAATCAAATTCTTGGCAATTTCCGCACTTTCGGGCTGTTCCACGGGGAAATCCATGCCCTCTGCCTGTTTTGCGTATTTTTCGACTGCAAGGTAGCCCTGAACGGGTGCTTTATGCGCTTTGTGCATGGCGGGACCGCCGATGCAGCTGCCGGGACAGGCGGACATTTCAATAAAACAGTTGTGAATGTTGCCCGCAATAATATCCTTAATGGCGTGAATGCAAGAGGACATACCGTCTACGGCAAGATAGCTGTATTTTTCGTTTTTGCATTCCATAGACTTGAGAATACCGCCCGATGTGGGGAAAAACCGCGCCTTGCCCGCAGGCTCGTTCTGTTCCTCGGTCAGTTCCAAGGTAATCCCCGCTTCCTCGAACCATTCGCCGAGTTCCTCAAAGGTCAGCACGCAGTCCACAATTCCCTCGTAGTCCTCCGCCTCGGATTTTTTGGAGATGCAAGGTCCGATAAAGACGGTCTTTGCATCGGGGTGTGCTTTTTTCAGCATACCGCAATGCACCTGCATAGGAGACTGTATTTGGGCAAGATAGGGAATTGCCTCGGTAAAATGCTTTTGAATCAGCAAATTGACGGTATGACAGCAGGTGGCAATCACAACATCCTGCGCGCCTTCATTGCAGATGCGGTCATATTCATTTTTGACAACGGTTGCACCGTAGGCGGTTTCCTCCGCCCCCGCAAAGCCAAGTTTCAAAAGCGCGTTCCGCATGGATGCTATCCCTATATTGTCATAATTCGCCGCAAAGGACGGCGCAATACTCGCATATACGGGTGCGTCCCCCGCAAGCAGGGCTTTGGCACGCGCAACATCACTGCGGATTTCCTTTGCATTCTGCGGACACGCCACAAAGCACATACCGCAAAGCACGCATTCGTCCTCCACAATCTGTGCCTGTGTTCCCGAAAAGCTGATGGATTTTACAGGACAGTTGCGAATGCACTTATAGCAGTTTTTGCAATTCGATTTTTTAAGTTTTATGTAATTTGCCATGGTAAAAATCCCCTATGCGCCGTCACAAAAAAGCGCAAAACGGCAGTACAGGGCGAAAACCCCTGCACTGCCCGTTTTACCGCTTATAATGCGGCAAGAATATTGGTTTTAAAGAAATCGTCTACGGTGTCGGGCGACACAGAGAAAAGCGCGTCATCCACCGTAACAGATACGCCGTTTTGGCAGTTGCCCATGCAGAATTTGCCGCTGAGCTCGACCTGCTCTTTTAAATCATGGTCGGCAATCAACGCCTGCAGCCGTTCAACGATTTGGCGTGAGCCTTTTAAATGGCAGGAACTTCCGATGCAAACAGTCACTTTCATAGCCGTTCTCCTTTAAACTTATTCGTAATCTACAACGTCGAGCCACTTCATGAGCAGTTCTTTCTCTTCGGGATTGCGCTTTACGCTCTGCGAAGCGGCAACAATCGGCAGCCATTTCTGTACATACTGCTTTGCCGTATCGCTTTTTTCGCAGAATTTATCCAAATACTTTTCGGCGTTTTCGGTCTCGCCCTTCAGGGAGAATACCAAATAGGTTCTTGCCGCATCCGCCGACGCATTGCCCTGTGTTGCGTGCGACCAG
Source organism: uncultured Oscillospiraceae bacterium (assembly GCA_900540295.1). Lineage (GTDB taxonomy): Bacteria > Bacillota > Clostridia > Oscillospirales > Acutalibacteraceae > Fimenecus. The sequence goes on from UQFM01000011.1 coordinate 22,176, forward strand.
TCGATGATATAATTCACACCGTCATCGCCGATAATCACATTGCTCGGGCGGAAATCGCCGTGGCACACCTTATTGTGTTTCGGCATACCTTCCAAACGGGTGTGCAGTTCATAGCGTGTCGTTGCATCCAAATCCGTTTCGGAAATTTTACGGTTCATTTTATCTTTCAGCTTATTTAAAAGCGGTGATTTCTGATTGTGAATCTGCAACTGAATATCCACAAACAAATCCATATACCCGTCAATTTTATCGGGGTTTTCTTCCATCAAACGCGCAAGTGTTTTGCCTTTGATGAATTCGGATGCAATCGCCCATTTCCCGTCGACCACGCCGACCTCCAAAAGCTTCGGAATCGGCAAGCCCGTTTCTTCCACACGTGCCTGATTGAGCGCTTCGTTGAGGATGTCGGATTTTTTGTAGTCCTCGTCAAAAACCTTGACCGCGCGGTCACCGTCTTTATAAACGGTCTTGGAAGTTCTGACAGCAATGACTTTTTCGAGTTTCATAATTCTCCTCCTTGCCTTATTTGCCGTAATATGCTTTGAGATACATCTCTTTGATTTCACTCAGCAGCGGATAACGCGGGTTTGCGCCCGTGCACTGGTCGTTGAACGCCTGTTCCACCATTTCGTCCAGTGTTTCAAGGAAATATTTCTCATCCACACCGTATGCCTGAATGGACTTTTTCACACCGCAGTGTGCTTTCAGTTCATCAATCTTTGCGATAAGATTTTCAAGCTTTTCCGCATCTGTCTTACCGGAAACGCCGAGCGCATCGGCAACCTCTGCGTAACGCGCAAGGGTATGCGGGTGGTCATATTGCGAGAATGTACCCATCTTTGTGGGAACCTCAGCAGCATTATACCGCAAAACATAGTCAATAAGCAAGGCATTTGCGATACCGTGCGGCAAATGATGGAATGCGCCGAGCTTGTGCGCCATGGAATGGCAAACGCCGAGGAACGCATTGGCGAACGCCATACCCGCCATAGTCGCGGCATTGCCCATCTTTTCACGGGCAACGGGGTCGCTGGGACCGTTGTCATAAGCACGCGGCAGATATTGGAAAATCATTTGCAGCGCGCGGATTGCCAAACCGTCGGTATAATCCGTCGCCATAATGGACGCATACGCTTCCAGTGCGTGCGTCACCGCGTCAATACCCGAAGCGGCGGTCAAGCCTTTCGGTGCGTTCATCATCATATCCGCATCGACAATCGCCATGTTCGGCAACAGCTCATAATCGGCAAGCGGCCATTTTACGCCTGTATCCGCATCGGTGATAATGGCGAACGGCGTAACCTCGGAGCCTGTACCCGCAGAAGTCGGAATCGCAATGAAATAGGCTTTCTCGCCCATTTTCGGGAACGTGTATACACGCTTGCGAATATCCATAAAGTCCATCGCCATATCTTCAAAGTCCGCGTCGGGATGCTCATACAGCACCCACATAATTTTCGCCGCGTCCATAGCCGAACCGCCGCCGACAGCGATAATCGTGTCGGGCTGGAACTGCGTCATCTGGTCAGCGCCTTTTCTTGCGCACTGGAGTGTCGGGTCGGGTGCAACCTCATAGAAGCAGGTATGCTGAATGCCCATTTCATCGAGCTTATCTTCAATCGATTTTGTATACCCGTTGTTGTACAGGAAAGAGTCGGTCACGATAAATGCCTTTTTCTTGCCGAGCACATTTTTCAGCTCATCGAGTGCAACAGGCAGACAGCCTTTCTTGAAATACACCTTTTCAGGCGCACGGAACCACAGCATATTTTCCCTTCTTTCGGCAACGGTTTTTATATTAATTAAATGCTTTACGCCGACGTTTTCGGAAACCGAGTTGCCGCCCCATGAGCCGCAGCCCAGTGTGAGTGACGGCGCAAGCTTAAAGTTGTAAAGGTCACCGATACCGCCCTGCGAGGAAGGTGTATTGACAAGAATACGGCAGGTTTTCATGCGTTCGCCGAATTCTGCAAGCTTTTCTTTCTCGGTTACGGCATTCAAATATACAGAAGATGTATGACCGTAACCGCCGTCCGCAATCAGATGCTCCGCTTTATCGAGCGCGTCGCCGAAATCCTTTGCCTTGTACATCGCAAGCACGGGAGACAGCTTTTCATGCGCAAATTCTTCGGAAAGCTCTACGCTTGTGACTTCGCCAATCAAAATTTTTGCCGTTTCGGGTACGGTTACGCCCGCAAGCTGTGCAATTTTGTATGCAGGCTGACCGACGATTTTCGCATTCAATGCGCCGTTGATAATAATGGTCTTTCTGACCTTTTCGAGTTCGTCTTTTTTCAGGAAATAACAGCCGCGTGCAGCAAATTCCTCTTTGACCGTCTTATAAACCTTGTCGAGCACGATAACCGACTGCTCGGAAGCACAAATCATACCGTTGTCAAAGGTTTTGGAGTGAATAATTGAGTTCACGGCAAGCAGGATGTCTGCGGTGTCGTCGATAATTGCTGGGGTATTGCCCGCGCCGACGCCCAGTGCCGGTTTGCCTGAGGAATACGCCGCTTTTACCATCCCGGGACCGCCTGTGGCAAGGATGATATCCGCCTCTTTCATCAAGAGGTTGGTCATTTCCAAAGACGGCACATCAATCCAGTCAATAATGCCTTCGGGTGCGCCCGCCGCAACAGCCGCTTCCAAAACGATTTTTGCCGCCGCAATGGTCGAACCCTTTGCGCGGGGGTGCGGGCTGATGATGATACCGTTACGGGTTTTCAAAGAAATCAATGTTTTGAAAATCGCGGTAGAAGTCGGGTTTGTCGTCGGGATAACCGCCGCCACAACGCCTATAGGCTCTGCAATCTTTTTCACGCCGAAAGCAGAATCCTCTTCTACAACGCCGCAGGTCTTTGTATCTTTATACGCATTGTAAATATATTCCGCCGCATAGTGGTTCTTGATAACCTTATCCTCTACCACGCCCATGCCGGTTTCCGCAACCGCCATTTTTGCAAGCGGAATTCTCTGCTTATTCGCGGCGATGGCGGCGGCGCGGAAAATCTTATCCACCTGCTCCTGCGAATAGGTCGCGAAGATTGCCTGTGCTTCACGCACGCGCTTCAATGCCTTTTCCAGCATTTCGACAGAATCCACAATTTCGTAAGTCTTTGCTTGTTCCATTGTACTGATGCTCCTTCGTTTATTTTTCAGAATAATGGTCTTGTAAATGTGCGGACAACACCGCAAGAGACGATGCAATATTTTCATTTTGCACCAATATGCCGTCAGGCACGGTAAGATGCGCCGGTGCAAAATTCCATATTGCACGGATACCGCAGGCAACCAAGCGGTCACAGACAACCTGTGCGCTTGCCTCGGGCACACAGATAATGCCGATGTGAATGCGCATACGCCGACATAAATCTTCCAGCTTTTCCATGGGGAAGATTTTCTGCTCCCCATTGAAACGAAGTTCTGTAAGCGCAGGGTCTCGGTCGAACGCCGCAACCAAGTGCAGTCCGTACGCGGAAAAGCCTTTGTACTGCAAAAGCGAGCGCCCCAAAAGCCCTGCCCCGACGAGAACCGCCTCGTTTACGTTGTCGTAGCCCAAAAAGGTTTCAAAATCGCGAATCAAAAGCTTCACGTCGAACCCTGTTTTCGGCTTGCCTGCACACGAACTGACATAGGCGATGTCTTTGCGCACCTGCACCTCATTTAAGGAAAGCGCGGCGGCAATTTTCGGCGCGGAAGTGTTTTCCACCCCGAATTTTTGCAGCTGCTTTAAGTAATTCAAGTAATAAGGCAACCGCAAAAGCGCCTGTTTTGAAATACCGCGAACGGCATTTTCCGCTGTACGCATATACCTTTCGCCCCAATCAGTATTTTCGTATTGATACCATCATAGCGCATTGTTAAAATTTTGTCAACGCTTACTTGTTAATTTTTTAACATTCGTTTCACTGCCCAAAAAGCATATCGTTTTGCACCGCGTTTTGTGCAATTTTACACGCGGATTTTCGGTACGCTTTTGGAATCTGTTCCCCTGGTTTTACGGTTAAAACAAATTTGCACTGTTACCATTTTAACGCAGGAAACACAAGAAGTCCATAGGGAATTTGCGGTGAAATTGGGAAACCGCAGATGTCATTTCGGTCGAAACCGCATGAAATTGTCATTCTGCGCGACAGCGAAGAATCGCACACGGCACAGGGGAAATTCGATTTTTGGTAGGGCGGGTGGCTTGCCCTCGCCGTAAACGTGTAGGGAAAAAAGAAAGATAACCCGAATCGCAGGTTGTGCGGTTCGGGTTGTTTGTTGATTTGATAATTTCAAAACATGCTATCGGTATTCTCTGTCCGTCTGCGGCGGGGGCAAGCCCCCGCCCTACCGATTGTACAATTTACTCTGTGATATGGGAGATTCTTCGCTACGCTCAGAATGACAGGTTTATGCAATCGCCCGTGCAGACCGAAAAATCTGTAAAATTCCACGGCGGGGGCAAGTTACGGCTTCGCCATCACCCTTTTGTCGCTTCGCGACATTTTCCCTAAAAGGGAAATCTTCCCCGCCCTACCGATATTACAATTTACTTTGTGACATGGGAGATTCTTCGCCTCGCTCAGAATGACAGCGTTTTTACAAATCCGTAGGTGGCGGCAAAAAATCAAATGTCATTTTCGATATACGCGTCTGCCGATTCACGGGATTTGAAAATGATGATTTCTTTCCCGTCTTTATATTTTTTCAGCCATTCGTAGATTTGCGGCAAGCGTATTTTCGGGAAATCCAGAATCCACTGTTTGAATTCTGCGTCAAATTCCGTTTCCACCCACGGCATATCCACACGTTTTTTGCCGATGCGGGATTCTACGCCCGAAAGGCAGACATCCAACGGAAAATCCAAAAGAAAAACCGTGTCGCACACCTGTAAACGCATTTCCATTGTTCGGCTGTAATTGCCGTCGATAATCCAACATTCTTTTTGCAGGATTTCGCACAAGCGCCTGTCAAATTCATCTTTGGATATATTGGTTTTATCTGCCTTGTGCCACAGCATATCCAAATAGTACAGCGGTAAATCGGTTTTGTCGCGAAGCTTTCGCGCAAACGTACTTTTCCCCGCCCCCGGCGAACCGATTACAATCACTTTTTTCATAAATTTCCTTTCAAAAACGCATCGACAACACGGTTATATTCGGTTGGCGACTCTGCCGCGATACAGTGCCCACCTTTTAAGGTTACCAGCTGTGCATTCGGGAGTGCGTCTGCAATTTTTTGGGAATGGGACGCTTGAATCATATCGTTTGACCCGACCAAAACCAAAGTCGGCGTACATAAGGCTTTTAACTGCACCGCCCTTAAATTCGGTTCATTTACCATCAGACCGAGTAATTCGCATTTCAGCTTTGCCTGCGGGCTTTTTTCAGCGGAAAGCTTTGCTAAGCGGTATCCGATTTCTATCGGGATTTGCAAGTGACGCTTTACACCGCCCGTGTGCAGATTCGCACCGTTTAAAATCAGTTTTTCAATCCGTTCGGGATAACGAAGCGCGAAAGTCATTGCAATATTTCCGCCGTCCGAAAAACCGAGTATATGCGCCTTTTTTATCCCCTGCGCATCCATAAACCCGCGCAAATCTTCCGCGAACTGCCGCATGGTGAACGGTGCTGTCCCGCGCGGCGATGCACCGTGCCCACGTGTATCCACGGCATAGACGTGATACCGCTTTGCAAAATACGGGATTTGATGTTCAAAATACGATGAGGAACTGCCGTTACCGTGCAACAGAATCAGCGGAAAGCCCTCGCCCGCTTCAATATAATGCAATGTTATATCCATAAACAGCCTCTTGTTAAAAATATTTTTGTGACCGACAAGAGAAAAAGCGGGCGAACACAGTTCGCCCTTATGAGATTGTGCGTTTTTGTTGGATTTGTGCAAATTTCGCGGGCGCGCGATGCACGCCCCTACGGTTCGTGGGAATTTTTGCGGGCGCTTCGTGAAGCGCCCCTACGGGGTTGTGCGTTACCGTTTGCTTTTTTGCAAACTCCAGCTGTGCTCGGGCGGGCGTGGAAACCCGTCCCCTACAAGAATTACATTAAAAATTAAATATGCAACATCAGGGATGCAACGCGGAAGTAAATCAGCAGGGACATGACATCTACAATGGTGGTGATAAACGGATTCGCCATGACGGCAGGGTCAAGATGCAGTTTTTTTGCGAGAATCGGCAGAGAACAGCCGATAAATTTCGCCAATATGATGGTTAAAATCATCGAAACACTGACCACGCCCGCCACCAAAACGGAGACACGGTCCATCCACAAAAGGCGTCCGAAATTGACAACCGCAAGCGTAACGCCGCACAGAAAGGATACGCGGAATTCTTTCCAAATCACTTGCAGTGTGTCGCGAAATTCAATTTCGCCCAAGGAAAGTCCGCGGATAATGGTGGTAGAGGACTGCCCGCCGCAATTGCCGCCCGTGCCCATCAGCATCGGAATGTAGGCAGTCAGCACCACATAGGCTTGCAAAGCTTCTTCGGAGCTTTGGATAATTTTACTTGTAAACGTGGCGGACACCATCAGCAACAGCAACCAAGGAAACCGTTTTTTCCAAATATCGAACACGCTCATTTTGAGATAGGGCTTATCCGTCGGCGTAATTGCCGCCATTTTTTCAAAGTCCTCGGTATTTTCGTCCTGCAAAACGTCCATCGCATCGTCAATGGTGATAATCCCGACCAACCGATTTTCACGGTCCACCACGGGCAATGCCAAAAGGTCGTACTTTTGGAATTTTTCGGCGACAACCTCTTTATCCTCTAAGGTTGTGGTCGAAATGATGTTGGTATCCATGATTTCAAAAATCTTTTCGCTTTTTTCGGAAAGCAAAAGGTCTTTGACTGTTACAATGCCGAGCAGTTTGCGGTTTTCATCGGTGACATAACAAATGTAGATGGTCTCCTTATCCACACCCGTACGGCGAATCCGTGTGAATGCGTCGTCAACCGTCATATATTTTTTCAGGTCAACATACTCAATCGTCATCAAACTGCCTGCAGAATCCTCGGGATACTGCAAAATCTCATTGATGCTTTTGCGTGTTTCGGGGTCGGTATGCTGTAAAATACGCTTGACAACCGTGGCGGGCATTTCCTCGATAATATCCACCGCATCGTCCACATACAGCTCGTCCAACACTTCGCGCAATTCGTTATCGCTGAACGCGTGAATCAGAAACTCCTGCGCGTCCGACTCCATATTGACAAACACTTCCGCCGCCAGCTCTTTCGGCAGAATCCGATACACAAGCGGCAGTTTTTCCTGCGGCAAATCCTCAAAAACAGCGGCGATATCCGCCTCGTTCTTTTCGGAAAGCAATTCTTTTAACGCAGAGTAATTTTTTTCTTCTAAGAATGCAAGTACTTTTTCGTACACTCCGTTTCCCTCCTAAACTCGAAAGATAGCCGCATTTCGGCGGCAATCGGAAACAAAGCGCAAAACCAAATCAGCGGAAAACAACGGCACAGCAAGCCGCCGTTCTCCTGCCCGTAGATCGGGGCGGGTTCGGGTCTGCACTTATCACGCTTCCTGTGTCCATGTTTTCACCTCGCAAATGAAAGAATAAAATAAAAACGCACACCGCCGAACGAAAAGACGGTATGCGCAAAATACACGTATGGTTTTTCGTTCAAGCTTTAGCTTCAGAGGGCGATGAAACTGCATTAGAGCACACCTTGTTTTTCGATGTGCCCTGCTGACCTGCTGACAGTGTCTCCACCGTTTCGCGGCAGCAGCCCGTATCCCTGTGGGAGCCTTACCTACCGATGTTGTTTTTGTCAACCGCATCTGTTACGAATGCGGTCATATTGTTTATTATGAACCGAAAGAAGAATAATGTCAATAGAAATCGAAAAATTTTAAGCGACTTCAAACGATATAAATTCATTAAAAAACAGATTCACACGAATTTGTCATTCTGAGCGGAGCGAAGAATCTCGCATGACACAAGGCATTTAATACACGCGTAGGGACGGACATCCTTGTCCGTCCGCGAGGTTTCCTATGACTGTACGGACGCCGAGTGACGGCTTCGCCGTTACCCTTTTGTCTCGCTTTGCTCGACATTTCCCCTGTCAGGGGAATTACCCGCCCCTACGTCGGTTGTGTGTTACCGTTAGGTTGCAAGAATTTTGCAGGCGGATGTGGGCATCCGCCCCTACAAGGGTTTTACATTACCAATGGAGTATGCGGTTCTTGCGGCAGATTTATTTCTTTTGAAATCTGGTCATTGCGGAAGAACGCATACAGAAGCGCAGGACATTTTGTGCGGTACGCTGTAATTCGCCTAAAGTGATACCGTCGGGTTTACCGTAGGTGGCAAGCAAGGTTTTGTCGGGCTTTTTCCTGCCTGTACGCTTACCGCCGGGCATCAGCACATCGACCTGTGCGCGGACACGGTAAGCGTTGTCGCAAAGGTTCGGGAATTCGGGACTTTTTTGCGAACGCATCCACCAGTCGGTAATCACCAAGCCGTCATAGCCCCATTCGCCGCGTAAAACCGTTGTACATAAATCATACTGATAATGCCCGTGTACACTGTTGATTTTGTTGTACGAGGTCATAACCGTATCGGGCTTGCTTTCTTTTACACAGATTTCAAAGCCCTTTAAATAGATTTCACGAAGCGCGCGTTCCGAAAGTCGGGCGTCGTTCTGCACGCGGGCAAACTCCTGATTATTGCAGGCAAAATGCTTCGGGCAGGCGGAAACACCGTTTTTCTGTATTCCGCGTACTGCGGCGGCGGCAATTTTACCCGTCAGCAACGGGTCTTCGGAATAATATTCAAAATTGCGTCCGCACAAGGGATTGCGGTGAATATTGATACCGGGCGCTAACAAAACATCGGTTTCCTTCGCAAGCATTTCCGCACCGATTGCCGAAAAGACTTCTTCCACCAAGGCTTCGTCAAAAGTACAGGCAAGCAGTGTGCCGATAGGCATGAGCGAGCAACAGCTCCACAAACGAATGCCCGAAGGACCGTCGGTGGTAATTACAGGCGGTACGCCTTTTTGGCGCAAGGATTCCAGCACACCGCCGAATACGCCCGCATTGCCTGCCACGCCTAAATTGCTGTTCATGGTGTAATCGCCGCGGGAAATGGCTTCTAATTCCGTCAAATTCAGCTGTGCCGTAAAATCCGCAAGCGAAACACTGCCGTTTTGCACATCGGATAATTTATAGCCTTTGTCGCCTGTCATCGGCGTGTCTTTCGGCAGATTCTCGGTAATTCTGCGGCGCAAGTCGTTTTTCGCCAAACGAGCCGCCTGCTTTACAGGCACGCGTGTATCGCCGCGCTCTTCTGCTTTTATGACGGAAAACGGAACCAGCGGCGCCGCCGCTTCACAAAGCTGTTCTGTAAGTGCCGTTTCGGGGCAAGTATATGTATAGACTTCTTTTGCCTGCCGTACATCGGTACCGAGATAAAAACGGTACGTCCCCGCCTCGGTCACATATGCGGAGCAAAATCCCGTCACTCCGCGGTCATCATAAGACGCAAGCGCGGTTTTCGGGACGGTAATCCGCAAGGTTTCACGCGCATTCGGCGCAAGTACTTTCGTTTTGGCAAAGCCCGCTAAAGCACGTGCGGGATTGCCGAGTACACCGCAGGGCTTTTCCAAATAGATTTGCACAACCTCTTTGCCGCTGTACTGTGTCCCCGTATTCTGCACGGCGCAGGTGAATTGAAATTCCGTTTCCGATTCCTCTGCCGAAAGGTATTCCACTGAAAAGTCCGTATAGGAAAGCCCGTAGCCAAACGGATACTGTACCTTATCGGGCGTGAAGGTTTCAAACCAGCGGTAGCCGACATAAATATCCTCTGTATAGAAATTATATTCCTTATTGCCGAAGTCTGCCGATGAGGGATAATCCGTATACGTCTTTGCGACGGTATCCGTCAGCTTGCCGCAGGGCGTTACCGCGCCCGAAAGCAAATCGGCAACCGCATTGCCGCTTTCCATGCCGCCCTGCCATACAAGCAATACCGCCTGAATTTTGCCGTCAAAGCCGTCTACCCACGACAAATCCATCATACTGCCGATATTCAAAAGCACAACGGTCTTTTCAAAGTGCGACGTTACAAGCGTGAGCATCTCCTGCTCTGCGTCCGTTAAATAATAGCTGCCCTTTTCGAGTGCGTTTTCTCTGTCCTCTCCCGAAGAGCGTCCGATGGTGACAACGGCGCAGTCCGAGCAGGACGCCGCTGTGCGGACAAGCGTGCCGGTTAACGGCATATCGGGGTAATAACGCGGCCAATGGCCCCAAAAGCCGTGGTCAATCGGATTTTTTTCGCCCCAAGACGTATAGATTTCAGCGAGTGTCTCATTTACGGAAAGTGCATTGCAATTTCGAAGTCCCTCCAACAGGCTGACGGCATACGGCTTGTTCACGTCACCGCCCGAGCCGTAACCTGTGTAAAACCAATCGGTTTGTCCCCTGCCGAACAAAGAAACGGTTGTACCGCTTTGCAGGGGCAGGATATGCCCTTCATTTTTCAACAGCACGGCGCCCTCTGCCGCCGCACGGCGCAGTAACTCGGGCATCCCCGGTGTAACGGTTTTTTCGGCGGCGTTGCGCGCGGACTCTTCTTGGGAAAGTCCGGAAAATTTGGAGACCAATTTTGTAACACTTTGCGCGATTTTATTCAGTACGGGCATACTGCTTCTTCCTTTCTCAATAACCTAAGCTCTCGCCGACTAAAATCACTTTGATGCGGTTCGGAACATGCGAACGGCGGGTAATGACGGTTTGACTGCAAATACAGTCGGACGCATAGCAATCGCCGCACGCGCCGTTTAAGGCGCACGGCGTTTTACGTCCGAGACGCGCGGCATTCGGCGGGCAGGCAACCGTTTTCACGCGCTTATAGCCGCTTTCCGCATCTTTGACAAGCTTGTTCATGCCCGCAACCACAATGACGTTCTGCGGACCGAAAATCAAAAAGGCAAGCCGACTGCCGTTACCGTCGATATTGACCAATTCTCCGTCTAAGGTGATGGCATTGGTGCTCGTCAGAAAAAAGTCGGAAGTGCAGATTTCGCCGTATACAGCGCGCTGTTCTTCGGGCGTTTTCGCCTTGGCGCGGTCAATCAGACGGTATTCAGACGTTTGGAGCGCATCCATAATACCCGCTTCGCCCAAAGTCATAGAGCCGCCCCAGGAAACGCTTGCACCTTTCGGCATCAGTTCCAATACCTTTTGCACGGCGGCGGTTTTATCGGCACAGTAATAGCCTTCCATTTGCCGTTTTTTTAAATTTGCAATGACGGTTTTTGCCGCCTTTTCGTAGTATTCCTGCATCGGGGTCATATGTATCTCTCCTTTATTTTTAGAAAGCGTTTACCAAAGCCTCGTACTGCTCGTTTGTGATGGGAAGCACGGAGCCATGACGCGGGCTGAAGTCCATTGCATAATCCTTACGCTTCAATTTACCGAAGTGTTCCATGTCCGCTGTCTGCTGTGCAAAATAACGGTGCTTGCCGTATTCGTCCATCAGCATTACCCAAGTGTCAGTACCTGTGATAGGATACATGGAACTGCCCTCCACGCCCGAGGGCGCGAGCGAAACAACGACAGGTTCACCTGTATACGGACCGTGCATTTTATCGGCAGTGACGTAAGCGATGGTTTGGTTCTCGTCATGCTTAAAATACATATAATACTTACCGTTCTGCGCGTTATAAATAATATCCGCGTCAATCGTTTGTACGCCTTCGCGAATATACAGCGGCTGCGGCGCAGAGAGGGTTTTAAAATCCGATGTATAGGCATAATACATGGCGGCAATATCATTTGCTTCGGTGGAATGCGCCCAATAGACCATGTACTGCCCTTTTTCACTGTCCCAAAGTGCCTGCGGCGCCCATGCGCGGTTGGTGGTCGAAAATGCACCGCCGAACGCGCGTATGTCGATGACCGTTTCATCCGTCCATGTAATTAAATCTGCCGATTTCCATGTAATCAGCGCATGATTGGAAGTCCAGCCTTCGGAAGCCGCCATATCTGTGCCGATGATGTAATAAAAACCGTCCTCACCTTTTAATATGTACGGATCACGCACGGATTTTTTGCCGAGGGTTTGCGTTATCACCGCTTCATTTCCGTTCAGCGGTTCAAAGTTATAGCCGTCACGGCTGACGGCGAAATGAATCCGCTCCTCTTCGGGTGCATTCCCTACAAAATAACAAAACAGATAGCCGCCGTCTCGGCTTTCTGCGGGCTTTTCGTAACGTAATACACCCGTCTTATACAGTATATAAGACGACACCCCTGCGGCAAGCAACAGCGCACAGGAAGCGCCCGCCGCGATTTTTTGAATCCTTGAATCTTGCTTCATCAGAGCACACACTCCAAACCGTACAGTTTTTGTTAGCATATCATAAATTTACAGTTTTTTCAATAAGATAAAAAGTTTCTAAAAAGCCGCAAACCTGTATAATGTTGCAGGTCTGCGGCTACGCATGCGTATTCAATTATTATACCGTCAGTTTTGCCGTAAACACTTCTTGTAAAAACAGCTCTGCTTTTTGTGCGGCAGATTTGCCCGTGCCAATCTCACAGGCAAGCCCACCTGCATGCACACCGTTTATACCTGTGCAAATGTAAAGTTCATTTTTCACCCCTGCGCGGTTGAGTGCATCGTGCAAAGCTTCGGACTCGGACAAAAGCAAATCCTTTTTTGAGCCGATGATAAAGGACGGCGGAAAATGTGCATCGGCATACGAAAACGGTGACAGCCGTTTTTGAAGAGACGAACCGTTTTCCTTGCGCAGTTCTTCAGCCGACATGCCGCAAAATGCCTGTGTAAACATTTCCATATCGGGAAAGCCTGTATCCAGCGCACGTACAGGGTCGTAAATTCCGCTGAGCAGAACACAGGCGTCTATTTTAAAGCTGTCGGCATAGGCAAAGGGAATATCCAACAGCGAATATAATGCCTTGTGTGTCGAAACAGCGGCGGCAAGTGCGGCAAAATAACCGCCTGCCGATTCCCCTGCAATGACAACTCGACCCGTATCAATTCCGTATTCCTCAGCATTTTGGAGCACATACGCAATGCCTTTGAAAATCTGCCGTATATGTTCCGGGTGCGTAGCATCCAGCGCATAATCATACCCGATATTTGCACAGACATAGCCCTTATTTGCCCAATAGCGGCAATAAAATTTACGCGCCTGCCGAAAGCCCGACACCCAGCCGCCGCCATGGATGTAGATAAACAGCGGCTTCTTAGCTGTACAGTCCGACTTACTTTGAATAATATCCAGAAAAGTACGTTTTCCTCTGCAATCGTACTGTATGTTGTTGATTTCGGACATATTTGCATATCGTTTATGCAGCAACAGATAAAGCCCGCGTTCCAACAGATTTTGTTTATACATGGAACGGGTAATCTGTTTCTTTAGACTGTTTGAATATTCCATATTCTTCCTCTCCGAAACATTAAATTTAATATATAGCCTTATAACGGCTGACCGCACAGCAAAATCAAAGCGCAAATTTACGAAGTGCCAGCCCCACGCCGTTGGCATTATTCGAGACAGTGATGCAGTCCGCCGCATTTTTGGCAGGCAGCTGTGCATTTTCCATTGCAACACCCAGTCCGACAGCGGAGAGCATGGTCACATCGTTAAATCCGTCGCCGCAAGCCATGGTTGCTTCGCGGTCAATCTGCAGCAGATTTGCCAATTCCAAAACAGCCGTCCCCTTGTCGCAGCCGCGCGCCGTGATTTCCAAATAAAACGGCTCGGAGCGAAATACGGTAACGGGAAGCCCGCACAGCATATTTCGCAACCGTATTTCCGCCTCGCCTAAACAATCGGGTTCACCTGTAATTAAAAACTTGGGCGTCGGATAGGTAAGTTCCTTCTGCAAATCGGGAACGCGCTCTACGGTTAATCGGTTAATAGACGTTTCTGTCAGGAAATAGCGGTCAACCGCTTTTTGTGTAACGGCTATATCCTGTTCTTTGTAAGCCGTCAAGGGTAAATGCAGTTGTTCCGCCGCTTCAAAAATCAGAGGATAACAAGACGGCGAAATATTTTTTTCTAAGACGGTTTTATCGGTTTGCGCATTTATAACCCGCGCACCGTTATAGGAGATAACATATCCGCCGAGGTCTGCCAAATCTAATTCTTTCGTATAGCGCAAAATGCCGCGTGTCGGACGTCCCGACGCCAGCACGAATATACCGCCTGACCGAACAAACCAATGAATATCCGCTTTGGTCTGCGGCAAAAGCACTTTATCGTCGGTCACCAATGTTCCGTCTATATCCACCGCGCACAGTTTTCTTTTCAAAAAAAACACCCCGTTTTCCTACAGGTTCTTCGCAATATTGTAACGAATTTTATCCCCTTTCGTCAATGCGGGAAATTGCAGAGAAACTGTCTCTTATACACATCTCCGAGCCCACGAGACCGATCAGTATCTCGT
>UQFM01000012.1 GCA_900540295.1 uncultured Oscillospiraceae bacterium
GACAGTTATAATAGTAACGCAAAAAACCGATTTTTGCAAGATTTTTTTATGAAAAACCGCTAAATCATTCCGACAGAACTTCTGTGCCGATACCCAAAATATCGGCGGATTCGGTTTGCTCCAAATCCTCAACCGTACGCAGTTTTTTACGAATGATGGAATTGCGGTGCTGCGCATCGTCGAGCGTCTTGCCCGCTTCGGCAATCTTTTTCTTCGCCTTTTCGAGAATTGTGCCGAAGTTTTCATACTGCGCCTTTGCCGCCCCCAAAAGCAAACGGACTTCATTTGCCTTTTCGTTGATGGCAACCGTTTTAAAGCCCATGGAAAGCGAATTCAAAAGCGCCGTAATCGTGGAAGGGCCCGCCACCATGACATTGCAGTCGTTTTGAATTTTTTCAAGCACACCCGACTGCGAAGAAACAATTTCGGCATATAAGCCCTCGGTTGCAAGGTACATGATTGCAAACGGCGTAGTTTTGGGTACATTTATGTATTTTTTAATCAGCTTCGCCTCGCCGTACACACGGTTTTCAAGCTCCTTACGCGCCGATTTCACAGCGTCGGCGTCGGCGTGTTCAGCCGCCGTGCAGAGACGCACGTAATCCTCCAGCGGGAATTTGGAGTCCACAGGCAGATATGTAATTTTATTTTTATCGTCGTTTTGGGGAATCCGAATCGCAAATTCCACACGCTCTGTGTCCTTTTCTCCCGTGGCAACATTTTTGTCGTACATATTGGGAATGGTCTGGTCAAGAATCGCCTCTAACTGCACTTCTGCCCATGTGCCGCGCGCCTTTACGTTCGTCAGCACCCGATTGAGCGCGCCGACATTGTCGGTCACCCCGACGGACAGCTCTTTCATTTCGCCCAAAGAGGTATACAGCTTTTCCAGCTGGTCGGAAACGGTTTTAAATGAGGTGTTTAAACGGGTCGTTAATGTGGAAGTCAGCTTTTCATCCACCGTCATGCGCATTTCGTCCAGCTTCTTTTCGTTGCTCTCCTGCATTTTCAAAATCGCCGCTTCCACAGCTTTCGACTGCTTTTCATTTTGCTCCACGGTGCGGTCGCGAATATCCTGCATGGATTTTGTAACGGTTTGTGTAAGCTCAATGCGCTGTTCGAAATTCGCTTTGGTCATCGCCTCTAATTTATTCCCCATTTCATGCAGACTGCCTGCAAGCTCCATACGGTTGCGTGCAAATTCGTCCGCGGTGGTTTTCTGCAATGTATCGAGCTTTTGTGAAAGATGACTGACCGCCTGTACCGTGCCGTCGTCTTTCTTTCGAAACTGCAAAACAAGCAGAACCGCCACACCGAGCAGGGCAAGCCCCGATAAAATCAAAAGAATCACACTGAAACTGTCCATAAATTTTCCTCCGTCTGTTTCTATTGTAAAAAAATCATCTGTTTAATTCTATCAAAATACCGTTGAAAATACCAATATTCCGAAATTACTTTTTTGTGTGTGCCGCCGCATATGCCCGCGGCGTTATGCCAAATGCTTTTTTAAAGCAGGAAATAAAATAGGATTCCGAACAAAAAGAAAGCGTGTATGCCGTTTGCTCACAGTTGCATCCGTTTTCAAGCAACAGCTTTGCTTCGCGCAGTTTTACTTTCAAAATATATGTGCTCAAAGGTTCTCCCGTCTCCCGCCTGAAAATCGCCGATAGGTAGTCGGCGGTAATCCCGCCGTTTTCCGCCAACGCCGCAACCGTAAGCTTTTCATGCAGGTGGCGTTCAATATATCCGATACAACGGCGCACATGCGGGGAATATTGCAGTCTGCCGTGCACCTTTGCCACAAGTTCGGTCAGCTCCACCGCCTTTTGCGTCAGCAAATCCACAATTTGCGCCGTACTTTGCAAAGCATCTACGTACTGTATGTAATAATCGCTTAAATTATAGGCATACAGCTCATCAAGCCCGCCCCGTATGGCGGCGCGAACCGCAAGCGTAATACTGCTGACCGCCCAATACTGCATCTGCCGCAAATCATTGTTCGATAACCGTCCGATGACAAAACCGTCTTGGAAATACTGCCGCATTTTGTCTTCCAAAAGCGTGACCTCGCCGCGTTCAATACAGCTGTAAAATTCCGATTCCAACTGATACGGTGTGTGGCAAACCGCGCCTTCGCGCTGTTCAAATACCGTCCCGCGCGGTGTTTTCGGCACAATCTGAATATTCTGCAAATTGATTTGCATACGCGTCACCTTTCGTTTTTGTTATAATATAACATATAATTCAAAGAATGACTACATAAATTTCGGCTTTCTAATATTTTCTGCGTAAGACCCGAAAAAGGAGCCTTTTATACTATACTTGTTTAAAATGCGGTTTTGTGCCTCTGCATTTTCTGCCGCACAATAAAAACGGGCAAAAATCATGCCGAAAAAAGCCAAAGATTTTGGCATTTTGCAAATTGATTTCTAAAGAAAGCGCGTGTATACTATTTAATCGGTTAACAAATTACGGCGATACTATACAAAGCGGGACGAAACTGTCCCCAAAACCGCCCGAGCATTCGCCGTGCGGTCTTTTTATCGGAGGAACTATGAATCAGAATCCCTTAGGTGCAGAAAAAATCGGTAAGCTTTTACGTGCGTACGCCATTCCGAGTGTTATCTCGATGCTGGTCGGTGCGCTTTACAACATTGTGGACCAATTCTTTATCGGACACAGTGTCGGCATGCTCGGCAATGCGGCAACCAACGTGGCGTTCCCGCTTTCCACGCTCTGCACGGCGGCGGCGCTCCTCTTCGGCGTGGGCGGCGCGGCAAATTTCAGCCTGCACCTCGGCGCAAAACGGGAAAAGGATGCGGCGCGTTCGGTCGGCAATGCTTCGTCCATGCTCATTGTTATCGGTATCATAATCAGCGCAGTCGTTTTACTCTTTTTAAATCCGCTTATGCGGCTGTTCGGCGCAACGGCAGAGGTGCTGGATTACGCATTGACCTATACCAAAATCACTGCATTCGGCTTCCCCTTTCTGATTTTAACCACGGGCGGCAGTGCGCTTATCCGTGCGGACGGCAGTCCGCGTTATTCCATGATTTGCACACTCACGGGCGCAATCCTGAACACTATTCTTGACCCGCTGTTTATTTTTGTTTTCCATATGGATATGGCGGGTGCGGCGCTTGCGACCGTAATCGGACAAGTCGTGTCTGCAATTTTGGTGATTGCATACTTTTTCCGTTTTAAAAGCATCCGTCTGCAAAAGAGAGATTTTCTGCTGCACGCCAAAGACTGCGCAAGAATCACCTCTTTAGGCACTTCGCACTGTTTTAATCAAATCGCCATGATGGTCGTGCAGATTGTCATGAATAACACCATGACGCATTACGGCGCGCTCTCGGTTTACGGCAGTGAAATTCCGCTGGCATGCTCAGGCATTATTGCAAAGGTTACCATGATTTTCTTTTCCTTCATCATTGGTATTTCACAGGGCTTGCAGCCGATTGTCGGCTACAACTACGGTGCAAAAAGATATGACCGCGTACGCAAAACCCTGCGCCTGTCTTTGGGGTTCGGCACAGGCATTGCCGTTTTCTTTTCCGCCTGCTTTCATCTGTTCCCGCGGCAGATTATCGGGTTATTCGGCAGCGGTTCGGAAGAATATTTTGCATTTGCCGAACGGTATTTTCATATTTTCCTGCTGTTTTTATTTCTCGATGCGATTCAGCCGATTGCCTCGAATTTCTTTACCTCTATCGGCAAAGCCGCAAAAGGTATTTTGCTTTCTTTGACACGACAGGTCATTTTCCTGCTGCCGCTGTTGATTGTTCTGCCGATTTTCTTCGGAATTGACGGCGTTATGTATGCAGGTCCTGCATCAGACTTTGTTGCCGCCGTCCTTGCGGGTATTTTGGTCGTGAAAGAATTCCGCCTGATGCGAAAACAGGAGCAAAACGAGATACAAACAGCCGAAAACTGAAAAAAATACAAAAACAGCGCAAACGGGCAGAGAGCTTGCTCATTTGCGCTGTTTCTGTTTTTATAATTGTTTTAATTTTGCATGTGGATTTCCTCTGCTGTTTGAAGCGGAAAAAGCTGTACGCTGTCGCTGTCCAAATCCGCTTTGTGCATATCTACGCCCGTAATTGCACGGTTGCCGTACATTGTATAATAATAAATCCCTTTGGATGCATTACAGCAAGAGGTGTATACCGTTTGTTCAAAGCCCTCTTCCCCGACGCGCACACAGCCGTAAATCTGCCCGACGGTATCTAAAATGTGGAAAAACTGCCCGACGTCGCTGTCTTCAGACCCGAACGGCAAAGCGTTCCCCCGCACAAAAGCCGCACGTATAAATCGGGAAGCAGACGACCAATCTCCGGGAAGTCCGACAGCCCCCATACCGCGGCTGTATATTTGTAAATCCACATGCGGTAACAGCATATTTCGCGGTTCTTCGCGCGACAGCTGCATGAAATCCGTCAGCCGCGACATTTGCATGGGAAAGGTCGGGCTGTTGGTCAAAACACCGACAGGATTTTCATACAGATGCATGCCGTCCGCTTCTATCTCCAAAACTATGCACGCGGTTTCATCCGCAAGCATCCAGTGCAGAGGCTCTGACGGCAGTTCAGCACTGAATTCCTCTTGGACGAGACAGGTGCGGCGGAGCAGTTCCCGTGCGGCGGAAACAGTATCGCACTGCCCCAAAATCCACGGTATCAGCTCGAACGGCGCAATATTATTTTTCTCAGCCCCGTGCTTTTGGTACGCGGCATACAACGGAAACCGCAGTCCCGCCATACACAAACCCTTTTCATTCATTGCGTCATAATACAGCGGCGTCCCCTCGGCAACGGTCGCCATTCCGATAACCGCATAATGGGACTGCATCGGGACTGCAAAGCGAAACTGAAACGGAAAATTGCGCGGTGTTACGGCAACGGTTTCCCGATACCCGCAGGTAACATCCAACGTGCGCCCGAAATAAAAGGATTCCCCTTGAAAGGTAATTGCAGTACACATGACTTTCCCTCCTTACAGTGACCTCACTTATTTCAGATGCGGTCACCTCATACATATCAGTATTGCCTGTATTTTTAAAATAATCAACAGTCGGCACGGAAGTGTGAAACAAGTGATGCAACATCACATAAAAAGCCCCAAAAACCGGGGCTTTTTCCGCAAAATACC
The DNA here is from genome assembly GCA_900540295.1 of uncultured Oscillospiraceae bacterium. GTDB lineage: Bacteria > Bacillota > Clostridia > Oscillospirales > Acutalibacteraceae > Fimenecus. The sequence continues at coordinate 5,152 of UQFM01000012.1, forward strand.
GTTGACAAAACAAATTTTCATATTTATAATATAAGAAAGTCCCGTACCATGCCCTACGGCATGGGAAAGGCATAAAATTCTGTCTGTTTTACAAACCGTTCCGAAAAGTACGGCAAGCGAAATCGGTCATGCACTTTTGAGGGGTGAATCGGCTTCGGGAGTTACTTGCGGTCGGTCGCTGACGGCGGTCGGCGCGCGGAAAGGGTTGTAATAGCAAAAACAAAAAGGAAGGTAAAATCATGAAGAAAACAATCAGTATTCTCATGGCGTTGGTTTTGGCACTGAGCATGTGCGCAATGACTGCGTTTGCGGCAGTTTCCAGTGACGCACAAATCAATCTGTCCGTAAATGCTGCATCGGCAAAACCCGGTGATGTTATCACAGTGACAGTCAGTGCAAAAGCCGATTCCAAAGAAGGTCTCGGTGCTTTGGATTTCGATCTTATCTATGACACCTCTGCATTTGAGTATGTTGCGGGATCATTTAAAGATGCAGCTTACTTCAGCAGCGCCTCTTTAAATGATCAGATAGCAGGTAAGTTGGTTTACTCAGGAACACAGCTGGACGCTGTTAAAACCAACGGCACGATTGCTACTGCGCAGTTCAAAGTACTGAAAACAGCACAGACCCTTAAATTGGATTTATCCAAGGGTGTTGGTTTGGGTGACTATGACTCCACAGATATTACTGCGGCAGTTCTTGCAAATTCTACAACCTCTGTGAAAGTTGCGTGTGCACACGCAAACAAAAACTCCACGGTTACAAAAGAACCGACCTGCACAGAAGCAGGTACAAAGACCAGTGTTTGCGCAGATTGCGGTGCGGCTCTCGGTACGGAATCCATTGCGGCTACCGGTCACAGCTTCGGCGCATGGACGGTTGTAACACCTGCTACCTGCAAAGAAGAAGGTCTCGAAAAGAGAGTCTGCGCTTGCGGTGCGGAAGAAACCCGTGCCATTGCAAAAGCGGCACACACCCCCGGTGAATGGGAAGTCGTGAAAGACGAAACCTGCACGGAAGCAGGCGAAAAAGTACAGAAGTGCGCTGTTTGCGGTGAAGTGCTTGCAACAGAAGCCATTCCCGCAAAAGGTCACTCCCTTGCAGACCCCGAAATCACCAAAATGCCGACCTGCACTGAGGAAGGCGAGCAAAAAGGTGTTTGCACCGTATGCGGCAACGAAGTTACCGAAGCTATTCCCGCACTCGGTCATGATGTAACGGAATGGACCATCGATAAGGATGCGGACTGCACCGAAGACGGTCTCAAGCACGGCATTTGCAACCGCTGCGAAGAAGAAGTCGAAGAAGCTATCCCCGCTAAGGGTCATGCATTCGGCGAATGGACGGTTGTAAAAGAAGCAACTGAAACCGAAGACGGCTTGAAAGAAAGAGTCTGCTCTGTTTGCGGTGAAAAAGAGACTGAAGTGATTGCGAAGCTCGGCGAAAGCGTAACAACTGACCCGAACGCACCTTCGATTCCGAAGACCAGCGGTACGGTTGTCGGCAGTGTTGCGGCTCTTGCAATGCTCTCCATGGCAGCAGGCGTTGCGGCTGTTACCTTGAAGAAGAAAAAGGAAGAAGAAGCGAAATAAGTTTTCTTCTCTTAATGTTCTGAAATAACAATTCCAAAGCACCCGAAACAGGTTTTCTGTTTCGGGTGCTTTTCTGTGTTCGTGAATACATTGATTTATGCATTTATCATTCTCAGCGAAGCGAATAACCTCACGCGGTATACAATAACCGCATAAGGGCGATTCACGAATTGCCCGAGTAAGGGCGGAATTCGCACACTCCCCCCTACGCACCTAATTCGCCGCAACAAATTCTCCTGCCCACTTGCCAAAACTTAAAAAATTCGCTACAATACGGATAACCATAGCACACGCGTCCGAATACGATTTTCGCGGCAGTATTTCCGCCTCTGCTTTGTTAAAATCCTCGTCAATCCGAAAGGATTGACTGCGGTTTTGCCGCGCAGAGACAAAAATCCCGCTCCCGAAAATTCTCCGACCCAAAAGACGCGGATTGCGGTGCAATTTTGGACGCAGAGCGCGAAGCAAGGCTGACGCCTTGCGAGCGCGATAAGTTGAAAAGTGCCCGCAGGACACGCCTTTTGGGCGTGTTCGTACGCGTGTGCTATGGTTAAACACCCCGATATGCGGCAAAGTCCGCATATCGGGGTGTTCGTAAAAGGGCAAGTGAAAAGTCTTTTATTGACGAAAAAGAAAAAACAGTCTATAATATTAAAGTTACTATCGAATTATAACAGAAAGGGCGTTGTTTTCAGTGACACCGCAGTTTGATTTGGCATTTTTGCAAAACAATTTTTCGATTTCAGGTACATATTTAGACTATACGGTAAAAAATGACGGGCATATCAATGCAACCTTCGTTCTGCATTTTGACGATAACGGCAAAAAAGCAGATTATACCGTACAGCGTATCAATACAAACGTATTTAAAGACCCCGATGTGCTTATGCACAATATTGTCGGCGTAACCTCTTTCCTGCGCGATAAAATCGCGGCGCGCGGCGGCAGTCCCGAACGGGAAACGCTCTGCTTTTTGCCCGCAAAGGGCGGAAAATATTATGCCGCCGACACAAACGGAGACTGCTGGCGGTGTTACCGCTATATTGATGATGTATATACCTGCAACACGATTGACAGTGAAGAAGTCTTTTACAATGCAGGGCTCTCCTTCGGCGCATTCCAAAAATCGCTGGCAGATTATCCTGCCGAAACCCTGAAAGAAACCATCCCGAACTTTCATAACACGTATTCCCGTTTTTTGGACTTTGAAAAAGCCGTACAGGAAAACCGCGCCAACCGCCGTGAAACCGTGGAAGCGGAAATCCAGTTCGTCCGCGACCGTGAAGCGGATACACATGTGCTTCTGGATTTAATCGAAAAAGGCGAATTGCCGCTGCGCGTAACCCATAACGACACAAAACTCAACAACATTTTGTTTGACAGCCAAACCAATCAGGGTATTTGCATTATTGATTTGGATACCGTTATGCCGGGACTTTCTCTGTATGATTTCGGCGACAGCATCCGCTTCGGCGCAAACACCGCAAGCGAAGACGAAAAAGATTTATCGAAGGTTTCTTTGAGTCTGCCGCTTTACAAGGCTTATACGGAAGGATATTTATCCTCTGCAAAAGAGAGCCTTTGGGCGCGTGAAATCGAATATCTGCCGTTTTCGGCAAAGCTGATGACCTTTGAATGCGGCATGCGCTTTTTGACGGATTACCTGAACGGCGATGTTTACTTCAAAACAGAATATGCGGAACACAATCTTGTCCGCTGCCGCACGCAGTTCACATTGGTCGCCGATATGGAAAAGAAAATGACCGATATGCAGAACATCACCGCCGAAGCCGCAAAAGCATAATCGCAAAAAAACATACATCTTCAATACCGCCTTTATGTCTCTGAATCTGCAACATAAAGACGGTATTTTTATAAAATAAAAGTCTAAGGCTTATATAAGTCCGCTGAATTCACATAAAATAAGACGGGATTGCAGAATATGCGTTCACCGAAAATGGGGGGACACTTTTGAATACAGCAGAAACCGCTATGCCGAATAAATCCGAAATATGTTTTTCCACACCGTCGCAGACCGCCAGAAAGTTATACTATTACCCGCTTCGAACAGGCCATTTTTTCTGTGAAAAAATTTACCGCGATGTTCGGAAAGCGTACCGCGGTCTATTTGTTTCGCATGTGATTGCCGGCTCTTTCACATATATAAAAGACGGCAGAAAAATCACCGCGCACGCGGGCGATACAGTGATTTGGGACTGCCGCAAGCCGCATGAATACTGTATCAACGGCGCCTTTGAATCGGTCTGGCTGTATTTCAGCGGTGCAAATTCTTTCGATTTATTTGCGGAAATCGAACGCACAGAAAGACAACTCCTAAGATGCCGTGATTTTCAGCGGATTCGAATGCTTCTCTTTCGTATTCACAACGCTGTCCGAAATGATGCGCCGCCATCGGAGCTGAGCATATCCCTTGATATTTACAAGCTGTTCGCAGAGCTTTTGGCGCCCAAAAGCATACACAACAAAAGTCAAAACAAATATGCGGAAAACATGCAAAAAGCGAGACAGTTTATACTTGAGCATATACATGAAAAAATCACCGTGCAACAGCTTGCAGCCGCAGTGCATATGAGTGCCTCGCATTTTTCAAGAGTGTTCAAACAGCAAACAGGTTTTTCTCCGTATGACTATGTTTTGATTGTACGGCTGAATAAAGCCAAGGAGCTTCTGCAAAAAACAGAAATGACCGTTGCATCCATCGCTTATGAGACAGGCTTTAACAGCGAATCCAATTTCATTAGCTTTTTCACGGAAAGCGAAGGCATTTCCCCGGGAAAATTCAGAAAGCTTGCGTTTTAACGCAAAGCCGCTCCTAAAAAAACGATACAGCAAATCCGCATGCGGATTTGTAATGCGGAATCGGCGCAGAAAAGCAAAAAAGAGGTTATCGTAACGATAGCCTCTTTTGATTTAATGAATTTGATTATAACAGAGAATTTGTCCGTTCTCACCGATGTCCGCGATTACGCCGTCTTCTTTGCCTGTAATCAAGAATGTCGGGTCACACATATACGCAATATAGGCAAGCGTCACGGGATGAATGCTTTCGTACTGATTGGTGACCACACAGACGGAAGGAGAGAGTGTCCGAATAAACCCGCGTGTACTCGACATCTCATTGGAGTGATGCCCAACCTTTAAGAGGTCAACCTTTCCGATTTCGGGAGCAAGACGGGATTGGTGCGCAGCGCACAAAGTATATCTGCCAAATGATTATTCCGAATTTGTTGTAAGCTGTCTTGTTCCATAAACTGCTCGCCTCACTTATGACACCCCATGTTATAAGTGAGTCACGATTACTTCTATGTTGTCAATGGGTCCCATGTGCATATGAAAGAAAAGGGCGGCGGGTCATTCATCGGAAAATCGGCAATGCACATTCTGTACGACGCAGAAACAGCCGCTGTCAGAAATGCGTATAAAACAAGCCCCCGCCGATTCCCTTTTCGGGATAATCAGCGGGGTTTGTTTGCGGTATATTTTCCGTCAGCAATTTACAGCTTATTCTGCGTCCTCTTCGCCGCAAGCATCACAGTCACAGCCGCAGTCGCAGTCGCAGTCAAGTTCAAATTCCAATTTTTCGCCGCAGGCGGGGCATGCCGCAAAGCCTGCATCAATATCTTCGCCGTCAAAGAATACGGTTTCGCCGCAAGCGGGGCAATCTACTTCGTAGACGTCCTCGTCATCACAGCAGCAGTCATCGTCGCACTCGTCTTCATAAACGAATTCTTCCAAATCGCTGAGGTCTTCGTCCACAGCGTCTACCTGCTCGGTGAGCATGGCGACTTCATCTTCCAAATCGGATACGGTGAGTGCAAGGTCGTCGATAACGTCGAGCATCGCCTTAATGATTTTGGTCGTGTCCTTGTCATTGTCGAGGTCAAGGCCCTCAAAAAGCCCTCTGAGGTAAGCGGATTTTTCCGTAACAGTCATTTTAAATTCCTCCTGATTTCATTTATGCGCGGGACATGTATTCGCCTGTTCTCGTGTCGATGTTAATCATTTCGCCTTCGTCGATGAACAGCGGCACTTTGATTTCCGCACCGGTTTCCAAGGTCGCGGGCTTGGTTGCGTTGGTTGCGGTATCGCCCTTGAAGCCGGGGTCGGTTTTGGTAACTTCCAAAGTTACGAAAGTCGGCGGCTCTACGCCGAACACCTTACCTTTATAGGAAAGGATTTTGCAAGCCATGTTCTCTTTGACAAACTTAAAGTTGTCGGAAAGGTCAGACTCGTTAATCGGTACCAATTCATAGGTTTCGGTGTCCATGAAATAATAGAGTTCCCCGTCGCTGTAGGAATATTCCATTTCTTTTCTTTCAATAAACGCGGTCGGGAATTTCGCTGTCGGGTTGTAGCTCTTTTCCACCACAGCGCCTGTAATAACATTTTTTGTTTTGGTGCGGACAAACGCAGCGCCTTTGCCGGGTTTTACGTGCTGGAATTCCACAACCTGCAGAACCTGCCCGTCCTCCTCAAATGTGACGCCGTTTCTGAAATCACCTGCTGTAATCATGTTAATATCCTCCGTTTTTAAAACTTCGCGCCGAAGCGCGCAGTTACATTACTATTATCCTTATTTTATAGGATTGCGGTATATTTTTCAAGTCCTTTTTTACAGAATTATCAGCTCTTTGGGGCATTTGGTCAGATTTTCACAGCCGTCAGGGGTAATCAGCGCCATATCTTCAATACGCACCCCGAATTCGCCGGGTATATAAATGCCCGGTTCGTCTGTAACCACTTCGCCGATTTTCAGCGTATCGGCGCTCCGTGCGGACAGCCGCGGGAATTCGTGAATCTCTACGCCTACGCCATGTCCCGTGGAATGGGTAAAATACGCGCCGTACCCCGCTTCCGTGATGACGTCGCGCGCAATTTTATCCGCCGCTTTACAGGCAAGACCGGGCTTCAGCGCCGTGAGTACTGCTTCCTGCGCACGCAGAACGGTACTGTAAACTTCTTTTTGCCGTTCGCTGACCGCGCCGACAGCCACCGTGCGTGTCATATCACTGTGATACCCGTCCACCACCGCGCCGAAATCCATCGTGATAAAATCGCCGCGCTGTACGGTGTTGCAATCGGGTACGCCGTGCGGCATGGAGGATTTTTTACCGCTGACCGCAATGGTCTCGAAGGAAAGTGCTTCGGCGCCGTGAGAAAGCATGAAAAAATCCAGCTCCAAAGCAATTTCCTTTTCGGTTTTTCCGGGTTTTATAAAGTTCAGAATATGGTCGAATGCCGCTTCCGCAATCCGCTGCGCCGCTTTCATTTTTGCAATCTCCTGCGGCGTTTTCACCGTGCGCAAATTGCAAATCATTTCATCTAAAAGCGAATCGGGCACCGCTTCGACAGGCTTCAGAAACGTCCCGTATTTCGCAAAATCCGCCACGCTGATGCGCTCGGTTTCCACGGCGGCGGCAGATACGCCCATATCCGTAAAAATTTCCGCAAGCTGTTTTCCCGCCGATTGCTGTAAAACAACCTCACAGTCCTGAATCTGATTCTGCGCCGCCTCAATATACCGCCCGTCCGTAATAAATACCGCACGGTCCGCACTGACGAGCAAAAAGCCGTCACTCGACGCAAAGCCGGTAAAATAGAAACGGTTTTCGGGCGAGAGAATCAACGCACCGTCAAACCGTTCTGCGGCTTTCAAAGCCGCCTGCAATCTTTTAATCATCATAAACACCGTACCCGTGCAGTTTTTCAAATTCTTCCAAAATCGGACGTTCCCGTTTTTCCTTCCATGCATAATAATGCGGATATAAGCTTTTCATCGGAATCGGGTCAATCCGCACGGCAATCGCGCCGCATCGGTTTGCCGCCTTCACATCGGAGAAAAGCTGGTCGCCGAGCATGGCAAGCTCGGTAATATCCACCCGCATGCGCTTTGCCGCGCGGTAAAGTCCGTTTGTATACGGTTTCATGGACAGGGACACAAACGGCAGTCCGAATTTTTTGGCAATCGGTCCGACACGGAAAATCGTGCCGTTGGAAACGATGGTTACAGGAAACCCTGCCGCGCGCACAGAATCAATCCATTCCTGCGCGCCGTCAATGAATTTCAGTGTTCCGTCGGGCGCGATGGTATTGTCAATATCCAAGCCCACGGCTTTGGCTCCCATTTTCCGAAGGTCGTCGGGGGTAATATCCAAAACAGACCGAAAACGGTATTTCGGCATCAGTAACGCGATGTCTTTCATATCGTGTCTCCAAAAAAGAAAAACGGGCAAAGCCCGTTTTCCCCGTTCTTACTTATACTTTCTTTTACGAGCTGCTTCTGATTTTTTCTTTCTTTTTACAGAAGGCTTTTCGTAGTGCTCTCTTTTACGAACTTCTTGAATAACGCCGTCACGAGAGGTTTGTCTTTTAAAGCGGCGAAGTGCGCTTTCCAAGGATTCATTGTCCTTGACCTTTACCTGGCTCATCTTATTCCCTCCCTTTACTTGTTGAGATACCCCACAATTATACCGCATGCTTTTTTCCGTGTCAAGCAAAAACCGCAGATTGTTTTGCCTTTTCTGCAAATCTTCTGCGAATTGTGTCAGGTATATACGAATTTGCGTGAAATTGTTTACAATTTGTTCATAATTCTGCACGCAGATTGCAATAATCGGATGATATTCTACCATTGTACAGTAGGTAAGCGGATTCCTACACGTCACCGACATTTGAAGTGGTGAACAAATACGGTGGTACAAATTGTCTTATATCCTTCCAGAACCTCCTCGCTTCGGCGCTGGGGGTTCTTCCTTTTTCTGCGGTGTCCGTGTGCACATTCCCTTTAAAGGCAACAAAGCTTTCCCTATGATTTAAAAAGGTCTTCGCCGGTGTCACAAACATACGCCGTCAAAAACAGCTGTAAAAGCAAGCCGCCGACAAATACAATCCCAAAGCACTCTTTTCCGCACGCAAGCAGTTCTGTCCCTATACGCAGCAGACGGTCGGCATCCCCCGCAAGACCCGACAGCATACGGCAAACACCTGCCGACAGATACAGACCGAGTGTTATCGGCACACCGTAACGAAATACTTTTTTGACAATCGGATGAAAGCTTCTGAAAAAATCACGGATTTGTGTAAATAACGCTTGCATTTCTATGTACCTCCCGATTACAATAGTAACAGAATACCGTGCATTCGTGCAATGCACAATTTTTGGCAGGTGACAGCGTATGGCAATCGGCATATCCACGGCATGTTTTTACCCGCGCACAACAGAGGAATCTTTGATTGAAACGGGAAAACTCGGTGCGGAATGTGTGGAAATATTCATCAACTCCCCGCGCGAATTGGATGCGGATTATATAAGACAGCTTAAAGATATTCAAAAAACCTACGGGATGCGGGTGAAAAGCTTTCACACCTATGCGTCTTTTACGGAATCCTATTACTTTTTCAGTTCCTATGCGCGCCGTTTTACGGACAGCTTAGAGGACTACAAACGCTATTTTTACGGTATGGCAGAAATGGGTGCAGAGCTTTTGGTGATGCACGGGGCAAAAATTCCGGGCAGTATTCCCGACGAACAGGTGTTTGAGCGGTATCATACACTGTATGGGCTCGGTGCGCACGAGGGTATTTCGCTTTGTCAGGAAAATGTAGTGCATTACCGTTCGGAAAGCCCCGACTATCTTTCGCGTATGCGTTCGGCGCTCGGGTCAGATTTCAAGATGGTATTGGATATCAAGCAGGCACGGCGTACGGGTATCGACCCGTATGTGTTTGTCGAAAAATTTTCAGACTCCATTGTCCATGTGCATATCAGCGACTACACCGATACGCGCGACTGCGTTGTACCGCTGTGTGACGGTGCAAAATTTGATTTTAAACGTTTTTTTGAAGTCATGCGGCAAAAAGGCTACGCAGGCGATTATATTATTGAATTGTATGAAAACGGTTATGACGCACCCGCACAGATTGCCGCCGCACGCGACGCACTGCAAAAGTGGGTGTAATTTAAAAGGACATAAGCATAGCATGTATCGGGAAAAATTCGGGAAATTTTACGGTGTTTGAGACTTTACAACGCATAGCGGATTTGCTATAATAATGTAATATGAATACTACAACATACACACGGAGGGATGCACTTTGAAATGCCCGTTTTGCGGCTATGAAGAAAGCAAGGTAATTGATTCGCGCCCGACAGACGAGGGCGAACGCATTCGCCGCCGCCGCGAATGCCTGCAGTGCAACAAACGCTTTACGACCTATGAAATTATTGAAAGCGTACCGATTTTGGTCGTCAAAAAGGATAAATCCCGCGAGGTGTTTGACCGCAATAAACTGTTACGCGGTTTGATGCGTGCCTGTGAAAAACGCCCCGTTACAATGGATACGCTTGAGAAAGCTGTCGACGATATTGAGGTAAGCTTGCAAAATTCACTGGACCGAGAGGTCACCTCATTACATATCGGCGAACTTGCCATGGACAAGTTAAAAGATATTGACGAAGTGGCTTATGTCCGTTTCGCATCGGTATATCGCCATTTCCGCGATATCAACGCATTTATGGATGAATTGTCGGCACTGCTGCAAAATCGGTAAACCCGTGTGTCGTTCTTCTTTGTCCGATTCATCCTGTAAAACGCTAACATTTGCAGGAAATACCCGCTGTTTTCAGTCGGCATATTCTGCGTGTAAAAATTTTTGAAAGGGGATAGTTATGAAGAAAACTATCAGTATTTTTATGGCGCTGATTATGTTGTTCAGCGTTTTGTCCGTAGGGGTTACGGCATTGGAGCCGTCTAAATCCGAAGTTGTGACGCAGTACGTCGGCAGAGAAGAGCTTATCCGCTACGCACCGAATACGGAACTGCCGCAGACGGCTGCTTCTTCCGAGGCTCAAATCAACCGATTTGCATCTTCCGACCCGAATGCACCGTATACGTTTTACGCTGCATTGAACGCACGTCAAAAAGATGTTTACAACGGTATTCTGAACGGAGCTAAACCGCAGGCAGGTTTTGAAATTCCGCTGTCCGCTTCCATTAACTTCACAACTGTTTTGGACGCCAACGGCGATCCCGTTTTGCCGGACAGTGTTGTATATACCTGTATAGAAACTGTTGTCGGTGCGTTAAGCGCACTGATGGATGACCATCCGGAAATGTTCTGGGTCGGCAATTTCGACTGGGGTTATATGTATGAGGGTACTGCATATACAGACGGCACAGCCGATATACGGCTGGTCGGCTTAGCTGTACAGTTTGACCTGCCTGAAGGATATGTAAGCTGGAATGCTGTAAAGACAGCGTATGACCAGATGATGCAGGTCGCGGGTTCCGTACAGATTACAGGTGCAAACCGCTTTGAACAGCTGAAAGCCATTCACGATTGGATCGCCAAACGCGTAGACTACGATACCGAATTCGCATATGCCACTTCCTATTATGCAACCAGCGTTTTTCTTGCACCGTACATTACGGTTTGTGAAGGCTATGCCGAAGCATTCAAAATGCTCTGCGACCGTGCAGGCATCCCCTGCATTGTTGTGGTCGGCGATGCGGGCGAACCGCACGCATGGAACTATGTCAAAATGGAAGACGGTAATTGGTACGCTGTGGACGTAACATGGGACGATCAAAATTATGAAAACGGCGACGATTTGATTTTTTACGATTTCTTCCTCCGCGGTGCAAACTCCACCGAGATTTTCTTCCACGATGAAAATGAAGCAGCAACTGCGTTTAAAAACTCGCACAAACCGTTGGGTGACCGTTACGGTGACGGCAGTATCTACAAGCTGTCTTATCCTGCATTGGCAGAAGAAGGCTATACACGCATGCTTTTGGCACCGAACTCCCAGGCGACTGTGGATAAATCCAAGATGACTGTTTACATCCCCGAAGGCACGGATATAAATGATGCATTCTTGATTCCGGAAGGATATCTCGGCGCAATAGATAAAGACCCCGCCTCAATTCTACAAGTTGCCATCCCGCTTTCCTACGGTGACGTCAACGGCGACGGTCAAATCACGGCAATCGATGCCCGTTGGGTTTTACAGGCATCCTCCGGTACAAGAGAGCTGAATGGGGTACAGAAGATTTTGGCAGATGTTAACGGCGACGGCCAAATCACAGCAATCGACGCACGCTGGATTTTACAGGCGGCATCCGGTTCAAGAACTTTACCTGCAAGCGATGAGGGTATCCTTGTAGAAGAGTATCAGGTCACTTGGCTGAAAGCAGCAAAGCAAGCGGCATAACTTTCGGGCAAAACAACTAAAAGCGAATAAATAAAAGCACACAAGGCAAAGAGAAAATTCTCTTTATCCTGTGTGCTTTTTACAATCGCTACGGTCTTTATCCTGCAACCGAATATCCGTTTATAAATCTCTGTGCCGTACAGCGGCGAGGCACGCCGTGATTGCCGTAGGAATTGCCGCAGAAGCCGCTAAAATACCCAAAACACCGTTTATCATGCCTGTTGCAAAATCATACAGCGAGGCATTGCTGATATTTATATTGCCGCCGACATCCATAATCAAGGCAATTAACGGTGCCGTAAGCAACATCAGCGCCGCGCCTGAAAACGCATAAATAAAATAGCGCAGATAGTTTTTCTTCTTTTGGAAATACAATCGAAGTATCCCTGCACATATGCAAAATACCACCGCACCTGCCGCAGCAGCATACCAGCCGAACGGACGGTACCTCGCAAGCATACGCGAGGCAGTTTTGAACGCAGACATGGAAAACACCGAAACATATGCGTTATAAACATCACAAAGCTCTGCGGCAATACCGCGCAGATTCTCGTTTGCATCCGCCGTCAATGCAACGCCCTTTTCTTCGGCATAAATCCGCAGCTGCGCATATAAGGCTTCTTCTAATACAGCGGTATCTCGTTTTTCCTGCACCGTTCCTGTATAAAACTCCTCTAAAACAGCCGCAGTATCTCGGTCAATCACGGCAGGGGTAATTACATCCGTAAAGATGCTGTCAAAAAAAGCCGCGTCAATATTGCAGGCAGAACCGAAAGAAATAAATTCCTCTTTCAATTCTGTGACAAGATGCTCGCTGTACTGTGAACGCACAGCCGTTTTCACAGCGAATTTAGGATTCAGCGCCGTCAGAGACAAAGCGATGCAAAGGACAGTAAGTGTAAACGTCAGGGACATCAAAAAAGAGACGGCTGAACAAATTACAGAGCGTGCCCGTTTTGCGGTTTTTTTCATTTCAGCCCTCCTATTCATACATGTTCACCGTCGGCCCGGAAACATATTCGCAAAAGGCAAAGAACCGGTACGGCGTGGACGCAATGGTATCATTCGGATAACAGGTATACAACAACAGAACCTCTTTGTCGCCGTTCAATTCACTGCGATAGCCTGAACCGTCATCGTTCTTCAGAATTGCTGTTTTGTAAACGCGGTACACATAGGACCCGTAGGTGGTTTCCACATGCACAGCTGCGCCCTCTTTCACATACGGCAGTGTATGGAAGTAAGTATTGTTATGCGCACCGATTAAAATGCCCGTGCCGCAACCGGGAATATGGCTATACATAGACATACACGCGCCGCGTTTCAAAAGCGCGGTACTGTCTCCGTAAATAATATCTGTATCAATATCGGTTCCCTCCACCGTGATTCTGCCGAACGCAGAGCCGTATTCGGGAAACTCGAAATCATCCCAATTCAAGTAACCGGAGCTTTGCCCGGTTGAACCATTGAAAATGCTGCCCGCCCCGGGTTCGTCAATGGTCTCGACATTAGCGCCCGAAAACGCCAGTCGGTATACCGAAAGCAGGGGTTCGAGAATCGGCGTAAGACATGCGAAGAGCAACATATATCCGCACAATAAAAAAGCTATCGGAAACAGTATAAACTGCTTCCGATAGCTTTTCTTACTCCGATTTTTTTCGGAATTAGTCTTCATCAGACTCTTTGCGGAAGCGCTTCACAGCAACGCCTGCAGCAGCGAGAACTGCAACAGCAGCCGCACCGCAGAAAGCAGCAGAGGTGAAGTCAGCACCGGTCTTTGTAACAACCGCCGGATGCAACTCAGCAATAACCTTGCCGTTTGCATCGGTGATAATCAACAGACCATGGTCAGCATCCGCGAGGGAACCTTTCGTCGAAAGCTTGAAGCCGACAACGCCGAGTGCTTTGTCAGCATACGCAAGAAGGGTCTTGGTAGAACCGGTCTTGGTGATGTCTTCCAGCGTCTGAAGGTTCTTAGACTTAACAAAAGCAAGTGCTTCGTCAAGGATGCCCTTGATTTCATTGTACTGTGCTTCTGTCATGTCGACATTGGTAAACACGTTCTCGAGAGCTGTAATATACTCTGCAGGAACCGTGATGGTTTTGCCGTCAACGACATATGCAGTCTGCACATAATCGATGAGCTTCTTTTCGTACTCGTTGATGCCTGAAGCCGCGAAAGCCGGAACCATGGAAACGACAAGAAGGACAGCTACAACCATGAGGCATGCCAATTTCTTCATGTTAGGAACTCTCCCTTGTGTGATTTTTGTGTATTCGGCAGTGATAGCGAGATACCTAATACATCAAAATCATTGTAGCACAACAAACTTTGTTTGTAAACCCCTTTTACATCGTAAGATTTTTACAAATTCTGCAAAAACAAACAGGCAGACCGTTACTGTCTGCCTGCCTTTATATATCTTATTTTATCCCGCGTTCATTTGCGTATGCGCATCATTGTCGGGGAATGTGCGCCGCTCAATAATTGCGCCGAGTGAACGGAATTTGTCCACTACATTTTCATAGCCGCGCTCGATATGCTGAATTTCTTCCAATTCCGACACACCGTTTGCCGCCATTGCCGCAATCAGCATTGCCGCGCCTGCACGCAAATCGTCCGCGCGGACAGGTGCGCCTTTCAGGGATTCGACGCCCTCAATTACCGCGGTCTTTCCGTTTACGTGAATACCGGCGCCCATGCGCTGTAATTGCTCCGCATAACGGAAACGGTTATCCCAAACACTTTCGGAAACAAAGCTTGTACCCTCGGCAAGACACAGCAGTGTAGAGAACTGCGGCTGCATGTCTGTCGGAAACCCCGGATGCGGCATAGTCTTGATGTTACAGTGCCCGGGGCGTTTGTGCATCATAACACGCACCGCCTCATCGTATTCCAAAACCGTTGCACCCGCTTCAATCAATTTTGCGGTAATAGACTCCAAATGCTTCGGAATCACGTTTTTCACAAGCACGTCGCCCATGGTAGCGGCGGCGGCGACCATGTAAGTACCCGCCTCAATCTGGTCGGGTATAATCGAATACTCACAGCCGTGCAGATGCTCTACGCCGCGGATTTTAATAACATCCGTACCCGCGCCGCGCACATCCGCGCCCATGGTATTTAAAAAGTTTGCAAGGTCAACAATGTGCGGCTCTTTTGCCGCATTTTCAATGACAGTAAGTCCACGCGCTTTCACAGCCGCCAGCATCACATTGATGGTTGCGCCGACGGAAACCACATCCAAATACACCGAGCTTCCGAGCAGACCGTCCGCCTGCACATTCACCATGGCGTTTTCTTCCATGGTCACTTCCGCACCGAGCATTTCAAAGCCCTTAATATGCTGGTCAATCGGGCGCAGTCCCAAATAGCAGCCGCCCGGCATCGCAACACGCGCACGGTTAAACCGCCCAATCAGCGCCCCAATTAAATAATAGGATGCGCGAAGCTGTTTGGTCAAATCATGTTCCACAACATAAGAGGAAATATACCGTGTGTCAATCTCTAAAGTGGTTTTGTTAATATATTTAATTCCCGCGCCCATATTTTTAAGAATCTTCACCATTGCCGAAACATCGCTGATATTCGGAATGTTTTCAATTCTGCAAACATCCTGTGCCAAAATGGTTGCGGGGAGAATTGCGACAACCGCATTTTTCGCGCCGCTGACCGTAACCTCACCGGTCAGACGCTGACCGCCGGTAATAACAAATTTATCCAAAGACGGCTCACTCCCTAAATCATTCTATGTAATCCGATAATAACCTGTAAGGTGACCGTAACACAACAAAAGTCTGAATTCCGATAAGAAAAAATCAACGGAACTATATGCCCGCGAATCAATCACGCGGTGATTTGTCCTTATCGGGATTCAGGCAAAAAGTTTTTGCAAAAGTACTAAAATAGTATACCACTGAACAGCCAAAAATAAAAGTCTTTTTTTATAGAATTTTCGACGTGGTTTTTGTCGATTTTATCCTATAAAATCTTATAAAAACTATGCAAATCAGCAGAAAGCACCGTTTTAGGTTTGCGCATATTCACCTGAAAAAGCACGTTTCCGACAGGAAACGTGCTTTTATGAACCTTTTCATTCGCTTATGCTTTGTCCGCACAGCCGAGAACCGTTTCGATTTTATGCGAAACAACGCCCTCAATCGCATCTCTTGCGGGGGTCAAGTACTGTCTGGGGTCGAAATGCGTCGGATTCTCAGAGAAGTGCTTGCGGATTGCCGCAGTCATCGCAATACGGATGTCGGAGTCCACATTGATTTTGCAGACCGCCATGGAAGCCGCTTCGCGAAGCATGTCCTCGGGAATGCCGATTGCGTCGGGCATCTGACCGCCGAATTCGTTGATGGTCTTTACATCGTCCTGGTTGACGGAGCTTGCACCGTGCAGAACAATCGGGAAACCGGGCAGTTTCTCTTCCACTTCTTTCAAAATGTCAAAGCGAAGCTGCGGTTTCTGGCCGGGCTTGAATTTGTATGCGCCGTGGCTTGTACCGATGGCGATTGCCAAAGAATCCACGCCTGTTCTGGTGACGAAATCATAAACCTGTTCGGGCTTTGTGAAGCTTGCATCCTCTGCGCTGACGTTGACGTCATCCTCAATGCCCGCCAGCTGACCGAGCTCGCCCTCAACAACCACACCGTGTGCGTGTGCATACTCGACAACCTTTTTGGTCAGGGCAACGTTTTCTTCATAGGGCAGATGGCTGCCGTCAATCATAACAGAGGTAAAACCGCCGTCAATGCAGGATTTGCAGGTTTCAAAATCGGGACCGTGGTCGAGGTGCAGTGCAATGGGAAGCCCTGTTTCTTCCGCCGCGGCTTTGACCATGGCAACGAGATAATCATGAGACGCATATTTTCTTGCGCCTGCGGAGCACTGCAGAATTACGGGCGCGTTCAGCTTTTTCGCCGCGCGGGTAATCCCCTGAATAATTTCCATGTTGTTGACGTTAAACGCACCGATGGCGTAACCGCCCTCATACGCTTTTTTAAACATTTCGGTAGTGGTTACTAAAGGCATACTTGTCACTCCTTGATAAATTTCAAAAAATTTCTTATTTATTATACAGTATTGACAGCGGCTTGTCAAATCGGTAACACACCTCAAAAAGCCGAAATATACTGGTTTGGGGGTGAAGAATTTGGATACTTTTTTCTGTACGCCGTCTTCTGCCGACTTAACAGCCGCCGTTCCCGCCGTGCGGCAATGCGCTTTATTCTCGGTTCACGGCAATAACGGACGGGCGAAACGCGCCTTACTGCACGCACTCACGGTATATGCGCAAAACCGCCGCATCCCGTGCGACCGCATCCTGGATGCGCACAATGCGGATAAAATTACCGCTGTGTATGCGCCTTTACAGCATGTTTTTGCCGCAGACGGAGATTATTTTTCCGATTTTTTTAAAGCGCATTCCGAAAATCTTTGTTTTTCCTTACATACCAACGATTTTACCGATACAGCCCGAGCCGCGTACTGCCGCGCAGAGTGCGCCGACCTGCAGAAAGCAGAAACACAGGCAGCCGCGCGTGCGGATATGCTTTGCAAAGCCGCCGCACAGCAGAAACAGCGTATCACGGAACACCTAACACCTTATTGCAATAAAGCACGGCTTGCGCATACCGTGCTGAAATACAGCGAACGGTATCTGCCGCCGAAAGCCGACAGAAAGACCGACGGCAAAATCCTGTTCCGCCGCACGCTGAGCGGCTTAACCGAATGGGGCGTACATACGGTATATTCGCCTTTCTCCGCGCCGGGCTGTACACGCATTCTGCTCTGTGACCCGTCTGGCTGTTTTGCGCCCGCACTGCTGGACGGCTTTGCCGCCGCATGCACGGCGTGTGGGTACAATGTACGGCTGTACCGCTGTGCACTGCGCGGCGTGACGGAACACTTAACCGTACCTGCGCTTTCTTTGGCTATTTGCACGGAAAACGAAGCGCATCCTTTTCCCTTTACGGCACAGACGGTTTTACATACAAAGAATTTTTTGAAGCCTGATGCGGTAAAACTGCCCGCCGCACAGCTTCGGCATTGTATACGAACCGCCGATACGCTGTCGGAGGAAGCCGCATTTTCCCTGTACGAAGCCGCCCAAGCCCGCCGCACACGGGAAAAGCTTTTCGCGGGATTTACGGACAATAAACGGCTTTTACTCGCAAAAAATTTACTGCTCCAAAGATTTTTCAGCGTTCAGCAAAATGACGAAAACAAATTTATATAAAAGTGAATTTACGTTCATTTATTTTTGCTTTAAACGCTGGGAAGATGCAGTTTTTCACGAAAATATTCATCTATATTTCCGGTATAGCATATAATGTGTAGTGATAATAAACAAAAAATATATTAAAAACTTGTGCAAAAAGACTTGACAAATCCGATAGACAGTGATATGATACAGACACTGAAACAACGAAAGGAGTGAAACACAGATGCATTACACAGACGAAGAAATTTATGAGCGCAAGCTGATTGACGAGCTGACGCACGAGAAATTTTCTTGGAACACGGTTCTGAACGCGATTCGTTTGGTTGCATTACTGCACAACTAACGGACCGCTTCCGAGCCAAACCGACATTTCTCCCCGCTTGCGGGTTTTATATATAAATTGTTTCCCCTCTCTCTTTTTATACACAACCCCATAGCAAAAGAAACTCCCTCCGGCAAATATGCCTGTGGGAGTTTCTTTTATAATACAGCTTTGTAATCTCCCCTCTGCAATAGCGGTTAAACTGTGTTCTCTGCATTTCGGCTCGGAAGTTGTCCACCGCTTTAGAAACACATCTGCTTGCAAACGTTATTTGTAACCCTGCGTCCTTTCCGAATTGTGCATAACCTGCCCTCTTTTAGGAAATACTGCGTAAAGAGTACGGCATATTCTTCCAAAAAAGGCGGTATCTTATGGATGTTTTGAAAATTTGCGGCACGGCGACAGCATCGGTTATCGTTCTGTTTTTGCTTACAAAGCTTATGGGGCAAAAACAAATTTCGCAGCTGAGTCTGTTTGACTATATTAACGGTATCACCATCGGGTCGATTGCCGCCGAAATGGCGACGGCATTGGAGCAGGATTTTTGGCTGCCGCTGACCGCCATGGTCATCTATACGCTGTTTTCTCTGCTGATTGCCGTTTTGGAGCGTAAATCCATAAAACTCAATAAGTTTTTCGTCGGCAATCCGAACATCCTATTGGAAAACGGTGTGCTGTATGAGAAAAATCTGCGCCGTGCGCACCTGAGCGTTACGGAATTTTTAAGTCAGTGCCGCATCGGCGGATTTTTTAACCTTTCGGATATTCAGTGCGCTATTTTAGAACCGAACGGCAGTATCAGTTTTTTGCCGAAGGGCGATATGCGCCCTGTAACCCCTGCCGATATGCAGATTGCCGCCGCACCGAGTACGCTTTTGCCGAACGTGATTGTAGACGGGGAAATTTTTTGCGCCAATCTGCGCGCACTGGGACTCAACGAAACTTGGCTGTTGAAACAGCTGGAGAAACAGGGTGTTTCGTCCCCTGCCGATGTTTTTTTGGCGACCGTAGATGCGCAAAAGCAGCTTTCCGTTTATAAGAAGGTTGCAGAAAATGACGCACGGGAACCGTTTCTATAAGCAAAAACAAATCTCTGTCTGCAAAAAAACCGCTTGCAACGCCTGTCGAAAAAGAGTATAATAATTTCATAGATGCTATATTGCGGTAGATTTGTCCGCAATCGTCAAGAAATGAAACTTTTGTTGATAAAACGCTTATCCTGCTTCATTCAAGTCAGATAGGAGGTTCAAAAATGGGCGGAGATTTACATTGCCATACCAAATTGTCGGATGGCTCATTGGGGATTGAAGATTTAATTACACTCGCGAAAAAGCGCGGGATTGAAACGATTGCGATTACCGACCACGATTGTCTTGCAGGCACTGTGCGCGGTAAAATCATCGGCGACCGCTTCGGCGTACAGGTGATTCCGGGCGTGGAACTGTCGGCAACCGATACGGAAACCGAAAAGCAGGTGCACATACTGTGCTATTTGCCGGAGTTTCCCGACCGTTTGGAGGGACTTTGCCACCGCAATTCACTGGCACGCAAGAAAGCGGCGCATTACATGATGCTCCAGGTCGCTAAGCGGTATCCCGTTACCGCAGAGTTTATTGTAAAGTGCGCAACGGGGTCTACCAATATCTACACACAGCATATTATGCAGGCGTTAATGGAGTGCGGGTTTACCCGTGAGATTTACGGTGACCTGTACCGCAAGCTGTTTGACAAATCCGTACCCGGTAACATTTTGGTTACCCCGAAATATCCTGATATTGCAGAGGTTCTGACCGCGGTGCACGACGCGGGCGGTATCGCCGTTTTGGCGCACCCGTATTTTTCCGATAATTTGGATTCTTTGCCGCGTCTTTTGGAAAACGGCTTGGACGGCATCGAAGTATGGCATCCGTCCGCTACGGAAGAACAGCAGGCACAGCTGAAAAAGCTTGCGGCAAAACACAAGCTGCTGATGACGGGCGGTACAGACTTCCACGGTTTATACAATTCGGACTGCGTCAGTATAGGCGACGTCTGCACACCTGACGATGCAGTCACCAAACTGCTCGGCTACAAAGCACGCCAAAAGCGTTTGGCAAAAAAAGCGCAGAAAGCGGCGGAGTCCGCGAAAGATGCAGGCTGATGCCTGCGGGAGGTATTCTTTTGGAAGACAGCGATATTAAAATTTTCGGCAAAAAACAGGCGCAAAGCTGTGACGATGAGCTGCGGCTGATTTCGCGCATGGAAGAGGCGCGTGCCAACGGCAATATGGATAAAGCCGCACGGTTGGGCGATTATCTTTCCGATATCTTTTTGCAGGAAGAGGAATTGCTCAAACGGCTCGAACCCGTTGTCGGGCGGCTGGAGTATCCGCAGTCTATACAGTTTCAAATTAAAATTCTGATGTTTTTTGCGGCGGAATACACCATCAACCGTATTTTGCCCGACACATTTTTAAAAACCACTGCCATCAACGCGCTCTATAACAACATTAAAGACGGCGACGGCGCATTTTACGCGGAATTTTCCGACGGCGCGGAATACAGCTTTTATTATCTCGCCATGCGTAAGGAAAGTCAAAGCGTCATTGCCGAAATCGGCAAAACCTTTGCCATGCTCTGCGGTAAAGAGGACGATACGTCTTTCGTCAATCTCGGTAAGCGCATGTTCAATTTGGTTTGCGAGGAAGTTTCTTCGATTATTGAAATTTTCGATTTTATTATGGAATAACCCGACTGAAAAAATCCCCACTGCACACAAAGTGCAGTGGGGATTTTCTTATTTTCTGTACATTTCAAAAAACGCCAGCATTTCGTCTATGGTGGTTACGCTTTCTTCCAAATCGGGATAGGCTACGCTGGTAATATGCCCTGAAGAACGGTTAATGGTAAGCTCCCAATCGTGCAGTCGGTGCGGCAGATTCTTTGCGGTCAGGAGTGCATCCAGCTGCAAGGAAGCGGGGCGCAGAAAGTCCTTCGCACTCGTCACGATATAAGACGGCGGCAAATTCCCCTTATCAATCACCTCTTCGGGCTGTAAATACGGATAATACGGCGATTCGTAATAGGTATAGCCGAGCATGCAGGATATCAAAACGCTGTTGATACCGCTTTTCATGTCGTACATGCCTGAAATTAAGCCCGCCGCATTGAACTCGAGTCCGCTGTCGGGCACATTATACAGTTCCCGCAGTTCCGCACTCGTGTTGACAATCGCGGTGTAAAAGGCGAGTTGTCCGCCTGCGGAGTCGCCCACGACGTAGGCGTTGGTTGTGTCACAGCCGTATGCTTCGCCGTTTTCGGCAACCCATTTGTATGCCGCCATCACATCGCGTACCTGCTCCGAATACAGCACATCGGGGCAAAGACGGTAGTTGATAACAACAACCGTATAGCCGCGTGCGGCAAGCCGCGAGGCATAAATACGGTTCATGGATTTGTCGCCGTACATCAGTCCGCCGCCGTGGATATCCACAATTACGGGATATTTTTCGCCCGCTTTTGCATTCGGCGGATAATAAATGTCTAAAGTTTGGCTGGCGGATTCGTTTTCTGTATACGGAATATCGCACACCGCGCGCACACCCTCGGTCATAGTCTGGTCTTCCAGCCGTTTTGCGTCGTAGTAATCCATAAAATCCCAAAGGATGGAAGCCGCCATTGCCACAAAACCGTCTTTCGCGGTTGCATCGGGGCGTGCTTTTTGCAACTGTACCTGTGTATCCAGCTCGAACAAGCCGCCGAAAATTACCGCCGCGCGGTTTGTGCAGTCCGCATCGGAAAGACTCAGCCGTCCCGTCAGCAAATCCGCAAGCAAGCGGTAAAGCTGTGTAAACAGCGCGGTAACCTTTTGCGTAAAGCTTGCGTCCGCCGAAAAACCCGAATCTGCAATCAGCTTTTCCAGTTCCTCGCTTCGGGTGTAAAACCGCTGTTCGGCGAAATCATCGGGATAATATTTCCCCTGTGCTTTCAGCGTCTGCACCGCTTCCAAACGCTCGGCGGTCTCCCAAGTGTTTGTGCAAATCGGTACAGTCAGCAACACAACCAGCACAAGGCTGATAATTCGGTTTAAACGTGCTTTCATACGTGTTCCTCACTGAAACAGAGAAGCAAGCAGAGAGCCTATGTACTGCACTCTGTCTGCTGTTTTTGTATTTCTGAATCGGTTATTTATAAGCTCAATAAGATTCCGAAGGGCGTTCATGTTCTCCCCCTTATTTTGCCACAATATTGACAAGCTTACCCTTGACATAAAGCTCTTTTACAACTGTCTTGCCTGCAAGCTCTTCCCGAATGCGCGGCTCCGCTTTGGCAAGTGCAATCGCATCTTCTGCGGAAATATCGGTCGGCACCTGCAGCTTCGCACGGATTTTGCCGCAAATCTGTACCACGATTTCCACGGACGCATCCACACATTTCGCCGCGTCAAAGGTCGGCCACACGCCGTCTTTTGCAAGCATTTCGCCGAAGCCTAAGGTTTCCCACATCTCTTCGGTGATGTGCGGTGCAAACGGGTTGAGCAAAACGAGCAGTGTGCGCAGTTCCGCGCGGTTAATCTGCCCGACTTCGTATATGTTGTTGAGAAGCGTCATCAGCGCGGCAATCGCCGTGTTGTATTTCAGCGCTTCAATATCCTCGGTAACCTTTTTAACCGTCTTATGGAACGGTGTTTCCAATTTTGCGGAATAGCTGTCGCCGTCCGTCAAAATTTCCTGCAAATTCCAAATGCGGTCCACGAACCGTTTACAGCCCTTCACGGAGCTTTCCGACCACGGCGCGGCTTTTTCATAATCGCCCATAAACAGGACATAGGTGCGCAGAACATCTGCACCGAAAGCGTCCACAACCTCGTTGGGGTCAATGACGTTGCCGCGGGATTTCGACATTTTTACGCCGTCAGGTCCCAAAATCAGACCCTGCGCACTGCGTTTCGCATACGGCTCACGGCACGGCACAACGCCCAAATCATAGAGGAATTCGTGCCAGAAGCGCGAATAAATCAAATGGCGCGTCACGTGTTCCATACCGCCGTTGTACCAATCGACGGGCAGCCAGTATTTCAGTTTGTCGTAATCGGCAAAACTTTCACAGTTGTGCGGGTCGATATAGCGCAGGAAATACCACGACGAACCCGCCCACTGGGGCATGGTATCCGTCTCACGGCGTGCACCGCCGCCGCATTTCGGGCATTTGCAGTTTACATAACTTTCAATTTTTGCAAGCGGGCTTTCGCCGTCCGAACCCGGTTCAAAATTTTCGACCTGCGGCAGTTTTAAGGGCAGTTCCTCATACGGCACTGCGACCATACCGCATTTCGGGCAGTGCACAATCGGAATCGGCTCGCCCCAATAGCGCTGGCGGTTAAACGCCCAGTCTTTCATTTTATACTGTACGCCGCCCTCGCCGATGCCTTTTTCGGAGAGGATTTCAATCATTTTCGCAATCGAATCCTTTTTGTTGGTCATCCCGTTTAAGAAATCGGAGTTGACCATTTCGCCGTCCCCCGTATATGCCTCCTTCGAGACGTCGCCGCCTTTGATGACCTCGATAATATCTATGCCGAATTTCTTTGCAAAATCATAGTCGCGCTGGTCGTGCGCAGGCACCGCCATAATCGCCCCCGTACCGTAGCCCATCATCACGTAATCGGAAATGTAAATCGGAATTTCCTTGCCGTTTACGGGATTCACGGCAACCATACCGTCAAGACGCACGCCTGTTTTGTCTTTCACCAGCTGTGTGCGCTCAAATTCTGTCTTTTTCGCGCATTCGGCGCGGTAACTTTCCACCGCGTCCATATTGGCGATTTTGTCTTTATATTTATCAATAATCGGATGCTCTGGCGCCATAACCATAAAGGTCACGCCGAACAAAGTATCGGGGCGCGTGGTGTAAATGCGCAGGGTTTCGGGAATATCCTTCAGCGTGAAATTCACGAAAGCACCGCGGGACTTGCCAATCCAGTTGACCTGCTGCTGTTTGATATTTTCGGGGAAATCAAGCCCCTCTAAGCCCTCGAGCAGCTTATCGGCATACTCGGTGATGCGCAGATACCAAACATCCTTCGACTTCTGCACCACGTCGCTGTGGCAGATGTCGCACTTGCCGCCCTGCGAATCCTCATTCGACAGCACGACCTTGCAGGACGGGCAGTAGTTGACCAGAGTCTTGTCGCGGAACGCCAAGCCCTTTTCAAACATTTTGAGGAAAATCCACTGCGTCCATTTATAATAGCCCTCTTCGGTGGTATCAATCACACGCGTCCAGTCAAAAGAGAAACCGACTTTCTTTAACTGGCTTGTGAATTTTTCTATGTTCATATCCGTGACCTTGCGCGGATGAATGCCTGTTTTTATGGCGTAATTTTCGGTCGGCAGACCGTATGCGTCAAACCCAATGGGGAACAGCACGTTGTACCCTTCCAAACGGCGTTTGCGGGAAACGACCTCTAAGCCGCTGTACGCTTTGATATGCCCGACGTGCATACCCGCGCCCGAGGGGTACGGAAATTCCACCAAGCCGTAAAACTTTGGCTTTTCGGAATCGTCCTGCGCGTGGAACACACCCTCTTCTTCCCACTTTTTCTGCCATTTTTCTTCTGCCTGTTTAAAATTATATTCCATTCAAATCACCCTTTACCGTGATACTTGTAATTTATCTGTTTTTATTTTTTACACTAATTTTGCACCGTAGTCAGTTTCTGTCTTTTACTCTGTTACAAATGCGCTGATGTCCGTTTCTTCTGCATCGCCCCATAGTCGCTCGAGATTAAACAGCTCGCGCTCCGCTTTTGTGAACACATGCACCACTACGCTTTTGTAATCAAGCAGAATCCAGCCTGTGGATTTGCCCTCAATGTGGTCAGGCTCTACGCCGAGCGCAGAAAGTCCGTCCTCCACCTCTTCGGCAAGCGCGCGGATGTGCGTGGAAGAAGTACCCGTAGCGATGACGAAATAATCCGCCACACTGGAAACCTCTGTAATATGCAGAGATTTTAAATCCATACCTTTTTTAGCATCTAAAATTCTGACGGCATTTTCCATAATTTCCTGCGGCGTCATATCGTTCATCCTTTCGTTGCGGCTATAACAGCCAATTCATTATAGGCGGCAAGACTGTCCTCATGCACAGCCCAGCCGTTTTCTATCAATTCTGCTAAAGTAAACTGCAAACCCTCAAGCATCGCGCTTTCCAAAGAAATATATGCTTTTTCGCGCATACGCTCCACACCGTCGTAATCGCGGTCAGCGGAAATAAAGTCTGCAATAAAAATAACCTTGTCTAAAAGCGTCATTCCCGCGCGCGCCGTGGTGTGCCAGCGGATGGCGGAAAGAATTTCGCTGTCCGTCACAGAGAGCTTCAGCCTGCAATAGGCTTCCCCCGCAATCGCGTGCCACGTTTTGCGGCTGACCTGTTCGGTTCGCGTTAGGATTATACCATTCTCCCGAAAAAAATTCAACAGCTCCGTGTCGGGCGTGTTTTTCAGAATATCGTGCAGAAGCCCCGCCGTATATGCCTTTTCGGGGTCTGCGCCGTAGTGCAAAGCTAACTTTTTTGCTTCCTCGGCAACATTTATCGAGTGATACAGCCGTTCGGGCTGTAAGTGCTTTTTGATTTCCTCTAAAAATTCAGCGTTTCTTTCGGTATCCATACAAGCCTTTCTCCCGAATATAGTTTTCGACGTCGGGCGCAAGATATGCACTTGTGTCCGCGCCCTCTGAAACGGCTTTCCGCAAAGCCGAGGAACTTATCTCAAACGGCTCCATCGGCGACAAAATAATATTTTTCCCCTGCAAGCCGTTGATATATATACGGAACTGCGAAAACGCATAGCTGCGCAAATCGTTAATTTCCACCGCGTTTTCGCGCGAGGCAACGCACAAGGTGCATTTTTCCAAAATTTCGCGGCATTTATACCATTTGTGAAAAGACAGGAACATATCCGACCCGATAATCAAATAGATTTCCGCCTGCGGGTACTGCTCCAAAAGCGCGCGCACCGTGAAAACAGTGTAGCTGTCTGTCGGGCGGTCAATTTCCATAGAACTAACCGTATATTTCGGGTCGCTGAAAGCCAGACGGCACATTTCCAGCCGTTCGCTGTCGAGCGCCAAATCCTCGCAGATTTTATGGACAGGACGCTTGTCGGGTACAACAAAAATTTTGTCGAATCCGATTTGCCGGGAGAAATGCTCCAAAAGGTGTACATGCCCCAAATGCGGCGGGTTGAACGTACCGCCGAACAAACCGATTTTCATTGAACAAATCCTTATTTCTTTTTCTTTTCGTGCAGTTTTTTACTGTATCGGTAAAAAATCATACTGCCGCCTACCACCGAAACGACCTCGGCATTGGTCGCCGCGGCAAGCTTTGCCGCAATTTCTTTCGGCTTTTCGGGCGCGCTTTCCAAAAGCACCTTGAGCTTAATCAGCTCGCGTGCTTCGAGTGCATCGTTTGTCTGTTTAATCAGCGCATCGGATATTCCGCCCTTGCCGACCTGAAACAGCGGTTCATATGTGTTTGCCTGCGCACGCAGTGCGGCGCGTTCTTTAGATGTCATAAAATTCTCCTTGAAGATAATATATCATTTGTAGGGGCGAACTGCGTTCGCCCGAAATCGGACAGCCGCAAGGGCTGTCCCTACGGATTGTGCATTGCATTCGGTTTGTTCTGCGCGAGATTCTTGCGCTTCGCAGAATGACAAATTTGCGCACCCCGTAGGGGCGGATGTGGATTCCCCTATTAGGGGAAATGTCGCGGAGCGACAAAAGGGTAATGGCGTAGCCGTAACCTCATCCACCCGCGGGTCGCTGTGGGCAGCGACCCCTACAATTTCTGAATCTAATTTATATTGTGGAAATTTAGCGAAAACGCCCTCAGTCACGCCTGCGGCGTGCCAGTTCCCTCTTAGAGGGAGCTGAAAGAGGTTTATATATTATAAATATTTCGGCAGTTCTGCGGCGAGTTTTCGCAGTGCGTTGCCGCGGTGGGAAACCGCGTCTTTTTCTTCTGCGGTGAACTGTGCAAAACTGCGTTCGCCGACATAAAACAGCGGGTCGTAGCCAAAGCCGTTTGCGCCTTTCGGCGCGTAGCCGATAACGCCCTGCACCTCGCCCTGTACTGTCAGCTCGCGCCCGTCGGGGAACACACACGCCACACAGCTGACGAACTGCGCGGTGCGCTGTTCGGGCGGTACATCCGATAAAGCCTCTAACAGCTTTTCATTGTTTTTCGCATCGTTGCCGTGTTCCCCCGCATAGCGTGCGGAATACACACCGGGCGCGCCGTCCAACGCATCTACACAAAGTCCCGAATCGTCTGCAATACAGGGTCTGCCACCCTCTTTTGCGCCCGAACGCGCTTTCAAAAGCGCGTTTTCCTCGAAAGTTGTGCCTGTTTCTTCTACGTCGGTCAAATCCACGCCTGCCTCGTCTGCGGTCAGCACATGGATGCCCAAAGGCGATAAAATACGCTGTAATTCATCGCGCTTTTTTAAATTATGCGTGGCGATTAAAAAATCCAAAACGTCTTTTCTCCTTTTTCGGTTTCTCTTCTACTTCGTCCGTACGCGGTTCCAATTCCGAAACTCCAGCTTCATCTGCTGTAAAATCGGCAGGGGCTGTGCTTTCCTCGGATGCCGCCAAGTCCGCCTGACCGCGAGCGGGTTCGTTTTCGGCGTCAGCTCGTGGCGCGGGGCGCTGTCCAGCATCTGAAACGTCCGCAGGGACAGCTTCCACAGTTTTTTCCTCGTTGTTTTCTGCATTCGGCGCTTCCTCCTCTTCCCTGTATTCTATCTTTTTAAACAGCCCGTCGGCAAATGCACGGGGCTTAAACGGCTGTAAATCGTCAATCTGTTCGCCGACGCCGACAAATTTCACGGGAATGCCCAGCTCGTTTTTAATGGCAAGCACCACGCCGCCGCGCGCAGTACCGTCCAGCTTTGTCAGCACAATGCCCGTGATTTCGGCAACGTTTTTGAATTCGCGCGCCTGATTCACGGCATTCTGCCCTGTAGTCGCATCCAAAACAAGTAAAACCTCACGGTCGGAATACGGCAGTTCGCGGTCAATTACGCGGTAGATTTTTGCAAGCTCATCCATCAGATTCTTTTTGTTGTGGAGTCTGCCCGCGGTATCAATAATCACAATGTCGCAGTCGCGCGCTTTGGCGGCGGAAACGGTATCGAACACCACCGCCGCAGGGTCTGCGCCCTCGGAATGCTTGACAATTTCGACATCGGAGCGTTTTGCCCAAATATCCAGCTGGTCAATCGCCGCCGCACGGAAGGTATCCGCCGCGCCCAAAATGACGCGCTTGCCCTCCGCTTTGTACATTGCCGCCAATTTACCGATGGTGGTGGTCTTGCCCACGCCGTTCACACCAATGACCAGCACCACCGACGGCACGGTGACAAGCCCCATATCTTCGCCGCCGTCCAACAGCTCGGCAACGATTTCCTTGATTTCCTCTTTCACCTTTTCGGAGCCGCGCAGACGTTTTTCGGAAACGCGCTTGCGCAACCGCTCGGTGATTTCGACCGCCGTAACCATGCCGACGTCGCCCATGACGAGAATCTCTTCCAGCTCTGCATAGAGGTCATCGGTGATTTCGTCCACATCGTCGAATAGGTCGTCAATCGCCCCCGCCATTTTGTTGCGGGTTTTGGTGAGTCCGAAGTTAATTTTACTGAAAATGCCCATAGTTTTGTCCTTTCCGTGCGGTTAGGAATTTCCGCCCCATGGATTTATGATATCGGTAGGCGAGACCTTTCTCCCACCGCTTTTCGTCCGTGCGAACTTCGCGGGCGGATGAGGTTACGGCTTCGCCATTACCCTTTTGTCGCTTCGCGACATTTCCCCTAATAGGGGAATCTTCATCCGCCCCTACGGTTCGTATATAGTATTTGGCGTAGCGTAAGATTTTGTTGTAGTGTGCCTTTTCTCCGACGGTGACGCGTACAAAGGTACGCGAAAGCCGACTGACAGATAATAGATTTTTCACAAACTGCGCGAGCCGCAGGCGTAGCTTGAGTTTGTTCGTATTGTGCATTTTTAAGGTGACGCCATAGTTTGTGCTGTACTCGGCGTAGCGTAAGATTTTGTTGTAGTGTGCCTTTTCTCCGACAGTGACGCGTACAAAGGTACGCGAAAGCCGACTGACAGATAATAGATTTTTCACAA